>DIMS01000001.1 GCA_002425685.1 Synergistaceae bacterium UBA5560 | reverse complement strand
CGAGAGCCCCCATGGCGAGAGGAGCCAGCAGGAGGAGCATGCCCAGGTTCGTGTTGGTCCCCGTAAGACGCCGGGTCGCAGTAACGCCCCGAAGCACCAGCATCCCCACGGACCAGGGCCGGGTCCGCCGGAAGGTCTCGCCCACGGCGACGGCGCTCACGAGAAAATCCTCCAGGGTGGCGTCGCGGAAGTCGGCGAAGCGGTTCACGTTGCCCGGTTTGGGCGCCCCCACCTCCAGGAGACAGGCAAGCTCCACGTGGCGAACCACCTCCCTCCGGGTCCGACCGTCCTTCATGACACGTCCCCGGGGGAAGGGGTGCTGTCGAGAAGACACGCCACCAGCAGCTCCGCCATGCACACCCCCAGGGCGGACTCAAGCCCCTTCCACCCCGGAATGCCGTTCACCTCTCCCACCAGGGGGCCATCGGGGCCGGGAAGAATGTCCACTCCGGCGTAGAAGGCGCCCACAGCGCGGGCAGCCCGCACCGCCAGGGACCGGAGACGCTCGTCGGGAACGAAGCGCTCCCCCCTGCCCCCCCGGGCGAGATTGCTGCGCCAGTCCTTTCCGCGACGGACCATGGCGCCCGTCACCTCTTCTCCCACGACGAAGAGGCGGAAGTCCTCATTGCCGTGGGGCACGAACTGCTGAAGATAGAACACGGAGCGCCCCAGATCCAGGGCGCGGAAGGTCATCCATGCCGTCTCGGGATCACGGAGGCGGACAATCCCCTTCCCCTCGGAGCCGAAAAGGGGCTTCACCACCACGTCCCCGCCGAGCCTTCGAAAGCACGCCAGCGCCTCGTCGAGAGTCTCCGTCACCTCCGTGCGGGGCGTGGGGATCCCTGCCTCCTCCAGCAGAGCGCTGGTGGTGAACTTGTCCACCGAGCGCTCCAGTGCCTCCGGAGAGTTGACCACCCGGACGCCTCTGCGCCGGAGGAGGTGCAGTACGTCGAGCCTGAAGATCACCTGTTCCAGGGAGCCCGACGGAATCGCCCGGACCAGGACGAGATCCTGGTCCGCAAGAGATGTCCCGAGAGAGGACGCGCCCGGAGAGGCGCCGATGGAACCGAAAAGACGCGTGGCGGGAAAGCGGCTCACCGTGACGCCCCGTCTCTCCAGCGCCGCCGCCAGTTGGGTTGCGTGCCATCCCTCGGGGTTGCCCACGAGGGCCGCTCTCACGACCCGAGCCACTCCTTCCGGAGCAGATCCGCACGAAGCTGTCCCGCGCAATAGGTCCTTCCCGTCGCCAGGTCGTTCACCGCCACCTCCGCGGGGCTGAAGAGCAGGGGATCCATCTTGTAGAAATCCCCCTCGTAGCGCTCGACGATCTTCCGGAAGGGAAGACCGAAGTCGGGGGAACTCGACGAGGCAAGTCGTTCCGCCGAAACGGACAGATCCTCTCCGGAGCGCAGGGCGTACCAGGCGGAGCCGCCGTAGAGGACCGCGTCGTTGGTGCGTCCCATGGCCTCGGCATCGTCCGCGCAGAGGGGCGGAATGGGGCAGGTTCCCGTTGCGGCGAAAAGCGTCTCCACGGGAAAGTCCACCTCGATCATCTTGTGGATTCCCGTCTCCACCACCCGGGAAGCGATCTGCACCGAGCCCACGAGGCTCGCCGTGGGCGCCGTGAGGAGCACGAGTTTCCCCGGCGAGACCGCGCAGGAAAAGGCGATGGCCGTGGCCGTCTCCTCGTCCGGGGGCGTTCGTGTTTCCAGAGCGAGGACCGCGTCGTCCGTCCGTTCCCTCAGGCCGAACCGATCCAGCAGCGGCTCCCGGGAACCGCGCATTCTGCCCGGACCCGATCCCATGGCCCGGTACGTCCCCGATGCCCCCTTCACCTCGATGTTCCACCCCGCGTACTGGCATCCCACGCAGGCCAGCAGAGGGCGGGACACGGAAACGGAGAGGGAGGGCCAGGCGATTCCGTCCAGATCGAACGTGTCGAACCGAAGGTCCGCCATGCCTCCGAGGCAGGCGAGCGCGTAGAGTCTCCCCGCCTCCAGGGATCCTTCCACCTCGATGCCGCAGTCGATCCACAGGGTTCCGTTTCCGAGGCGGTGCACCGCCACGCCGAGGACATCCGCTTCCTCCACGAGCTGACGGACCACTTCGACGCTCCGTTCATTGCAGGTCTTTTTCATGGACAAGAATCTCCCCCTTTCCCAACTCGTTCGCGTCGCCCACCCAGCGCCGAAATCGGCCGCTCCGGTGCTCCGCAGTGACGGAAAACCCCTCCCGCTCCAGAAAACACAGAAGGCGGTCCAGAAAGACGGGCCGATAGACACAGGCCTCCCGGTAGGTGGGAAGCATCTCTCCTCGGGCACCGCCCAGCGCCACGAGGGTGCCTCGTTTCGAGCCCGCCCCGGCGCGGATGCCCAGCGTGCCGAAGGCCACAAGAGTCCCTGCGAGCATGCCGAACCCCGGAAAATCGCCGGTGCAACCTCCCACCACGACAAGGCCGCGGCGGAGTCGTTCGCCTGCCCGGAGCCCTGTATCCCCCCGGACAAGGACCATGCCGCCCCGCATTCCCCGCGTCTCCCCGGGGTAGGCCCCCGCGAGGGAGGGACCGGCATTGCCGGTGATCTCGATGCACCCTCCGGACATCATAGCACCTGCCCAGGCATCGACATCGCCGAGAACGCGGATCGTCCCGCCGGACATGCCCGCTCCCAGGTGCATGCCCGCGTTTCCACGGATTTCAAGAGAGCCTCCGGCCATGTTCTCCCCGATGCGCTTGACCCGGGAAAAATCCCCCTCCAGCACCACCGCGGCATCCGCCGCGCCGTCCGCCTCCACTTCGAAAAGCTCTCCGAGAGGAACGGAAAACCGTCCGTACGCCAGAGGCAGCCGGAGGAGTGCTTCCGTCGTCATCTCCGCGAGCCGCTCCGGAACAAGACATTCCGCTTCCACAGGAACATCGAAGGCGCACCGGGGCCGCAGCACCTTCACGGCGCGTCACCTCCCAGGAGATCCCGAAGAGCGAAGACGTACTGCCCGAGCCTCCCCCCGTAATTCCCCGCGGAAATGCGGCAGACCCCTTCGCGGCAGGCAGCCTTCACGCCGTCCCGGAGGGCCTGCCGAAGGGAGTCTTCCTCCAGGCCGTCCGCGACGATCTCGTAGACACAGTTCGTCCCCTCGGGCAGCGCCGACTCCACGAGAGGGCGCAGGGAAGGGCAGTAGGAGGTATTCGTGGAGGCGGAGAGGAACTTGTAGCGGGATCCCACCTTGCTGCCGCTCCGGACGATCCCTCCGGGAAAGGGGAGAATGACCCCGGGGACGCGCCGCATGACCCGGACGGCGGCCTCGGCGGCCTCGAGGGCCGCCCGGGCATCTGCGCCGAGGATGAGGAAATTGCCGCCTCCGATGCTCCGCCGGATGCCGAAGCGGTCCTCCACGAGAAATTCTCCGTCCATGACGGGAATCCGCCAGAAACGGGCACCCTCCAGCACCTTGCTCCCCTGCCAGCCGTCGCCGAAGTAGCGGAGCTTTCCTCCCACGGAGAGTTCCTCCTCTCCGGCGAGAGCGTTGTAGCAGGCACTGGTGGGGCAGGTCATGACCGCCTGTCCCACCCGGAGGAGCAACTGCTTCTCCAGGTCCTTCCGGGACGAGGCGAAGAGGAGCACCGTCGCACCGGGCCTGCCGTCGGGCGTCTCTTCGGGAGAAAGAAACCGTTCCACCCCGGCCTCGCAGCCGCAGCCGATCACCGAGTGGGCGAAACCCGCCGCGGCCTCGGCGGCGGCCCGTGCCCACTCGGGGGAACTTCCGGTGACGAGCAGCCGGGCCCCCCACATCTTGAAGGCTTCCGCGTAGGTATCCTCGATCTCTACTCCGGCGAACCGCACGACCGTTCCTCCTCTTCCGCGTCCTTCCGGCAATGGATACGGGCACCCTCCCGCGCACCCCCCGCCGCAAAAATCGTTCCTCCCGCGAGCTCCCTGGATCCGAGGAGGCGCTTCCGCACCTGTTCCGCCATCAGGGGATCGTCGAAGAAGCCGAACACTGCGGGCCCCCAGGAACTCTGCCCCGCTCCCAGGGCTCCCATCTCCAGGAGAAGGGTCACCAGGTGCTCCGAAAGAGGGGAGGAGTAGATGCCCCCCTGGGTGGCGAGGAAACAGGAGCCCACGAGGCGCTGGATCTCCGTCAGCGCCCGCCCGAAGGCGACGCCGTCCTCCTCTACCAGGGAGGGCAGCAGGTCCAGAAGAACGAGGCGACAGAGCTCCCCCACCACTGCGGACTCGACGGGAGGGAGCGTGGCCAGAGCCTGCTCCTCCGCCGCTCCGGAGATACCCGGCGCCGTCTCGGGAAGCACCACGAGGAAACGCCACGACGCCGGAAGAGACCGCCGAAGGAGCAGCGGCGGCGTGCCGCCGTTCTCCCGGATCCCGCCGTCGAGGAGAAACCCTCCTCCGGCGAAGGCCTCCACGCCGATTCCGGAGCGGCGTCCCCGCCGGAGCAGGGCGGCCAGCTGCCGGGGTTCCGTCCGGACGCCCAAAAGCTCCGCCACGGCCGTTCCCGCCGCGAGGGAGACCTGCGTTCCCGAACCGAGCCCCACGTGGGGCGGAATGGCCTTGCGAAGGCAGAGCCGGATCGGTGGAAGCCCCTCCGTTCTCCCCGCGAGGAGCGACACCGCTCCGGCAGCCGCCTCCACCCGTTCTCGAAAGGCTTCAGGTCCCTGGTAGACCCAGACGGCAGCCCCCTCCGCCTCAAGGAGCACCCCCGGGCGGTTCAGGGAGATACCAAGGCTTCCGTAGCGGCGCCTCACCCCTCCTCCGAGATCCAGAAACCCCAGATGGAGTCTTGAGCCCGTTTCGACGCGAACCTTCACTCCTTTTCCTCCTCCCCGAAGAAACAGTCCTGGAGGACCGCAAGCGCCTCCAGCTCCCGAGGACCTCCGGTGCGCTCCACACAGCGGCATGCCTGGCTCCACAAAGGTTTCCACGCCTCCTCGGGAAGCCAAGCCCTGCGCGTGGCCGCCACCGCCAGCTCAAGAAGCGCCCCCGCCGCACGGTTGAATCCGAGAAACTCCCGGATCGTTCCCGTTCCCACGATTTCGCAGGAAAAGCGAATTCGCTCTCCCTCACCGAGGGCAGCGAGGAGTCGCAACTCCCGATAGGAGCAGGCCCGTTCGAGAATGGCGCCGGGAACCCTGCCGGAGGGGCGACAGGCTTGTTCCTTCTTCGCCGCCTCGTCGAGGGCGCAGCGGACGAAGAGGAGCGCGTCGTCGCAGAGATTTGCCACGGCGCCTCGCCCTTTGAGGAGATTGTCGCAGGTCCGGCTCGTCCGGTAGGAGAAAAGCTCCAGGTGCGTCTCTCCCCAGTGGGCTCCTGCGGGAACGATGCGGGGGGACCCATCCTCGTCCAGGGTGGAGAGCAGGACCTCAAGGATCATGGCGGTCATTCCGATAGCCGAAACGGAGCGGCTCTTCCTGGACGTAGTGTTTTCCCAGCCGCAGCGCCGTCTCGGCCCGTTCGAGCTCCCGGCCCAGATAGAAGGCGTGGGCGGCATCCACCTCACCCAGGACCGGAAAAAATTCTCCCGCCTCCGTCCCGGAGACGAAACGCTCGCCGTTGAACACATGGATCCGCCCCTCTCCGACGAAGATGCGGAAGTTTTTGTCCCGTACCCTGGCGGCGATCCGCCGGAGCTCCTCCTCCGTGTAGTCCTCGAAGGGGATCTCCTTGGCCACCACGAGACTTCCCACGAGGTGCTTGGGAAGCATGCGCCTGCTCCCGGCATAGTGCATGAGGCGCCGGGCGAGATCGAGCTCCCGGACGCTGCCCGCGGTCCAGGAAATCTCTTCCACCGTCAGGAGGTAGTCCACCTCCAGCTCCTCGGCGATCCCCGCGAGGAGGGCGTTGATCCCCACACTGTCCGCCTCCACCAGTTCCGTCACGTTTCCGACCCCCATAAGGAGGGGCATTCCGGGATAACGGCGTCGTACCTCCGCGAAGCGCACCAGGGACTCGGAAAAACCGAAGAGAAGAGGGTCCAGCACGGGGTCCGCCACAACGGAGAGCCCCCGTGCGAGGGCTCTCTCCAGACAGCGGTGGAAGGAGGTCATGTCCGTCTCTGGCTCGGGGATCACCACCACGGGGCAATCCGGGGAAACCCTGTCGAGCGTCCCCGCATGCACCGAGAGGAGCAGGTCCGCCCCGGCCCGGGAGGCCTCGTTCAGCGTCTCCGGGTCCAGAGAGTCGACGCTGACGGAAAAGCCCTCCTGCTTCAGCAGGGACACCGCTTCTCCCACCCGGGGATAGGGCTCCTTCGGCGGACCGCCCAGATCGATGATGTCCGCTCCCGCCGCGGCCCGGACCCGGGCGGCGGCGAGGAGGGCCGCCGCGCCCTTCGTCCAGGCATCCACGATCTCCGCCAGGATACGGGTGCGGTAGGCGCCGTAACCCCTCAGTTCCATCCGCTGTCCGAAGCGGCGGGGCAGCTCCTTCAGATCCCGGGGCCCCCGCTCCACGGGAACGCCCAGGCGCTCCGCCAGAACCTCCGGATCCCCCCGGACGAGGCCGGGAAGCACGATCCTGTCGCATTCCTCCGGAGAGACGAGGCGGTCCGCGATCCACTCCACGGTCATGAGAGCAGCCACGGTGATGGGCATGACCTTGATCCGCCAGGGCACGTTCTCCATGTCGCGGAGAATCTCTTCCAAGGCCTCCGCGGCAAGGGTTCCCGTCACGAAAAGCGTGCGAGCCATCGGGAGAACTCCTCCGGATCGGCCGCGACGGTCACGTCCTCGAAGGAGGCGAGCCGGCGCGAATTCTCCAGGTCCACCGCCCGGGGCCGGATGCGAATCCGGTTGCCCGAGGGCGTGAGAGACCAGGTTTCCGTCACGGTATCCGTGGGGAGGATAAGGGCTGGGACGCCGGCTTTCCCCGCCTGGGCGAAGAGGGTGGAGACCAGGCTGTCCGACAGGCCGAGGACAAACTTGGCCACGGAGTTGGATGTCGCGGGGGCAACCACCAGAAGGCGGTAGCGGCCTCCGGAGAACCGCCCCGAGAGGGGCGCGGACGCCGCGGTGTCCCGGAACACCGGTCGTCCCGAGAGGAGATCCCCGAGACGGTACATCCGCACCACCTCCTCCGCGGCCCGGGAGAGAAAGAAATCCACATCTTCCCGGGATGTGGCGATCCGGAGCGAATCCTCGAGAAAGTGTCCCGCCCCGGTGATGCACCAGGCGATGCGCCCTGGGCATGTTCCGTCCTTCACGACCATCCCTCCCGAAGCCACGCGTCGAGGGACGTGTGTTTTACCCTCGGGCGCCCTTCCTCGATCTCTCCGCGGATCTCCGCGAGCGTTCCCTGATATTCCGCAAAGGCGTTGTGACGATGGATGCTTTCCAGATTCTCCTGCCGGGCGAGCACAAAGGTGTTCTCGGGGAAATCCGCGTAGACGAGGAGCAGGTTCCGGAGCATTTCCCGCACCACGTCCTCCACAAAGCGGGGGTTGCGGTGCGCCTTGTTGACCAGAAAAAACTCGTCGGGGCGCTTGAGGAGTTCGTAGACCTCGGAACTCATGGAGACCTCCACGATGGACACGAGGTGTTCCGCCCGAATGCCCTCGCCGCCGCCCATGAGAAGCGTACCCCGTCCCCGCTGATTGTGGGAGGCGACGGGGAGCAGGTCCAGGATCTTCTCGGCCTGCTCCTTCGAAAAGCCCTCGTCCAGGAGGAGTTGCCGCTCGTAGGAGCGGACCATCTCCTGAGCGCAGGGACAGACCGTGAGGCCGTCAACCTCGACGCCCACGAGATGACGTGTCCGCTCTCCGTCGCTTGCGGCGATGCTCAGAAAGGTGGCCATGTCCTCCACGCGCTTTCCCGAAATGGGGGTGATGCGGGCGAGGGGATAGCGCGCACGGATGCTGACCTGAGAGAAACGAGCCTTCTGCGCCCGGGCGACGGCGAGGGCAAGGCGTTCCGCCAGGGATTCCACGTCGGGAAAGGCGCTCGTGGTGAGTTCTTCCACCAGTTCCTCCAGAACGTCGGAGAAGCGGGACATGTGCACTCCCGCCTGTTCCGGACCGAGGTCGGCGAAGAGGTCGAGCCAGGCGTGAAACAGGGCGGGATCCGACCGCTCCGAGCCTCCGAGGCGAATGACCCGCTCCAGGTTGGTCACCCCTACCCGGGAAAGTCCCACGGACACCTCGGGAGCGCATTGCTGAGGATCGCCGGAGAGGCGGAGCCGGAGGCTCCGCTCCACTTTGCGCACGCCTTGGGTTCCAACCGCCTCGGCCAGCTCCGCCGCGGAGCGCCCCAGAAGGGGATGCGGAAACTCCGGGGCGATCTCCGCCAGGGGGATCAGCACGAACCCCCTCTCGGCGATGCGGGGATGGGGCACCACCAGATCCGCCTCATCGATGCACCGCTTTCCGTAGAAAAGCAGGTCGATGTCGATGGGACGCGGCGCGTTCCGGAAGGGGCGTAGGCGGCCCATGCGCTTTTCGATGCGCAGCAGAAATTCCAGCAGCTCCCGAGGCTCCAGGTCCGTGCCCACCTCGCACACGGCGTTGAGAAAGGGCGGCGCCCCCTCGCACCCCACGGGATCCGTCTCGTAGAAGGAGGAAAGACGGCGCACGGTAGTCCTGGCTCCCAGGTACTGCAACGCCTGGAGGAGATTCCCCTGGCGGTCGCCGAGGTTCGCCCCAAGGCTCAGAAAGATTCGTTCGTCCCCGTTCATGTTCATGTTTTCGAGCACGGCACCACCTCCCGGTGTGGAAATTCCCCCTCCTCCAGGGCATAGTTCTCGAAGGCCACGGAATAGGTCTCGGAGAACTGTTTCCGGAGTCGCGGCTCAAGGCTCTCGTCGAAGGGCGGAACCACGCAGAGCCTCCGCCCCGAGACCTCTTTGACGATTTTGCCGTCCCGGATGACCACCTCGCCCCCCTTCACCAGATGCCGAACCCGGGAAAGAGCGCGGCGGCAGGAAGGATATTTCGCACAACGGCAGGGCGTTCCGTCGGTGAAGACCCGGTCGTAGAGCGCCACGTCGGCGTCGGCCCCGATGCCGAGATGTCCCTTGTTCCGCAGGCCGAGAATTCTCGCCGGAGCCGCCCGGGTGATCACGGCGATCTCGGAGAGGGAATACTCCCGGTCCAGGGAGGGGAGGAGCGCTCCAGAGCGGACCTTCGGCGGAAGGGTGGCGATGACCTCCTCCCGGTAGCTCCGGTCCATGAGGAGTCGCATGATCTGAGGATAGCAGAAAAAGGGGCCGCCGTTGGGATGGTCCGTGGTGAGAGCGAGCCGCCAGGGATCCCGGAGGAGGAGAAAGAGTTCCAGACCGGTGATCCACTGTTCCGCGGAAAGACGACTCCTTCGGTCGTAGGAGAGAGGAAGAACGCCGCCGCCGCCTTCTCCCTCCACGTCGTCGTTGATCCACTTCGCCCCGGTGAGGCGATGGAGAGCATACTCCAGCGGTCCGTCGGAGGTCATGGTCGTGGCCCCCCCGAAGACGATCTGCCCCACGTCGAGGGAGAGTGTCGTCGCCTCCAGGGCCGTCGCCACCCGGGAGGCGGCGGAGCGGAAGAGGGAACTTCCCTCGCCGGCCTCCTCGTAGCTCAGAAACTGGAGATGGCAGAGGTGTCCTCCCAGTCCGTCGAGGGTTTTCACAGTGTCCACGGTGGTGCCCGCGCTACGGGCCTGTCCGAGGTTGATGCCGTGCACGTGCAGTGGATGGGGGAGGCCGAGCTTCCGCACTGACTCGGCGAGGCCGGAGAGAATTTTCCGGGGCGTTACGCCGAAGGAAAGCACCTCCTCGTCCAGGGAGGACACGTTACGTCCCCATTTCCAGTTCTCCACACCCCCCGGATTGACGACCTTCGCCGCGTAGGCGCCGGTGGCGCGGAGGAGCCAGGCCACGTAGTTGCGGAGCAGCTCCTCCTCCCCCCGGGCGAGGCATTCGAGGACGAAGTGGTTGTTCCCGAGGGTGATGAAGAGCCCCTTGTCCACCATGGGGAGATCCTCCAGCTCCTCCTGGGCGTGACGGGCGAAGAGCGGCGCCGACGCGGCCTCCATCACCGTGGTGTAGCCCATCTCGGCGTAGAGATAGCCCGAGAGGAAGACGGAGGGAACGGTGAACCCCGATCCGGAGCGGAGAGATCCCTCCCGGGGACGCACGTGCTCCCGATGGTCCTCGGGACGGAGCTTCCGTCCCATGTTCTCCTTGCCTCCCGCCACGTGGCTGTGCAGATCCACGCCTCCCGGCAGGACCACCATTCCCTCCGCGTCGAGCACCTCCGCCTCGGACACCGGCGGAGACGGGGGCGCAACGATGCGACCACCCTGAATCCACAGATCCCGGACCTCTCCATCGACGCCGTTCGCGGGATCGACGATGCATCCGCCTCGTATGCGGATCATGGCGTCACCTCCTCGAGCAACCGCCCCAGGATCTCCTCGTCGGAGGGGCGCCGAGGCGCGAGAAACGGCCGAAGCCGCAGGGGAACGCCATCCATCCGGTAGGCGCTCCCGGGAACGTCGATGCCCGCCTTTCCCGTGGGCAGCCACACCGTGGCGCCCCGGGCGGTGAGGCTCTCCTCAGGATCGAGGACGACCGTTGGTATCGACGCGAGGCGTGCCGCCGCCCTGCTCGGAAAATGCGCCGCCGGATCGGAGGCGAGAATGAGCGCCGCATCCGCGTCCCCCCGGCGAAGCAGGTCCACAGCGGTGAACTCCCCCGGACCGTACCGGGGATACCCCCTGGCGTAGCTCACCGCGAAGGGAAAGCCGCTCTGCCAGGTGAGAACCTGGTCGGCGCCGGTGACGTTGCCGTGCCCCCGCATGGGGATCACCGAAAAACGAGTGTAGGTGTTCAGCTCCGCCACGAGGCGGAACAGTTCCGCCACGTTCACGTCTCTCCCCCGGGTCATGGTGAGCCCCATGCCCATGAAGGCGACTCCGTAGCGACAGCTTTTGAGCCGCGTCGCCACGTCCCGAAGCACCCCGAGAGACACGCCGCCCAAGCAGACCCCCTCTTGCTCCCGGAGAGGTTTTTCACGGACCAGGGCACGAAGGGTCGTGAGCACCTCGAAATCGCACCCCGGATCGACCCGGAGAAAGAGATCCGCGCTGCGCGCCCCCGGCGTGAGGCGCACATCGACGAAGATCACCGTCCTTCCCTTGCGTCCCTCGGGAACGAAGCGCCCCTTCGCGGTGGTGGAATAGCGGGCGAAGTGCCGCGGATGCGAGGCTGCCGGATTACACCCCCAGAAGAGGAGCAGATCCGCCCGGCTCCGCACCTCGCCGAGCGTGCAGGTGGGTTCTCCCACGGCCTGCATGGCAAGGCCCGTCGGGCCGTGGCAGACCGAGGAGGTGCTGTCCACGAAGGCTCCCAGGCGATCCGCCAGGGAGACCGCTTTCCGGATCGCCTCCGTGGAGGCCGAGGAGAGGCCGTACAGAAGAGGGCTTCGAGCGGCGTTCAAAATGCGCGTCGCCTCGGCGAGGGCCTCCTCCCAGGATGCTTCCTCACCCCGAATGCGGGGGAGGCGGGGTGCCGGGGCATAGTCCAGGAAATGCGCCCTGCCGTTCGGGCAGGCCCGGCTCACCGAGGAAATGCGGCCGTCCTCGTGCTCCACGGTGATGTCGTCGCAGAGACAACCGCAGAACGTGCAGGTCACGTGTTCCGTCCGTTCCGTCACAGGAGCTCCACCTCCACGGGAATTCCCTTGAAGGAGGGCATGCCCGTTCCCTCCGTTTCATCGCCCACGAGGGTATTCGCGAAAGGCCCCAGAGGAAGAAAGAGGAGTCCCGCCGGCAGGTCCGCGGAAAAGAGCCGCACCTCCGCCGTGCCGTGCTCCGTGCGGAGAAGGGCCGCTCCTCCCTCGGCGAGGGAAAGGGCCGCCAGGTTTTCCGGGGCGATCTCCCCCCGGCTGACCGCAGCTCGGTACTCCTCGGAGCACTTTCCCTTGTGCATCCCTGCCGCCTGCTCCAGGGTTCTTCCCGTCACGAGGACGAGCCGCAATCCCATCGCTCCGCCTCCCCTCTCTCCCAGTGAAAAACCCGGTCCCCGATCTCCCGGCGAACCCGGAGCGCCGCCGCCCGAAGCGCTTCGAGACACTCCTCCCGGGTTTTCCCCTGTCCGAAGACCGTACAGACGGGGTTGCCCCGGGCGATCTCCTCTCCATCGTGAGGAATGTCGGCGCGCCCCGACGCCCGCCATTCTCCGGTGGCGGAAACGGTCACCTTCCGCCTGGCAAAGACGATTCCCTTTCCGAAAAAACCGCTTTCCGGACGGAAGGATTCTTCGGAAAGTACGCCACGGCAGGCCCGGACATGCTCTCCGAAGAGAGACCGCCCCAAAAGCGCCTCAAGCACCTCCAGCGAGGCGGAGGGGCGCGGATTGATCTCCACGGGGACAGGAAGGCGTTCTCCCTTCCTTCCGACGAGAACGAAATCCACGGTGTTGAGACCCCGAAGGGAAAACGCCTCGGCCAAGACCTCCGCCATCCGCCGGAGGAGCGTCTCCGTGCGTTCCGCCTCCTCTCCGTCCGGAGCGAAGGCAAGGGGCGCCACGTTGCCGCACCAGGCAAAGGGTTTCCCTCCGAACTCCTTCCTTCCGATCAGTTGTTCCGTACATCCCACCGGAACGGCGCGCCGTCCGTCCGCGAGAAAGGTGAAACTCCCCGGGAGGCCCGGAAGAAATTCCTGGAGCACGTTCCCCCGGGGCAAAACCTCCCCCCTCCAGAAGTGGATTCCCGCGCCGGCGGCGCCCCGCCGGGGTTTTACGAGCCACCGTCCTCCGCTTTCCGCCCGTCCTTCCTCTCCGGGGAAGCGCATCTCCGGCGTGGGGAGGTCCGCCTTCCGCAGAGCCTCCCCCAGGCGTTTCCAGTCGCGAACCGCCACAAGCACCTCCGGCGGATTTCCCAGAAGCTCCCGTCTCCGGCTGAGCCGGACCACGAGGGCGGGGTGATTCTCCAGCCCTCCCGCGTAGGCGAGGGCATCCCCGCCGAGCCGCTCCGCCGCGGCGAAGAGCCCCGCCGGAGAAAAGGCCTCCCCGAGGTCCCTCAGGACCGAGGCGCTCTCCACCCGCTCCCGGAGATCCCTGTCGCCGAAGTAATCCGCCGCCCGGACCTGAAAACCTCCGGAGAGAGCGGACTCCGCCAGAAAGCGGGCGCTGTAGGCCACCAGGAGGATGGTCACGTTGTCATGTGCTCCCTTGCCTCCACAAAGACCTCCTCGGCGTCCCAGATGCGGTCTCCCGCCTCGAAGAGCCGTTTCAGACATGCCTTGTGAACCCGCATCTTCAACTCCCCGATGCCAAGAGCGCCGAAGAGGATCTTCCCCTCCCGCTCCCGACCATTCCAGCCGGGCTTGATGCCCTCGATGCCCGCGGGAGGAACGGCATTGCAGTCCGCCAGCACCTTCAGCTCCGGAAGACTCGTCCAGACCGACTCCGGAAGGAGCGTCACTCCTGCGGCGCCTGCGGCGAGCACCACCTCCGCTCCTTCGAGGATGCGCCGCGTCTCCTCCGGTGATGTGGCGGTCACGGGACGAACGGCGGCACCGAAGCGCTCCCGCAGGGATTGGGCCGTTGCCTCCGCCCGGGAGAAGGTTCGCGACGCCAGCAGCACCTGTGCTCCCTCCTTCGCCAGAAGTGCCGCGGCCCGACATCCCACCGGGCCGGTTCCTCCGAGAACCACCGCGTGCTTCCCCTCAAGCCCTCCGGCGGCGGCGGCGATCTTCGCCGTCGCCGCCGCCGCGGTGGTGTTGCAGCCATTGGCGTCGAAGAGGACGGAGACGCAAAAGGGACCGAAGAAAGCGGCCTTCACCGCCTCGAGAATCGCTTCTCCCGCGGTGACGGAGGATCCGCCGATGAAAACGGCGCTGTGATGGAGCTCCTCAGGTCCGCGGGTGAAGAGCAGCCCGTGAATGAGGGGCTGGACGGACTCGGCTCGGACGCTTCCGTGGCGGAGCAGCACATCCACCTCCGCGTCAAGGGCCGTCACCGCGTCGAACACACTGGGATGTTCATCCGCGTCGAGCTGCAGCAGTACTTTTTTCATGCTCTTCCCTCCCGAAACAAAGCGGGAGAACCGGAGCACGCTCCGGCCTCCCGCAAAGACGGAACCGAACCTAGACCGACAGATGCCACTCGCAGTAGCCGTTGTCGCCCTGACCGCACCCCTTCACGTAGGGCACGTTCCGCTTGATCAGGGACGTCACGGCGCATCCCTTGCAAGCCCGGACGGGTGCACCGGGTTTGTCGGGCTTGAGGGCGATGATGTTCGTCATCAGCGTCGCCGTAGTGCACTCGGGAGTGAGATAGCAGGGGAAATCCGCCAGGCTCATGAGGGCGGCGAAGCGCTGCGTGATGGCACAGGCGGGGTAGGTGTAGCGCTGCGGATTGGACACCACGGGATGCTTATCGATGGGGGAGAAATCGAGGGGAATTCCCTTGATCTTCGCTCCCGCGCCGATGGGGGAAATGTCCAGAATCTGTTCCCCCCTGGCCAGAACATCCATGAAGTCCACGTTGTGCAGCTCGTCCGCCTCGCCACGCTTTGGATTCATGGCGGCATAGTTGTAGAAGCGCTTCGTGAGGAGATCCACCACCATGGGAACAGTGAAACTGTCGAGCCAGAGAATGTAGGCCGACGCCGCCGCGGGAGCTCCCGTGGCCACCGCGAGAACGTCCCACTCGCTCTTGAAGGCCTCCGTCTCAAGCCCCTTCTTGAGCGTCGCCTCGAAGACGTCCATCACCGACTCGTAGATGCCGAAGACCATGTCGTCCTTGAACATGTTGTACGCGGACTGGGCGATATGATGTCCCACGTCGCCCACACAGTAGGCGGGCACGGCGCAGATGTTCGCGTAGTGCACTCCAGCCTTCATCGCAGCCTCGATGGAGCCCTGCATCCTGTCCTTGTACTGCTTCATGTATTTTGCCACGTCGAAGGAGCTATGGCCGCCGTGGCCGCCGAGATTGTGGGTGGCCATGAGGTGGGTCTGGGCGGCGATGGGCTCCCGGTAGATGAACTGGAGCGTCTCGACCTCGGCCTGTTCCGCCTCGGCGGCGCTTTTGCCCGCCTCAAGGGCCGCCCGGAAGGCGCCTCCGAGACCGTAGGACGTGTTCATCCCCCAGGACTTGGAGGCAAGAATGGTCTTCTTGTGCTCCTTCGGCATGTCCATGTTGCGAAGGATCCGGTTCACCAGGTTCGGAACGGAACCCACGGACATGGCGAAGTCCACAACGCAGGTGGGACCGTACATGCCACCGTAGCGCCGTACCGCCTCGAGGCCGATGAGGGCCTTGTTCGCGGCGATGGCATCGATGAACTGCCACATGGACTTCTTGAACGCCGGATCGCTCTCGTAGAGGACTTCCAGGATCGCCGGAGTCTGGTAGTGCTCGACGAAGGGGTCGTCCTCGGGACGAATCGTGTCGGTGAGGCCGCACAAAATCTCGTAATGGGCGTTCACGGACTTGACGTGGAGATCGATGACCTCCTTGCACTGCCCTCCTTCGGCGGTCATGGTGTTGACCGCGTCCACGTAGGGCTTGGCATCCGTCAGCTTGAACACGCCTCCCCGTTTCTCCCTGATGACGCCATAGACGGAACGCGTCGCTCCGACCGCCTCTTTGATCATCTTTTCGTGGATCGACATCCTTGTTTCACCTCCGAATCCCCCAATGAATCCACCACAGTTCCTCCCGGGCCGCCCTTTCTCGCGTAAAGGTCCGTTCCTTCCGCGTTTCTCCCGACGCTCACCTCCCTCGCGTCCTCCTTCGGAAACGCCTTGCCGATCCCAAGGATCCCTCCCGAAGAAGAAAGAAGAGTTTTTATAATTTTTTCATCTCTAAGGAGTTTTTTTGCATACAAAAAGTGATTTTACGTCAAAAACCAGCGGCGGCAACAAAAAATGGAGGATTTTTTCGAAGTGCATCCAAGGGGAATCGAAGAGTGCGAAGAGTAGTGACACCGTGCAAAAACTGAAATAAAGCCATATATTCTCCGCGTGTCAAAAAACCAGGGTGCTCTGCAAACACATCAGCGAACATAGACTAACGCATGCAAAAGATTTTGTCAACGAAGGACTTCCTTGTGATTTTTCTTGATAATTTCACTTTTTTTAAGCAAAATATGTATTTTCAATCTGGACTCTCCCGGCCAGCTGTTGTGGAAACCTCCTCTTCGCGAAGGACTACAGGGCATGCCAGAGGATGCGCTGTTGTTTTTCCCTCAGAGCTTGTTGCGTTTGCTGTGTGTAAATCCACCTGAGGAAAGGCACACTACCGAAAACAGGGCGAAACGGAGGGGATGCTACGAAAACCGCGTGAGGAATCCTTGTCGTGCAGGGGACGGCTTGTTCAGGTGGTCCGCACCCGGACAACATGTTTCTGAAGGGAAAATACCGGAGAAGAAGTTTCCGACGGAGGACACACCTCACTTCCAGGCGGATCGCCGTCAGGCGCCGAGGGTCTTCACCGCCTCGATGGTGCGCACCACCCGCACGTTCTCCCGAACGTCGTGGACCCGGAGAATCTCCACGCCCTGCCAGGCACAGAGGGCGGTGACCGCCAGAGTGCTCTCCAGCCGATTCTCCGGGCGCGGCAGACGGAGGATCTTTCCGAAAGAGCTTTTTCTGGAATGTCCCACGAGAAGAGGTCTTCCGAAGGAACGGAAAAACTCCGGATGGTGCAGGAGTGCCATATTGTGGGCCGTTGTCTTGCCGAAGCCGATGCCGGGATCGAGGATGATCCTGTCCCGCGGAATGCCCGCCGCTTCGGCCTTGGAGAGGCGTTCTTCAAAATACGCATTCATTTCCGCCGCCAGGTTCCCGTAACGCGGATCGTCCTGCATCGTCTCGGGAGTTCCGCGGATGTGCATGAGCACCAGAGGAACGCCGAGTTCTCCCACGGCGGAGGCGAGATCCGGGTCGAAACCGAGTCCGGAGATGTCGTTCACCAGATCGGCTCCTGCGGCGACGCAGGCCCTTGCCACGGATGCCTTCGTGGTGTCCACGGAGAGCACTGCCTCGGGGAGATGTTCCCGAATCGCTCTCAGGGCGGGAACGAGGCGAGCCGTCTCTTCCTCTTCGGAGACAGGAATCGCTCCCGGTCGGGTGGACTCGGCGCCGAGATCGAGGATATCCGCCCCCTCCTCGACCATGGAGAGAGCCCGGGCGACGCAGGAGAAACCGGTCACGCGGCTTTCGGCGAAGAACGAATCCTCCGTGAGGTTGAGGATCCCCATGATCAGAGTGCGCCCTCCCAGACGCAGCTCCCGTCCCCGGGGCAGCGGAAGCGTCCATTGCCGGCGCGCTCTGCCCGCGAGAGCGCGCCGGAGCCGCTCTCCCCATGTCCTCGCCTCCGCGTCCGAAACGGCAGCAAGGCTTGTCGCAACTCTTTCAAGCTGTTTCGGCGTGCCGAGGAGGAGAGTTTCCCCGGAATCGGTCCCCGCCCCCCGGCGGTGCCATGCCGTGCGGACCCCCGCTGCGGCGGCCTCTCTGGAGAGGATGTTCCGCAAGGCCTCCGGCGCCCGAAAGAGGTGGAAGGTGAGAACGCTCTCCACTGACTCCAAACTGGCCATGTCCTCCGGAGAGCAGTCCATCTCCTCAAGCCTCCGACGAAGGGTCTCCGGCCGGGCGAAGGTCTCCTCCCAGAGCGTCACGGCGAGAGCTTCTCCAGGTCTTCCCTGCGGAGGATCACGGAACAGGTGGCGGTCTCCCACACCTGAACCTCGAAGAGGAATGCGCCACGTTCCCGGAGGAATGGCTCGATCCGCCTCCAGATCCAGAGAGCGATGTATTCCGCGGTGGGTTGGGGAATCACGTTGTTGAGATAGGAGTGATCCAGGGAAGACAGGACGTTTTCGGAGACGATGCGCTTGAGTTCCACGAAATCAAGCACCATTCCCTCGGCATCGGGGTCGCCCTCGAGGGTGACGGCGAAACGATAGGTGTGTCCGTGCAGCGCCTCGCACTTGCCGTGGTACTGTTCCAGTCGGTGAGCCGCGTCGAAGGAGAATTCCCGTCTCAGAAGCATTCCTTTTCCCCCTTTTTCCATGTCGTCCCAAGAGTCAAAGACCGAGGAAAAAACGGCTGCGGGCTTGTTCCCGCTGGCGACGCGGCGTCGAACTCAGCTCGAAAAGGGTCTGCGCATGCCAGGCTTGCCCTGTTGTCCTCCCATCCGCTGATCCCGTCTGTGCCACCACATGCCGAGGAAGGCCGTGATGGGTACCGTGAGCAGAAGCCCCATGGTGCCCGCGAGGCTGCGGACGATTTCCTCGGCGATGCTGGGATCGTTGAAGAAGCCGAAGAAGGTGGGACCCGCTTCGGCGATGAGCACCACGAAGGGGAGGGATCCCCCGAGATAGGCCAGGATGAGGGTGTTCACCATGCTCCCCAGCACCTCGCGCCCCACGCCGAGCCCCGCCTGCCAGAGACGGGTCGGTGTGATCTGCGGATCATAGGTGGAGAGCTCCGCCACGGTGGAGGTCACCGAGACGGCCACGTCCAGAACGGCGCCGATGGAGCCGACGATGACCGATGCCAGCAGAAGTCCCTTGAGAGAGAGCCCGGGAAGTGTGGAGGCCAGAAGAGCGCCTCCCTCTCCGGCCATGCCGGAGAGTTTCCAGAACCAGACCATGACGGAGCCGATGACCGAGGCGGTGACGGCGCCGCCCACGGCGCCGAGAAAGGCCACGGGACGCCAGTGCTTGCGTCGCACCACGAGAAGGACTGTGAAGGCCGTCACCAAAGCCACCGCGGCGATCGAGTAGGGAATGGGCGACGCGCCGTCGTGCACCGCCGGAACGAACCACCCGAGGAGCGCCACGAGAGAAAGGACGAGCCCCAGAAGAGCCCGAATGCCCGCGACGCCGGCACTCGCAACGAGGCCCCCCGCGGCGAGGGAGATGAATCCCACCACCCAGGGAACCCGGTAGAAATCGCTCACGTAACATTGGATGGAGCCGTCGGGGAAGGTGTCACATCCCAGAAAATAGCGGTCTCCGTCATTCAGGGAAATGCCGCTGTTGGTGAGCTGCTCCACCACGACCTGCTCCTGCTCACCCCTCCGGTCGCCCGTGAGGAAGCGCACCACCAGGGGAATGCGGACCTGTTGCCACTCTCCGAGGGACTCGTTGCCCTGGGGGTCACCGTTCTGCGGCTCCGGCATGTCGAGGGGAACCGGCTCTCTTGCGCCGATGGACTCTACGCGCACGATCCAGGTTCCCTCGCTGGACCAGAGGGAGAATACCGCCCGGTCCGCCAGAAACCCCAGAAGCAGGGAGAGAACGCATACCACGGCGATGCGCAACACATAGCTCTTGCGAAGTCGCTCCTTCATTGCCCGTCTTCCTTCCTTCATTTTCCCAGCTTCGCCTGCAGAAGATCCCCCAGGGAAAGTCCCATGGGGCGGTCCTGGTCATCGGCTGTGCGGATTCCCGAGAGCAGCGTGTCCCGAATCTGTCCTTCCTTGTACGAAGAGGGGTAGTAGAGCGCCGCCGCGTCCCCGTGACCGCCGCCGCGGACCTTCCGCCCATCCCTGAGCAGTCCGACGAGACGTCCCGCGAGTCCTTCCCGGCTCCGCATGGAGATGGCCCAATCGCCGGAGACCTTGCGGTTCGCCACCGCCACCAGTCTTGGGGGATCGTCCGAGCGATCGAGAAGAAGACCGCAGAAATCGGACACGTCCCCGTACTCCAGGAGGTCCGCCCCGACCCAGACGAGAGCGTCCCCGGAGCGGATCACCTTTTCCCTCGCCCGGGAGAATCGTTCCTCCTGACGGACCACGAAACGCTCCGCCACATCTCTTTCCTCCCCTGTCAGCGTGGAGGAAGGGTTTGCCACGAGACGGGCAAAGACGCTCCAGGAACCGCAGAGAGTCACTAAAGCCTGCCATAGGCGGCTTTCCTCCCTTTTCCCGAGCCAGAGGTCCCTGTCGTTGGCGATGTCCACGAGATCCGCAAGAGATTCGAGCCGCCGCCGCGGAGCGGCCGGAAGATCCCTCTTCAGAACCCAGTCGTAATACACTTTGGCCGCGCAAACACTCGTGTCGATGACCATCCATTTCCGGTTGCCGAAACGCTCCTCTGTCGTCTTGTGATGGTCGAAGAGCAACGGTTCGCCTCCCTCGGGAAAAAGGGTGTCCACCTCGTCCACCGTTTCCCGACGCTGGCAGAACAGATCGAGCACCAGGAGTCTCGCATCTCCCCGGAGTGTTTCCAGCATGAGCTCATCCACCTCGCCGTACCCGGTGAGGCTCACTCGGAGGGGTGCGTTCTCCGGATAATGGGCGTGCCATGCTACGGCAGCGGCGGTCACTCCGTCCATATCGGTGTGGCTGACAATGTGAAGTACGGGCTGCATAGCCATCCTCCTTCACTCGTATCGTCGTTTTCACACCCCAAGTATAGTTCTCCTCGTATCTTTCAGGAAGAGCGCGAAGGAGAAAGACAAAAACGGCGGCATCGAGGGGAAAAATGACGTATGTTATCCACATATGTGGATAAGGGTGTGGATAAACTTTCTTTTTCGTGCTTTCAAGGCTTAGGGATGATATCAAAAACGGTATTTTTTGTGGACAACTTTCTCGTCCCTTCCCGTAACTTCTTCCACTCCATCCACAGAGTTCTCCTCCGAATTTCCTCTTTTGTGGAAAACCGGAGACATGGGGAGCGTATATATCCACAAAAAAAGTAAGAATTCAAACAGAAATGGACCTTTATACACAATTTTTCGGCCACGCGCTTCCTTCGGGTTTTCCACGAAAAATCATCCCCGAAGAGGCTTGTATGGTAAGATGGACTGCACCGTTGTGGAAAACCTTTTGCCTCATATCGCCGTTTTTCTCTGGAGTGATTGTTATGACAGACGAACTGAATATCCTTTGGACCGCTCTCCTCTCCGCGGCGAAAGAGGACCTCCCTGCCGGAGCGGCAGAGATTTGGCTCAAGACCTGCCTCCCCGTCTCCCTCAGCGAAAGGCGACTCGTGTTGGACGTCCCGAACGTGTTTGTGAAGGAACAGATCCAAACGAGATTCCTTCCGTCTCTGGATAAGATAGCGCAACAGCTCGAGATCGCCGAGAGCGTGATCCTCCAGGTGGGGACAGAGGTTCGAGGTGACGAGCAAAAGCGTGCGGAGCGCGCCGCTCAACCTCCCCAGGGAAACAAGGGCGGACTCAACCCCATGTATGTCTTTGATTCCTTTGTCGTGGGAAAAGCGAATCGTCTCGCACACGCATCCAGCCTTGCCGTGGCAGAGTCCCCCGGCGTGGCCTACAACCCCCTTTTCATCTGGGGAGGAGTGGGATTGGGAAAAACACACCTCATGCACGCCATCGGACATTACGTGTGGGACAGCAATCCCTCCACGAAAGTTGTCTACGTAAGTTCCGAGAAGTTCACCAATGAACTCATCAGCGCTATTCAAAACAACCGTACTCAGGATTTCAAGGCAAAGTATCGCAATGTAGATGTTCTTCTCATTGACGATATTCAGTTTCTTGCAAACAAAGAGAGCACCCAGGAAGAATTCTTTCACACTTTCAACAGTCTTTATGATGCGAAAAAACAGGTCGTCATCAGCTCCGATCGCCCCCCGAAGGAAATTCAGCGCATTGAAGAACGCCTGGTAAGCCGCTTCGAATGGGGTCTCGTCACAGACATACAGCCTCCCGACCTGGAGACGCGCATCGCCATTCTCCAGAAAAAGGCGGAGTTTCGCGGTTACAGCGTCCCCGAAGACGTCATCTATTTTCTCGCCCAAAACATTCCCAGTAACATTCGGGAATTGGAGGGTTCGCTCAATCGGGTCGTCGCCTGCTCTCAATTGAATATGGAACCAATCACCGTGGAAAACGTCTCGGAATGGCTCAAGGACATCATCAAAAGCGTTTCCCGGGGCCCGGTGAGTGTGAACCTCATCCAACAGCTCACGGCGGAGGCCTTTGGTCTCAGCGTGGAAGATCTCTCGAGCGCTAAACGAACGTCTGAAATAGCCCTGGCCCGTCAGGTGGGAATGTACCTCTGCAGAGAACTCACCGAAGCCAGTCTGCAGCAGGTAGGTTTTGCCTACAACAAAAAAGATCATACGACGGTGCTTCATGCCTGTAGAAAAATAGAGGAACTTGTCAGGACCAATATCCGCGTGGCGAGTATTGTGGATAACATCCGTAAAAAGCTGTGATTTCCCGGTGCATTGCGCTGTGGAAAACGAACTGAGGAGGGTATTTCCACAATCGTTCTGTGGATAATGTGGATAACAAGGAGGATTCCCTTCTTCTCTTTTCCACAGGCTTTTCTCTTCCGTTGTAGGTTGCCGCAGGACTTTTCCACAATTCACACAGCCCCTATTACTTATACGACTATTCTTCAAGAGACAAAAGGTAGTACTAATTGTGGAAGGATGTGATCGCCGATGAGACTTACCATCGACAAAGTTCCTTTTCTCAAAAGCTGGCAACTCGCCGAGCGGAACGTGGGCACTTCCAGCGCCGTGAACACTCTTACCGGAGTCCTCTGTACCGCCGAGGGAAGTCAGATTACGCTCCAGGCGACGGATCTGAAGACATGTCTTACCTGCAATGCCCAGGGAATCACTGTGGAAAGGAATGGATCCGCCGTGTTTCCCGTCAAGGTTGTGGGGGACATATTCAAGAAAATCCCGGCAAAGCAGTTCACTGTAGAAGTGAGCGAGGGAAGCGCTCTCATAACTGCCGGAAGGAACAAATATCGTTTCGGAACGTACAGAGTGGAGGAATTTCCCCGGATTCCTTCTTCCGCCACGGGGGAATACTACTGCGATCTTTCCTGTGGAGAACTGCTTCGTGTCCTTGGAGAAGGAAGTATTTCCGGGTCGGTAAATGACGAGTTTCCTCAGTATCTGAGTGGTGCTTCGCTGCAGCTTGAAGAAGGGCGGCTCACCGTGGCCGCCACGGATACGCGGCGGCTTTCTCTCTCCAGGACGATGGTGAGGGAAGGGACTCAGGGGACACAACTCGTTCTTCCCATCCGCGGTCTCCGGGAGCTTGGCCGGGTTCTCTCCTCCTGCGAGAGCGAGGATCCTGTGCGGGTTCTCGTCGACGGAGCCCAGGCTTTCTTCCAGTTTCCCGGAGGAGAGTTTTCGGTCAGGCGTATTGATACTAAATTTCCGGCCTACGAGAAATTTCTCGCCAAGGAGCGAACGACCTGGATGGTGATGGACAAGGATGCACTTCTTGCTGCAGTGGAAAGGATGGACCTTGTCGTTCGCGATTTCACCCGTATGGTGGTTCTCCAGCTTTCCCCTGCGGGGAGCCTTCATGTTTCCGCCCAGGCTCCCGAGGTGGGAGACGCCGTGGAGGAGCTCGACGCGGAGATAGACGGAGAGCCTCTTCGGATCGCCTTTAACGTGCGGTTCCTCCTTGACGGTCTCAAGGCGGTCTCCGGAACTCTGGTACATCTTTCCTTCAACGGTTCCGTAGGGCAGATGACCATGTCGCGTCCCGACGATGACGCGTTTCTCTATGTGGCCATGCCCATCGCTCTTTCGGAGGAGGATGCTCTTTCGGGGGAGAATGCGCTGTAAGCGAACAGAATGGAGAGGATTTCGTAATCTCGCCGTCCAGCGCATTGAATGGGGCGAAGGACTTCATCTTCTCGTGGGTCCGAATGGGGCCGGAAAAACGAATGCTCTGGAGGCACTTTCTCTGATGACCGGATGGGGTCCCTTTCCTGGAAGGAAAACCTCTCAGATGAGGACCTGGGGAAAGGACGAGAAAGCGTATCTGTCGGGAGAGTTCGAGGGGGAGGAAAGGGTCGTGTCCGCGGCCGTGGTCGGCAGAGCCACACAGCTCGGATGTAACGGAAAACGGTGTGGTGCGGCGGATCTTCGTCCAAGGGTTCCCTCCCTCGCGTTTCTTCCGGAGGATCTGGCTCTTGTGGAGGGATCTCCGGGAATCCGGAGACGGTTTCTGGATCAGCTCTGTGCTCTTCTACTTCCTCTGTACGCACTGAAACTTCATGAGTACAAACGGGCTCTTCGGTCGAGGGTCATTCTCTTGCGCCAGGGGAAGAACGTGGAGCTCACCGCAAGAGTCCTGGCACCTCTTGCGGGATGGCTCTGGAGTTCCCGGGAGATGGCCGTTCGTCTCCTTGTGGAGGGACTCTCCGCGATGCATACACTTCTTCCCGCGGAGGTGTCCCTTGTTTTTTCCAGGGGAGGATGCACTGGAGGGGGAAATCCCATAGAAGAATACTGGAAATCCCTCTCTCTTCTGGAAAGAAGGGAACGCCTCGTCGGCTCTCCTCTTGTGGGTCCCCATCGGGACGACCTTTTCCTCGGGGTGGAGGAACAGACAGCCTCGGTCGTGTTGAGTCGGGGACAACGTCGTCGTCTCGCCGTCGCTCTCATGCTCGCTGCAGGATACGCGGTGGAACGCCGTCTGCGGCGTTGCCCTCTGCTTCTTCTCGATGAAGTTGCGGCAGAACTCGACGGAGAGGGAAGGGGACTTCTCTTCTCTTCTCTCGCCGCAACGGGATGGCAGATATTTGCCGCAACGGCGGAGGGAACGCCCTACGAGTGGCCCGGAAAAGAATGGAGGGTTCACGAAGGGTATATTTCTCCTTTGAAATGAGGAAGGCGAAGCAGGATGAAGGAACTTTACGATGTAATCGTTGTGGGAGGAGGTCATGCAGGGACCGAAGCGGCTCTTGCGTCGGCTCGCATGGGCGCTTCCACGCTGCTTTTGAATCTCTCTCTGGACAATACCGCTCTCATGGCCTGCAATCCCGCCATGGGAGGCCCCGCGAAGGGGCATCTCCTCAGAGAGACGGATGCCCTCGGAGGAGAACAGGGGCGGGCCACGGACGCCTCGACACTGCACATCCGGGTGCTGAACACTTCCAAGGGTCCCGCAGTGCGTACTCTGCGTGCGCAATGCGATCTCGGGGAATACCATCGCTTCATGAAGCATGTTCTTGAATCCGTTCCCTCCCTCGATGTCTTTCAAGGCCTCGTGACGGGACTCCTCGTCTCCGGAGGTCGTGTCGAAGGAGTGGTCACCAGAGAACAGGTGCGGTTCGGAGCGCCCCGGGTCATTCTCACCACGGGAACCTATCTCGGAGGAAAGGTGCACATCGGCCTGGTTAATTTTCCCTCCGGACCTCTTGGCCAGGTTGCAGCGGAGGGGCTTACGGAAGATCTGCGACGGCACGGATTCGAGGTTGGGCGTCTGAAGACCGGGACGCCGCCGCGAATCCATGCGGATACGGTGGACTGGAAATCCCTCATTCCTCAGGAAAGCGAGAGGCAACCCCTCTGCTTCTCCCATTGGAGCGAAGGAAAAGTACACGACGGCTTTGCCTGTTACCTCACGAGAACCACTGCGGCGACCCATGAGATAATCCGGGAAGCCCTCGGTGAATCGCCGCTCTTCACGGGGCGTATCGAGGGCATCGGTCCGCGATATTGCCCCTCCATCGAGGACCGAGTGGTGCGCTTTCCCGACAAGGAGAGTCACCAGGTCTTCCTCGAGCCCACTGCTAGAGACAGCGCCGAGGTGTACATGCAGAATTTCTCGTCGAGCCTTCCCCTTTGGGCCCAGGAGCGCATGGTCCGTTCCCTTCCAGGGTGCGAAAAGGCTCATATTCTCCGTCCCGCCTATGCCATCGAGTACGACTATCTCCCTCCGACGCAGCTTACTCCCTGGCTCGAAACGAAAGGAGTGAAAGGACTCTTCTGCGCGGGACAGATCAATGGAACCTCCGGCTACGAAGAAGCGGGAGCTCAGGGAATCCTTGCCGGAATCAACGCGGTGCTCACCCTTCGCGGTGAGTCCCCGGTGGTTCTGGGTCGCTCCGAGGCCTATACGGGTGTTCTCGTGGACGATCTGGTCACCAAGGGGACGAGAGAACCCTATCGCATGCTGACCAGCCGCTGTGAACACCGTCTTCTTCTGCGGCACGACAACGCAGACCGCCGCCTTGCTCCCCTGGGGAGAAAGCTGGGGCTCCTGGACGATTTCCGCTGGAACGCCCTGCTTCGGAGATGGAAAACTCTTGAAGAGGAACTGGAAAGGCTTCGCTCGATTCGGATCCCTCCCTCGCCTGAGGTGAACCGGCTCCTTTTGGAGGCCGGAAGCACACCTCTCTCGGAGAGCGTCACCGCGGAGGAGTTGCTTCGCCGTCCCGAGACGGGCTACGCACTTCTCGCCCGCATCGTTCCTTCCGGGGAGCCGTTGGAGAAGGAAATCCGGGAGCGCGTGGAGATCGAGGTGAAGTACGCAGGATACGTGGAGAGACAGGAACGAGCCTGCGAGCGGTTCGCCCGTATGGAGAAGGTCGACGTCCCCGCCGATTTCGAGTGGCGCGGCGTTTCGGGTCTTTCCTCCGAGGCGCTCCAGAAGCTGGAATCGGTGCATCCGAGAACGCTGGGACAGGCAGGGCGGATTTCCGGGGTTACCCCCGCGGATCTCCAGCTGCTCTGGATCGCTCTGGAACGGCGCCGGAGGAAAGGATCGTCATGAGACGCACCGTGAGGAGGGGATCGGCGAAGCCTCTTTCGGAGCTGCTCTGGAACTCCCTTCCAGAAGGGGCGAAAGTCCGGATCCGGGTTGCTGCAAGTGCCCGGAACTGGGAGAGCGTGGTGGGCCCGCTTCTGGCGAAGCGAAGCGCTCCGAAACGGATCGTGGAGGGAAAACTCCTCGTCGTGGCGGAGAGCCCCGCGGCAGCCCAGGAACTCGTCATGCGGGGAGCGCGCATCGTGAAGAACCTGGAAAGGGAATGGCACATCCTTGTCTCCGGCATCACCGTGTCGGTGGGACGAGTTCCGCCACCGCCGCGGGGGGGCGCACTTCCCGAGGACAGACCCCTCGGTTCCGTTCCGGCCGAAGAGGTGCATGCCGCTCTCGATGTCGTCGCGGAGAAGGTGGAGCGGGACGACGTGGCGGAATCCCTGGCGAGGCTCATGGCGGTGTATCGGAAGCGTTTTCCCGGAAGGACGGGAGGCGCTCCTCGCTGAGAGCGCGCCTTTTCCGGAATGGTGTCGCCGTCTCCTTTTCCTTGTTTTTTCGTGGAGAAGAAACGCTAAAGAGTGTACAATAGAAACCCTGTTTCCAGAAAACGCACCGCGTCCGCAGCGCGGGCACCTACACGGGAGGAAGTGGAGCGAAAATGACCAATCCGACACTCACCCTGGGAAAGCACACCCCTAGGTTTCCGCTGATCCAGGGAGGCATGGGCGTCATGATCTCCGGTCCCCGCCTTGCCGGCGCCGCGGCGAAGGCGGGAGGCATCGGTACCATCGCCAGCGTCGGCGTTGCCTGTGCATCACCGCATTACAACGGGAGGAACTATTTCGAGGCGAACCGGCTGGCGTTGCACGATGCCCTTCGGGAGGCCCGCCGGGTCGCTCCGGAGGGTATTCTTGCGGTGAACTGCATGGTGGCTCTCACGGATTACGAAACCCACGTTCAGGCTGCCTGCGAAGGAGGCACGGACGTGATCATCTCCGGAGCGGGACTTCCGCTCAAGCTTCCGGAGCTCACCAGGGACTTTCCCCAGGTCGCCCTTGTGCCCATCGTGAGTTCCACCAGGGCGGCACAGCTCGTGCTCCGAAAATGGGAGAAGTCCTACGGGAGGTTGCCCGACGGATTTGTGGTGGAGACGCCCCTTCACGCGGGAGGACACCTTGGGGCGACGAAGATGGAACACGTGACGGCCCAGGAATTTTCCCTCGGAGTGGTTGTTCCCGAACTGGTGGCGTATCTCGAGGAGGAGGTGAAGGCGGATATCCCGGTCATCGCCGCTGGAGGAATCTGGAATCGCGAGGACATGCAGCGTGCGTTCGCCCTTGGTGCCCGGGGCGTCCAGATGGGGACCCGCTTTGCCTGCACCGAGGAGTGCGACGCCGCGGACCGTTTCAAGCAGGCCTATCTCGACGCGAAGGACGAGGACGTGGTGGTCATCATGAGCCCCGTGGGCATTCCGGGACGGGCTATCAAAAACCCCTTCGTCGCGAAGTACCTCGAAGGAGATGTGACGAGCAAACCCTGCATCGCCAACTGCCTTTCCCACTGCTCCTACAAGAAGGAACGCAAGGCCTTCTGCATCGCCCAGGCCCTCGTGGACGCCTATCGCGGCGATTGGGAAGAGGGCCTCTTCTTCTGCGGAGACAACGTGACACGCTGTTCCTCCATTGAGACAGTGGAGGGAATTTTCCGGGAACTCTTCGGAGACGCCTGAGAAACGGCTCCTGCGTAAGGACGTTCCGCTCCTTTCCGGGAGCTTTTTCTGTCCCCTTTGAGTGAGTCTTCCGGTTGTTCAGGCGGACGATGCGATGTCGTACGGTGAGACACCTCTTGAAAAAGGGAATCCGGAGAGACGAAGGAGTGACGTGGACAATGAAACGACCTGCCGTGTTTTTTGCTTTTATTGTATCCCTTGTTCTCGAGCTGTTCCTTTTCGGGGGAGTTGCTCCCTTTTCCGTCGCCGCGGAGGCGAAGAGCCGCACCGAAGCATTGGAAGCGGCGGCGGAACGACTTGTGCAGATCGTGGACGAGGAGGAGCTTTCCCAGCTCTTCGGCCTCCTGGAGAAAATGAAGGATGCGGGGCTTTCCTGGAACGGAGAGATCACCGTTCCCCGGTCCGGAATCGTCGCCTGCAAGACGCCGGACCAACTCTACGTCCTGTGGGGAATGTACGCGCTGGACGTCACCTACGCCAATCTTTTCGGAAAGAAAATAGAAGAGATTCTCGCCGCAAGAATGGAGCTCGAGGAGCGAATCGGTTATCCTCGGGATCTTCCGATTCCCCGGCTGAAAGACAACAGCGACCACGACGCGAAGAAAAAGGGCGCCATCGCGTACCTCCGGATGATGATCGAGGAGTCCAAGAAGAATCCAGTATTGCTCAACACCTTTCTCGGAGGGTTCTACGGAAGCACCCTCGAACTCTTCTACCTCTTCTCCAAGCTCGGTATCGCCGCCGGGGTGACTCCCGAATTCGTCGAACTGGTGGATGTCCATCTGCCCCAACTGCGCATCACCTTCGACATGCTCGACGCCTGTTCGGGCGACGGAGAACTGGCGCAGCTTCTCGACGTGGAGAATCGCAAAGCCGTGGTGACCTCCATCATGACGATCGTGAAGGAGAAGATGGGAAACATCACGGAGGAAGACCTCCGGAATATCCTCGCCATCGTCGAGACGGTGCGGAATCCTCTCGTCGCTCCCTGCAACTGAACGCTCCCGTTTCGCCGCTCCGGAGGGTTTCCGCCCGGAGCGGCGGTTTCCCCGAATGGTGGCCCCCATGACGGAAATCCTTTTGAACGCGATTCTCAATCTCTTCGCCATTCAGGCGGCTCTCCTGGCTCCGCCCTCTCGCGCTGCCCTTCGGGAGAAGGTGGCCGCCTATCTCGGGGAATACCTCGGCCTGACCCGAACGGAGCCCTACCTGGATCTCTTCGATCTGGCCCTGGAGATACAGGAGGGAAAGGATCCCGCCAGTCTCCGGGAGAACGCGGTGCGCGTGACGGAGGAACTCCGGCAGCGTCTTCCCTGGCGCGAACAGGTGGCTGCCCTGGTGCATTTCGTTGAAATCGTCGAAAAAGTCGGATGCGTGGCTTCGGGAGAACGCATCGACGGTCTCGTGGCGGAGTCCTTCCACATTGAGGGCACGTTTCTCAATGCGGTACGCCTCTTCTGCGGCAGGCCCTTCAGGGAGGAGGATGCCGGTCCGGAGTTTCTGGTCCACCTCCCCGAAATTCCTCCGGAGGAACGGCGAGGCCGGGGGAGGAACCTTCCCGCCCGTCGTCGCATGTCGCGTTCCTTCGCTGTCCTCCGGTTCAGCCAAGGCGAGAGCTACTTCTGCCGCTCCCTGGACGCGGACCTTTTCCTGGACGGGAGTCCTCTTCCACCTCATGCCATCGCTTTCCTGAAGCCGGGATCGGTACTGGGCACGGCCCAGGGGGAACGCCTTCATTTTTCGGAAATCGTCGCGGTCTTTGCCGAGCTCGGAGAGCCCCGGGAGGTGCTCCACTTCGAAGGAAGACATCTGGAGTTCCGCCATCCCGGAAGCGCGGACGCGGGAGTGCACGACTTCAGCTTTTCCCTTTCCGGAGGGGAACTCGTGGCGGTCATGGGAGGGAGCGGCTCGGGAAAATCCACCCTGCTCGGCGTGCTCACGGGGCGCCTCGCACCATGCTCGGGGAGTCTTTCCGTCAACGGAGCGGAGGTGACGGGCAACCGCTCCGGGCTGGAGGGGCTTTTCGGCTACGTTCCCCAGGACGATCTGCTTTTCGAGGACCTCACGGTCTTCGAGAATCTCTATTACAACGCCAGGCTCTGTCTTGCCGACCGCAGCGACGAGGAAATCCGCCGGCGCTGCCGTGAGGTGCTCGAAGAGCTGCAACAGCCCGACATCGCCTCGCTCCGGGTAGGAACGCCGCTGGAGAAGTGCATCAGCGGCGGCCAGCGGAAACGGCTGAACATCGCTCTGGAACTTCTCCGTGAGCCGCCCGTCCTCTTCGTGGACGAGCCGACCAGCGGACTCTCCTCGGCGGATGCGGAGAACGTGGTGGCCCTCCTGAAGGCTCAGACCATGAAGGGGCGCCTCGTCGTGGCGGTGATCCATCAACCCTCCAGTGACGTGTACAAAATGTTCGACCGGCTGTGGATTCTCGATACGGGGGGACGCCCCATCTTCGACGGAAACCCCCTGGATGCGCTCGTGACGTTCCGCACTGCCGCCTATCGGGCCGGAAACGAGGAGTATGCCTGTCCACACTGCGGCAACGTGAACCCGGAGCAGCTCTTCGAGATCATCGAGGAAAAGACCGTTGACGATAGAGGCTTCGCCACGAAAACGCGTCGCGTCTCCCCGGAGGAATGGCACGCACGTTACCTGGCGCACCGCGAGGAGACGGGCGGAAAAGAAAAGAGCGGACCGGAATCAGGTTCCGGCATCGACCTTCCGGAATGTCGTCTCTGGCGCCCGTTGCCTCTCGGTCAGTTCGCGGTCTTTCTCCGCCGCACCTTTCGAAGCCGCACGGCCAACGGGAGCTACCTGCGCACCACACTCCTCGAGCCACCGTTTCTGGGACTTCTGGCGGGGTTCCTCTTCCGGGGATCCTGGGGCGCACCGTATGTCTTCCGGGACAACGGAAACATTCCCGGTTATTTCTTCATGAGCGTGGTCATTGCCGTGTTTCTGGGGCTCTCCGTCAGTTCAGGCGAGATCGTCCGGGACCGGAAGGTTCTGGAGCGGGAGCGCCTTCTTCATCTCAGCTGGGGAAGCTATATCGCCGCCAAGGCGACATACCTCGCCGTCGTCGCCTTTCTTCAGGCGGGGCTGTACGTTCTGGCGGGAAACGCGCTCCTTCAGATCCCCCAGATGACACTCGCCACCTGGGCGATCCTCTTCAGTGCCGCCTTCTGCGCCTGCATGCTCGGCCTCAACCTCTCCGCCGCGGTGACCTCTTCCGTGGCCGTCTACATTCTCATTCCCATGCTGCTCGTTCCCCAGATCATGCTCGGAGGACCGACCATCCCCTACGACGAGCTTCTCCGGAAGGACGCAGGCAGCCGCAACGTTCCCCTCGTGGCGGAGTTCATGCCCACGCGCTGGGGATACGAGGCGCTTCTGGTCGAGCATTACCGGAACAGTCCCTTTCAACGTCGTTTCTTCGACGACGAGAACACCCGACGATGGATGGACTACCTCCTTGGAAACCACCTCCCGGAGGTTCGCGGACTTGCCGCGTATCCTTTTGCCCCCATCCCGGAGGAGACGGCGGAGGAGAGACGGCATGAGATCTCCCGTCGCCTGACGGCGCTGAAGAACGAACTGGCCTACCTGGAGCGCTTTACGGGACTCACCATTCCCCTTGAAAGCGATGACTTCTCTCCCGAATCCTACGGCAGGGAGACGCAGCGACGTGTGCTCGCCTTTCTGAAGGACGCGGAAGCGCTGCTCAAGTCCCTTCGCGCTCAGGCGGCGGAGCGAAGGCAAAAAAGCGAGGACGCCCTCCGGGCCGAACTCGGACATGCGGGCTTCGAAGCACTGCGAAATCGCACGCTGAACAGAGAAGTGGAGAAGCGGGTCCTCGGCGTCGTGCTCGACGGAGACAGCGTGGTGCTCTCCGGTACCCGCCTGGTTCCCAAAGTGCTTCCCATCGCCCAGGCGCCGGAATCGCGCCTGGGGCGGGCGCACCTTTTTGCGCCCTTCAAGCGCCTCGGAGATCTCGTTATCCCTACGCCTCTCTTCAACCTCGGCGTTCTCTGGGGAATGTCCCTTCTGCTCGTCCTCCTTCTTTGGAGCAGAGTGCCGGAACGAACCGGCGCGCTGTTGCGGCGTTTGAGAAGGGGCGCGCTCAGTCGGTGACGCGGGAGAGCGGCTCCTCTCCCCTGGCGACGCGGTTCAGGTTTTCCAGGACGAATCGGGCGATGCCTTCGTGGGCCTCCCGGGTCACGCCGCCGAGGTGGGGCGTGGCGACCACCTCGGGGAGGGAGAGAAGCGGATCCTCCGGGGAGGGCGGTTCCTCCCAGAACACATCGAGTCCCACGCCTCCGAGACGCCTGGCCCGGAGCGTCTCCTCCAAGTCCTTGCGGGCTACTACGCTGCCCCGGCTCACGTTCACGAGAAACGCTCCGCTCTCCATGGCGCTCAGTACCTCGGCGTTCACGAGTCCCCGCGTTTCCGCCGTCTCGGGAACGGCGAGGATGATGAAGTGGCATCCCCGGACGGCCTCACCGAGGGCGTGCAGAGGAAAAACCTGCTCCATCCCCCAGAAGGCGTGTTCCTCCCGGAGTGTTCGGTTGACGCCCGCCACCGTTACGCCGAGACAGAGAAGGCGTTCGACGATGCAGTGCCCCAGGTTGCCCAGTCCAACCACGCAGGCCCGTTTTCCCCAGAGCGTGCTTCCCAGCGGTGCGTGAAGCCGCCCCTTGCGCAGATTCTCCTGGCTCGCGGCGAAACGCCTGGAGAGAAGAAGGAGATGGAGAAGCACCATCTCGGCGACGCTCTCCCCGTTTCCCGTTCCCCTGGAGGGGACGTTGCAGACCGGCACATTCCTCCGGCGGCATGCTGCCAGGTCGATGTTTTCCACGCCTACACCCCATTGCTGCACAAGGCGCAGGTTCGGCGCCGCGGCGAGGTGCTTCTCCCCGAAAACAAGCGGCGGAAGGATCACCGCCTCCGCCCGGGGAAGCTCGTCGAAGAGCGTCTCCGGCGTGGCCGTCCGAACCTCGTGTCCTTCCAGGGAGATTCCCGCCCGTCCGAAGACCTTTTCAAAAATGACATCCGCAAAGAGAACCCACATGGTTGTCGATCCCTCCCTTGCTTCAAGAACCGTGGTCTCTCCGGTGGGAAATGCCCTCCCCGTGCCCGGCATCGCCGGCCGGAGGAACGTCGGAGCGGAGCCTGGAAATTTTCGCTCCTTCCGGTGCTCCGCGTTTCGGTGCGTGCAACTGCCTCCCCGCATCTTCAAACGGGAACCTCTGGGGATTTCATTTTCTCTCAAATGATCGGGATGTGCCAATCCCGAGGCGGAGAAGGTTCCGTTCCGTTTTGCGGGAGCGGAAACAGGCATGTTGCGCACAGCCCCGTCTCTTGTGAACGAGCCCCGAAGTTTCCGCTTGCGAAACCTGTTTTTGCGTCGAATCACATGCCGAGAACTCAATCCGAGCCTTTCGCCGGCCTCCCGCACTGTGGTCTTCCCTGCCGATGCCTGTCCAATCACCAGCAACCGCCGCACTTCCTTCGTTTTCATGAAGACGTCGCCCCTGTTCGTCATGGGTGACATTTTCATCGCCCCGCTCAGGGGTGACACTCTCACTGTCCGACCGCAAGGCGGCGTCAGCTTCTTGAATCCCCGTCATTGTGCATGCTAGAATGCAAAGAGACAAAAATTGAAAATTGTTGTGTTTTTTGAGATCCTTTTCAGGGCACCACAGTGTTCACTGTGTCTTTTCGACGAGAAACAAAGAAAAAATGACCCATCTCTCCGCAGATCCGACGGGAACGGGAGGAAACCCTTCGGGGTGGAGAAAAAACGAGGGGAGTGTTTTTCATGGAGAGGAACCCATCACGGATGAATCGATCTTTCAAGGCGCTCTTTCCACTGTTTCTGTTGTTGCTGGTAGGAAGCGCTCTCCTGCTCGGAGGATGCGGCGGAGACGACGATGCTCCCCCGCCGGTGGTGCGTGGCCTGACCTATACGTTCAGCGATGACGTCACCGCGGGGAGAGTGACGCTGCAGACCCTCTCCGGAGATGTTCTTTTCGACCTCTCGGAGGACGTGCACGCCACGGGCTCCTTCGTGATCTCCCCCGGTGAGGTCCTCCCCTCGCCCTTTCTCGCGGTGGTGACGGACATCACCACGAGGGACGCCTCCAGTTCGGCCCTTTCGGGACAGGCACCCCTTCCAGCGCCCTCCTCGCTCTATGCGCTGGTGGAAGAAAGCGACGCGCTGGTGCGGGTGACGCCCCTCTCGTCGCTGGTCGCCCGCTACGCGATCCGCACGGGAAAGACCCTCGCCGAGGCGGAGGAAGCCATCGGGACGTTCCTGGAACTGAAATACAGTGCCTCCCCCTCCCGACTCGTCCCAGGCGCGTCGGATCGCAACAATTTCTCCTTCTCGCTCTTCGGCTGGGCCTGGGTCGACTCGGGGCTCTCTTTCGACGCCTTTCTGGACACCCTCATCGACGAGGCCGAGGCGGGAGGGACCCACGCCTTTCCCGGCTCCGTTCAGGGTGCGGGAAGCAAGATCTTCAAGTGGCTGTTAAAGGAGATCGGCGCCGGAGCGGTGGGATGGGCCACCGGCGAGGGGCTCGGCTGGGTGGAGAAGCTCATCTTCGGCGACCCGACGAAGGACATTCAGTCCGAGCTGGACATGCTCTCGGAGAAGATGACCTTTATCAGCAAAAATCTGATCGACTTCGAGAAAGCCATGACGGATCTGCTGCGGCAGATGCAGGTGGAGGCCGACTACAACACCATGCTCTCCTCCATCTCGCTGATCCGAACCCTCTACGACGACAACTTGATGCCGCTTCCCAAAAACAAAGACCGCGAAAGATCCAAGAAGGAAGCGGAGGCCATCGACGCCAAGACCCTCGACGTGGAGCTCGGGCTCGACCTGATCAACGAGAAATTGACCGCCCCTCTGGTGGGAACCAGCTTCTACACCAAGCTGGCGACGTATCTGCTGGGCCAGGTCAGGGGAGGCAAGACCGCTATCGAGGATGCCCTCGACACCTATCTCCAGACCTATTTGTTCCTCGTGGGCATCCAGAGCAAGGGATTGATCCTCATCACCGAACACTATCACCTTTTCCAGGACCCGGAGGACGTCAAGAACAACGTGCTGCGGTGGCAGGAGAAGCACACCGGCCGGATCGCCGCCCAGTCGGAGGCCTTCCTCGACGGCGTGGAGATGATGGGCGTGTTCCTTCCCCGGGGAGGATGCACCATGGACTATCATCGGGGAAGCGACATGCCCCACGACGCGGGAGGATCGCCCTACTTCACTTTCGACGACCATGTCGGAGACGCGGTGGGAGCGTCGTCGCAGGTGGTGGTGCGCTTCCTTTGGGATTCCCTGGTGGCGGATACCTATTACTGGAGGGGTTCCAGACCGAAGGATTACAATGTCTTTTTCACCTTCATGAAGGATCGGATGCGCGATCTGGAGGCGAAGAAAGACGGCAACAAGGGCACCGCGCTGCCCCTCTATCTGAGGGTGAATGAAAGCGACATACCAGCACTGATAGGAGGCTATCACGGCACGGTGAACGTCGTTGCCTGGCAGGATCCCGGAAAGAGCTCCACAAGGGCGGTGGTGCTCCGGTACATCTTCCGGGACATGCCGCTGCAGACCCGCTTCACCCTCGTCGCCGGTGAAAACGAGGTCCGCCGGTTCAACCTTGGGGACGACGAATCCCCTGTTCCCGGAGCGGTGGGCAAGAAACTCCTTAACAGCACTTTCAGCTACGATGCGAAAGTGCCGACCATCTGGCTCACGCTGACGGAAGAGAAGCCCTATGCCACGGTCCCGCTCTTCGCCTGGCTTCCCGAGGCCGCTCTTCTTCGCAACGGGGAGCCCGACGAGGCCGGAGGTGCTGCTCCACTGCTCGCCACGATTCCCGAGAAGAAGGACGAACCGGTCGCCGAGTACGGCATCAAGGCCACGAATCGGGCGTATTTGAAAGGTGAGGGAAACCATGTCTCCTGCCTGGGCGAATGGCGGAAAGACGGCGGCGCGGAACGACACGGACTCGTCCGATATGAATCCGTGGATGCCACGAAGACCTTCGTCCGCTACGGCGATCTTCTTTCCCTGAAGAGCCGCAGCGGAGAACTTCAGTTTCCCTCGTACAAAAACAAATGCAACTACGCCAAGGCCGTCGATACGGCAACGCTCGAACCCGTGCCGGTGATCATGTCCCGTTTCGTGGATTTCTACACCGAAACCAAGGAACCGGCTTACCCCCGGGAGGGCATCCACGTCTTCATCAAGACGAAGGATCACGACTATCTGCGGGAGGCGGAAAACGGAAATACGCTCTACACCAACGGAACCGAGAAGGACTCCCCCCAGCGGTGGACCTTCCGGCTCTATGATTTCTAGGCGATGTTCTCTGACCTCCGTCGGCGGGGACATCGGTCCCGTCGCCGCACCTTTTTCGCGGTGCTTCTCGCGGCAGTTCTTTTCGCCGTGTTCGGATCCGCGGCCCAGGCGATGCAGATCTTCGTGAAGGAAAAGGGCGCAGAAGGCACGATCACGCTCGAAGTGGAGGCGGGAGACTCCATCGAAAGCGTGAAGGCGAAGATCCAGGACAAGAAAGGCTATGTGCCGGAGAGACAGCGTCTCTTTTCCGATGGCGTGGAGTTGGAGAACGAAAAAACGCTCTCGGACTACGAAATCCAGAAGGAGACGACGCTCCTCCTTGTTTTGGTGTGGACCGTCAGCGGCGACGTGACGGCCGCTTGCGAGGCCTGTGTGAAGGGCGTGGACGTGAGGGTTCTGAGCGGTGACGGCGTGACCCTTCTTTATACCGTCCCCACCGATGGCAACGGTGTTTACTCGAAGGATCTCGAGGGAGGAGCGACCTATCGGATTCTCGTTCCTCCCTCTGTTTTCTGTGAATACACCCCGGCGGTCCGGATCGTCTCCCTCGGCAATGAGGCGTTGCAGGTTCCCACGTTCACGGCGGTCCGCTCCTGCGCTACCCCCACCCCGACGCGGGCTCCCACGCCGGAACCGACTCTGTCTCCGTCCCCGACGCCGAGACCCACCGCGACGCCCGTGCCGACCGCCCCGGCGACACCGACGCCGGAGCCTTTCGTGACGCCGAGGCCGACCCTCTCTCCCGGGCCGACGCTTCCTCCCCGTCTTCCGGAGGAGCCTCTTCCCACGGAGGTCCCCCGTCCGTCCCCCACGGGGATCGCACCGTCGCCACCGCCGCCCTTCAGTCCGGGTTTCGTCGGTGCCTTTGTGGGAGGGGCCGGGCACTACATCGTCCGTTCTATCTCCGACGATCCTTTGGGACTTCAGAGAGCGTGGAACGTGGAGGATGCCATCCTGAACGGCGGTGGCGGGGATGGTGCCTTTGATGCCGCCGCGTGGGGCGGGGACGGCGTGCGGGCAAGGGAGATCATCGCCGCGTGGCTCGGGGTTCCGGACATCAACGGGGTCAACGCATCTCTCCTCGTCGCCCCGGCGATTCTCGTCAGTGCCGACATGATGACAGGTCCGCTCTTCGTCTCCATGGACATTCAGCGGGAGCCGAGCGAAGAGACCATCGCCCGCGGCGTTTTTCTCGCCGTGTCCACCTTCGACACGACGACCCGGGCGATGAAGGGCTTTTCTCTGCTCCTTCCCTCGGAGAAGGGAAAAGGCCCCTTCTCCCCGCTTGTCGCCGGGGATGGCGCGCCCTGGGTCATCGAGGAGAATTTCCGCTACACGGTGGAGGACAACGCCTCTCTGGACGAGGAAGGGCTCCGGGGAACCATCACGACGGAATTTTCTCTGGTCTCCGTGGCGGTGCACAGAGGCAGCGTGACGGTCACCACGCCGACGGCCGAACCCACGCCCGTAAATCCATCGGGTTCGGGGAGCGGTGGATGTTCCGCCGGGCTCGCTCCGTCGGTACTTCTGCTGTTTGTCCTTCCTCTGCTGTTGTCTCTGGGGTCATGAACGTTCCGCCGTCACGAAGATGACACGTTTCTGCTCGCTTGTGCCCCCATTGCCGCAATGGTATGATGTCGTTGCCGATTTCGGTCGCTTATGAAAAAAGAGGAGGGATGACAAATGGCAAAGGCAGTAGTTGACAAGGATGTGTGTGTCGGATGTGAGGCCTGCGTGGGCACCTGCCCCGTGAGCGCCATCGCCATGAACGACGGCAAGGCCCAGGTTGAGGCTGACAGTTGTGTCGAGTGCGGCGCCTGCGTGGCCGCCTGCCCCGTGAGCGCCATCTCTCAGTAGCCCGACGCTTTTTCGTTTCACGGCGGCTGAGCCTGTCCGGTTCTGACGAAGGGGAAGGAAGCGGAGACGTTTCCTTCCCCTTCGTCATGGTGGGAAAGCCCTCCACGGCGATCTGTCTTCCTTCTCTCGCTTCTTCCTCGTTTTTCTTCGGTGCCCGCCCCGCCTCGTTCGTTTTTCGCCGTTACCCTTTGGAAACATTCCCGAAGAGATTGCCACAAAGCCGTTACATTTCCGTCACGAACGCGACATACCCGCGTAACGACGTTCCTCTAGACTTGTCCCTGCAAGGAAGAGGTTCGGACGGCACCGGAAAATCATAAGATCGACAACACGAGGAGGAGTCTTGAAATGAAGCGGTATCTGATCGGCACGGCGGCGGTTCTTTGTGGTGTGCTCCTGGCGGGAGCGGCGTTTGCGGGCGACCTGAAGATGAACGGTTCCACCACGGTTCTTCCCATCGCCCAGGCGGCGGCGGAGAAGTTCATGGCCTCCAACAGCGACGTGAAGATCACTGTCTCCGGCGGTGGCAGCGGTAACGGCATCAAGGCCCTTATCGACGGCACCACGGACATCGCCATGGCATCCCGCCCGATGAAGGACAAGGAGAAGAGCGACGCCGAGGCCAAGGGCGTGAAGCCCTTTGAGATCAAGGTGGCCATCGACGCTCTCTGTGCCATGGTTCATCCCTCCAACCCCGTGAGCGATCTCTCCCTGGAGCAGCTCAAGGAAATCTACATGGGCAAGATCGAGAACTGGAAAGCCCTTGGCGGCGAAGAGAAGGCCATCGCGGTGGCTGGACGCGACACCAGCTCCGGAACCTTCGGCACCTGGGAGGAAATGGTCATGCACGGCGAGAAGGTCACTCCCAAGGCCCTTGTCACCGCTTCCGCCGGTGCGCTGCTCCAGACCGTCGCAAAGAATCCCCTTGCCATCGGCTATGACGGTATCGCCTACATCAACGACTCTGTGAAGGCTCTGAAGGTGGGCGGCGTGGAAGCCAACGCGGCGAACGCCAAGAGCGGTGCCTATCCCCTCAGCCGCTTCCTCTTCCTCTACACGAACGGCGAGCCTCAGGGCGACGCGAAGGCCTTCGTGGACTACCTGCTGAGCCCCGAGGGGCAGAAGATCGTCGAGCAGGTGGGCTACATCCCCCTCAATTAGAAAACCAGAGCGCTTCCTCTTCCCCTTTCCACCCTCGCCCCCCACGCCGTCCCCGGGGGGCGAGTTTTCCGCGTGACGCTTCTCACCTTCGGAGTTCGTCTCGTCCTTCTTCGGGGAAAGAGAAAGCCGCCTCTTCAGGCCGAAGGGAGGAACAGATTTCGGACCGTTCTTCCCGGAAGCCGGAAGACGGGAGAGGTCAAGGGGGACCACGAACCGGAGAGGCTCGGTTGAGTCGTCCAGAAGGGAAGGTCCGGAACATGAAAGATTCCGATACCCTGCGCGGTGATCGCATACCAAAAAGGGTCATAACCGTGCTCGCGTCCACGGGCATGGCGATCATGCTCTTCATTCTTTATTTCCTGCTCCGCGAGGGGCTGCCGGTGCTGCGGCACGCCTCGCTGGGGGAATTGCTCCTCGGTTCCTACTGGTATCCCACCTACGATCCCCCCGAGTTCGGCATGTTTCCCCTCGTCGTGGGATCTCTGGCGGTGACGGCTCTGGCATCGCTCCTCGCCGTGCCCGTAAGCCTCGGCCTTGCGGCCTTCATCTCCGAGGTCTGTCCCAGGTCGCTCCGGGAGATCTTCAAACCCATTCTGGAGGTGTTGGGATTTTTCCCCTCGGTGGTGCTTGGATTCATCGGCATGGTGGTCATCGCTCCCTGGCTCCAGGAACGCTTTTCCATTCTCACGGGGCTCAATCTGATGAACGCCTCGATCCTCATGGGAATCATGATCGTTCCCGTGGTGGCTTCTCTCGCGGAGGATGCCATGGCCGCGGTGCCCAAGGATCTCCGGGACGCCGCCTACGCCCTGGGTTCCACCCGGTGGGAGACCATCTCCCGGGTTGTGATCCCCTCGGCGCTTCCGGGCATTCTTCAGGCGTGCCTGCTGGGTGTCATGCGCGCCGTGGGGGAGACCATGGTGGTCCTCATGGCCTCGGGAGGCGCCGCCCTGGTCCCTCGGTCGGTGCTCGATCCGGTCCGTCCCCTCACGTCCACCATTGCCGCGGAGATGGGGGAGACCCCGGTTGGTTCCGACCACTACTTCTCGCTCTTCTTCGCGGGAATCCTGCTTTTGGTCATCACCCTGGGCATCAACGTGGCCGCCATGTGGGTGGAGCGGAGAGGAATGCGGTGGCGGGGATGAAGACCACGCGAAGGTCGAACGGAAGCGCCCACGCCAGCCAGGGCGCGGGAACCCTGCCGGAGGTGCGCGCCGGCAGGGTCGTGAAGGACAAGCTCGTCACGGCACTTCTCTGGTGCACCATGGGAGGGATCGTCCTCCTGCTGGGAGGCATTCTGACCTTCCTCTCCGCCCGGGGCGCGGGAGTGCTCTCCTGGGATTTCTTCCTGGAGCCTCCGCGGGAGGCCATGACCCAGGGCGGGGTCTATCCCGCCATCGTGGGAACCTTCCAGCTCATTCTCGTCTCCATGGCCTTCGCCTTTCCCATGGGTGTGGCCACGGCGGTGTATCTCGTGGAGTACGCCCGGGACGATTTCTTCACCCGCACGGTGCGCTTGGCCATCCGGAGCCTTGCGGGCGTTCCGTCGGTAGTGTTCGGCCTTTTCGGGCTCTCCTTCTTTGCGGTCTTCCTCGGGTTCGGACCCTGTCTTCTCTCCGCGGGGCTCACCCTGGGATGTCTCGCTCTGCCCATCATGGTGGGCGCCGCCGAATCGGCTCTGCGGTCCGTCCCCCAGGACTATCGGGATGCCTCTTACGCCATGGGAGCCACCCGGTGGCAGACCATCTACAAGGTGGTTCTTCCCGCGGCGTTTCCCTCGATTCTCACGGGGGGAATCCTCAGCGTCGGGCGTGTGGCGGGGGAGACGGCGCCCATCATCTTCACCGGAGCGGCCTTCTACGCCCCCCACGTGGCGAGGAGCCTTTTTCAGGAGGTCATGGCCCTGCCGTACCACATTCTCGTGCTGGCCACGGCGGGCACCAACATCGAAATGACTCGACCCATCCAGTACGGGACGGTGCTGGTTCTCCTCATCATCGTTCTTGGAACGACGCTCATCGGCATTCTCTGGCGGGCACGGCTCCGCCTGAAGAATGTGCGGTGACTTCCGAAAGGTGGTACGCATTCATGCCTGCGGCGACGCCGAAATTTCTCGTACGCGCCCTCAACCTCCACTACGGGGAGCATCATGCCCTTAAGAATGTGGAGATGGACATCGCCCCCAAGTCGGTGACGGCCTTCATCGGCCCCTCGGGATGCGGCAAGAGCACCTTTCTCCGCTGCCTGAACAGGATGAACGACTTCATTCTCGGGTGCCGTGTCGAGGGGGAGATCAAACTTGACGGCATGGACATCTATGCCGCCTCCACGGACGTGATCGCCCTGCGGCGAAAGGTGGGCATGGTCTTCCAGCGACCGAATCCATTTCCTTCATCCATCTGGGAGAACGTGGCCTACGGTCCAAGGCTCCACGGCATCCGGAACAAAACCGTCCTTCAGGAGATCGTCGAGTCGAGCCTGAAGGGCGCGGCTCTCTGGGAGGAAGTGCAGGACAAGCTCCACACTCCTGCCCTGGCCCTGTCGGGAGGGCAGCAGCAGCGCCTCTGCATCGCCAGGGCGATTGCGGTGGAGCCGGAGGTCCTTCTCATGGACGAGCCCACCTCCGCCCTCGACCCCCTTGGAACGGCCCGCATCGAAGAACTCGTCAGAGAACTCAAGGAACGTTATACTGTCGTCATTGTGACGCACAACATGCAGCAAGCCGCCCGCATCTCCGACATGACCTGTTTCTTCCTCATGGGAGAGACCATCGAGATGGGGCCCACCCAGGAGATCTTCACGTCTCCCCAGGATCGCAGAACCGAGGACTACATCACGGGGCGTTTCGGCTAGACCCGGGTGGCCATACCGGAGCGCCGTCCGCGGCGATTCCGGACGGGGCACGGCAGAAAGGAGAGAATTCCATGGATTCCATGAACATGCGAAAGGCTTTCGATACGGAACTGAAACGCCTTGAGACGGATCTTCTCAAGCTGGGGAATCTGGCCCAGGATGCAGTCATGAAGGGCGTGTGGGCACTGAAGGAACAGGATGTGCGCCTCGCCGAGGAGGTCCTCAGAGGCGACGATGTCCTCGACAGCCTTACGGGGAACATTGACGCCCAGTGTCTCCAGATCATCGCCCGTTTCCAGCCTGTGGCGCTCGACCTGCGAACCCTCTCGGCGATCCTTCATATGGCGGTGGACCTGGAGCGCATCGGCGACTACGGCGTGAGCCTCGCAAAGGCGGCCAAGGCGCTCTCCAGAGAGCGCCTCATCAAGCCTTTGCTGGATATCCCCCGCATGGCCCAGATTCTCAAGGAGATGATCGACACGGCCCTGGGGGCCTTTCTGGATCGGAGCGCCGAGGAAGCGCGCAAGGTCTGTCTCATGGACGACCAGATGGACGACATCCAGGAGCAGATCTTTCGGGAACTCCTTCTCATCATGATGGAGAACCCGAGGACCATCGAACAGGCCACGCGGCTCCTCTTCGTGGCGCGCACGCTGGAGCGGGCGGGAGACCACGCCACGAACCTCGCCGAGCGGACCATCTACATGGTGACGGGGAAGGTGGAGAAGTCCTCCGCCATCCGGCGTCCCAAGGAGGAGGAATGATCCATGACGGGGCAACGCATTCTCATCGTCGAGGATGAGGAGGCCCTGGGAGATCTCGTGGCCGAGGGCCTCCGCAGGCACGGTTTCTCCGTGGAGCGCGCCTCCGACGGCGACACCGCCCTGGATATGGCCGAGACGGTTTTGCCGGACCTGATTCTTTTGGATCTCATGCTGCCCAAAATGGACGGCTGGGAGGTCTGCCGCCGTCTCCGCTCCGCTCCGGCCACGCGGGACATTCCCGTCCTCATGCTCACCGCCCGGCGGGACGAGAAGGACGTGGTGGCGGGGCTCGAACTGGGGGCGGACGACTACGTGCGGAAACCTTTCTCCATGTCCGAGCTGGCCGCCCGGGTCAAAGCCATTCTGCGCCGGGCGTCGCGGAAGATCTCCACCGAGGCGGTCATCGCCGAAGGTCCCCTGACCCTGGATGCCACGGCCCAGATGTTCTACCTCAACCAGGGCGTGCTGGACCTGAGCCCGACGGAGTACCGCCTGCTGGAGACGCTCATCCGCCGCAAAGGTCAGGTTATCTCCCGGGAGGAACTGCTCGCCAAGGTCTGGGGCTATTACGGCGGCGACACCCGCACGGTGGACGTTCACGTGTCGCGGCTCCGCAAGAAGGTGGATCCCGATCCGGAGCATCCCCGGCTGGTGCACACCGTGCGCGGGCGGGGATACCGGCTGCGCTGGGAACAAGGAGACGACGCGTGAGACACCTCCGGACCCGCCTCTTTTTTCTTCTCGCGGTCTCCCTTCTCCTGTGCTTCGCCCTCGGATGGCTCTTCCAGTCCATGGTCCTTCGGGATCGGCTGGGCGACTACGCCGCCCGCGAACTCGACGGGCGTCTGGAGGCGTCGCTCCTCGCCCTTGAACGGAGTAACTCCTCGGAATGGCGCACCGTCCTGGGGGAACTCGGCAAGGCCCTGCGGTGCCGGATCACCGTCATCGCTCCCGACGGCAACGTCCTCGTCGATTCCGAGGCCGATGCGGCGACTCTGGAGAACCACCGGAGCCGTCCGGAGGTACAGGCCGCCCTTGCGGAAGGACGCGGCTCGGACACTCGGTACAGCCAGTCGGTGAAGAAGAACATGCTCTACGTGGCCCGCTCCGTTCCCGTGCATGGGGAAGCTCTGGTGGTGCGCACCGCTTTTCCTCTCGCGCTGCTTCGGGACGTGCTTTCCGCGGGGCGGCTCTCCCTCGGTGCGGCACTGCTTTTGGCTGCGGCTGCGTCGCTTTTTCTGGGCGCCCTCTTTTTGAGGCAGCTCGTGCAGCCCATCCAGGCTCTGGTGAAGGCCGTCAACAAGGGCGGTCCCATCTCCCTGCCGCCCCTTCCCGTGCGCCCCAGCGCGGAGGTGCAGGAACTCGCTCTGGCGTTGAAGAACATGGCCGAACGCAATGAACAGATTCTCCAGCAGCTTCAGGAGGAGCGGACCTATCTGGAGCGCATTCTCGCCTCCCTCCCCGTGGGAGTCCTCGTGGTAAACCGGGAGGGAAAGATCCGCTACGAAAATCCTCCTCTGGGAAAACTGCTCCGCATGCCCTCCCAGAAAGGACATCCCTTCCAGGGTGTCCTGCGAAGCCCCGAGCTCGTGGAGCTTCTCGAAGACGCCCTTCGGGGGCGGGACGGAACCTGCAACGTTGTCCTTCGGGAGGAGCAGCGCTTTCTCCTCGCCCAGGCGGTCTCCGTGGCGGGAGGCGCCATCGCGGTCCTCCAGGACATGACGGAACGCCACCTCCTGGAGGAGTCCCGAAAGGCTTTCGTGGCCGACGCGGGACACGAACTCCAGACGCCCCTCACCATCATCCGTGCCGCGGCGGAACTACTTCTGGAGGAGGGAAGCTCGGAAAACCAGCGTCCCTATCTGGAGCGCATCCTCGAACAGCAGGAGCGCATCAGTGCCCTCATGGACGACCTTCTTCTCCTCTCCCGTCTCGATTCGGGTACGGCGGTCCCCCTGGATCTCACCGAGGAGGTGGACCTGGCGGAACTCTGCCGTGTCGCCCGGGAGGCGGCGGCGCTCCATCCCCTGGCGGAACACCTGGAATGGGAGGTGGATCTCCCCGAATCCGCCCCCTTCGCGGGATGGAGCGAGGGGCTGCTGCGCTGCGTCACCAATCTCCTGGACAACGCCGTGAAGTACACCGCCGGGCGGTTCGAGGCGAACCCCGGCGGAAAGATCTCCCTCCGCATGGTCCGGGACGACCTGCTCCCGGCCTGGCGTATCGTCGTCGCCGACAACGGCATCGGCATTCCCGAGGCGATGCGGCACCACATCTTCGAGCGCTTCCGCAGAGGTGACGCGAGCCGGGTGCGGAACGGCAAGGCCAAGGGCGGCTACGGCCTCGGTCTCGCCATCGTGAAGCGCATGGCGGAGCTGCACGGCGGCAGCGTTCTCCTGGAGGACTCGGACGAGGGCGCCGCCTTCACCATAGTCCTTCCCGATCCCCCTTCCGGCGCGTCACAGCGCGAAGAGGCTGCGGAACGTGGCTGAAACGGCGCGAGGCTGTTATACTGCTCGGAAGGAAGTCTGACGGAGAATCTTGTCAAGCGAACGGGGGGGCCCCCGATCCGGGGCTGAGAGTGCGGGAGGACCCGCAGACCCTTTGAACCTGAGCGCACATGTGCGCTGTCGCCCGAGGGCGGCACCGGGTCATACCGGCGCAGGGAGGTCCATCCGGAAAAAGAAACGGTGCGTTTTGCAGGCCGCTCTCCTTTGAAGGGGGGCGGCTTGTTTCGTTTTCTCCCGCCGCCCTGTCTCCCCGCCGGAATCGGCATAGCGGAACGTCCGCCCCCGGCGGGGCGGAAGAAAGGGGAGGATGATCATGGAAAAGAGCGGAATGACCTTGATGGAGCGTGCCCGCCGCGGAGACGCAGAGGGTGCTCTGAAGGCGGCGGCGAAAAGGGAGAGCCTTTCTCCGGAGGTTCTGCTCGCCGGGGTGGCGGCGGGCACGGCGGCGGTTCCCGCCAATCCGGCCCATCGGAGCCTGGTGCCCTGCGGCATCGGTCGAGGCTTGCGCACCAAGGTGAACGCCAACATCGGCACCTCCGAGGGACACGCGGCGGTCGATCTGGAGCGGAGAAAACTCGCTGCGGCAGTGGAGAGCGGCGCCGACGCGGTGATGGATCTGAGCACCGGGGGCGACCTGTCTGCCCTGAGGGCGGAGCTGCTCCGCCTGTCGCCGCTTCCTTTGGGGACGGTCCCGCTCTACGAAGCGGCCCAGGTGGCCCGGAGCCGCCATGATGCGGTGGTGCGCATGACCGTGGAGGATCTGTTCGAGGTCATCGAGCGACAGGCCGCAGAGGGCGTGGATTTCATGACGGTCCACACGGGACTGACCCGCCGCGCCCTCTCCCATCTCATGGAACAGGGACGGGTTGCGGACGTGGTGAGCCGGGGCGGTTCCATTCTCGTGGCCTGGATGCTTCAGCACGACAGGGAAAATCCCCTGGCGGAACATTTCGACCGGCTGCTCTCCATCGCCCGCACCCACGAGGTGACCCTGAGCCTCGGGGACGGGCTTCGCCCCGGCGCCGGGGCGGACGCCACGGATCGGGCACAGGTGGCGGAACTCCTTGAACTCGGTGCCCAGGTGCGGCGGTGCCGCGAGGCGGGTGTACAGGCCATGGTGGAGGGGCCGGGGCACGTGCCGCTCGGGCAGATCGGGACCAACGTGCAGTTGCAGAAGCGCCTCTGCGAAGGTGCCCCCTTCTACGTGCTGGGGCCTCTGGTGACGGACGTGGCTCCCGGCTACGACCACATCGTTGGAGCCGTCGGAGGGGCCGTCGCGGCGGCAGCGGGAGCGGACTTTCTCTGCTACGTGACGCCCTCGGAGCACCTGGGTTTTCCCGATGTCGAGGACGTGCGGGCGGGTGTGACGGCGTCGCGCATCGCCGCCCACGTGGGAGACGTGGAGAAGGGGCTTGCCGGGGCCGCGGAATGGGATCTGGAGATGTCCCGGGCGCGCAAGGCCCTCGACTGGGAGAGACAGGAAAGGGTGGCGCTGGATCCGTCGGCGGTGAGAGCCCGGCGCGCCTTCCTCAAGGATGGTGAGGGGTGCGCCATGTGCGGTCCCCTGTGCGCCATGAAGATCGTCTCCCGGGCGCTTGCGGCGCACGCTGCCTCCGGGAGCGAGGGTTGACGCTTCCCGGAAGTGCGAAGGTCCGCTAGGAGGGAAAGCGCTTGCTCTTGAGACCATCCGGGCGGGACGAAGCAAGACGGAACGGGAAGGGCCAGAGGGCAACGGGACGGTGTCATCACCGT
>DIMS01000035.1:8997-27154 GCA_002425685.1 Synergistaceae bacterium UBA5560 | reverse complement strand
GAACACGTTCCTCCCGGCGCAGACAATAATCCTCCCGGAGGACAAAGAACGCAAGTCTGCCCGCCGTTCGGAGGGATGAACATATGCATCGGTTCTTCTCACTGAAAAGGTGCCCGGCGGACGGACCACCCCCCGCGCACGTTCCGTCTCCGGTTCCATTCCACAGCAGCATTCCCGGCGCTACGGCCGACTTTCCAGGGATGCCTCTCTTCCGCTACCCCCGACGGCGCAACGCGCTCCGTACCCATTCCCATTCCCGACACTTCAATCGGCGCGTCAGTAAGGCATAGGCCGCTCCACCCATGCAGGCGACACCTCCAAGCCAGAGCAGTCGCAGCGCAAGGGATGCCGCGGGAGGATAGGGCAACAGGAATTTCCAGAGCAGGATCATCGCCGTCGTGAACGCCAGGGCGATTCCCACAGGCTTTCCCCATTCCGGCGAAAAGAGCCGGTCTCTACCCTCGCTCGCCTCCCCGCCAAAGCGCCGAACCCGAACATACCCGACGAGGGCGGAGACCGTAAAGGCCATCGATGCAGCCAGGGCAATGCCTCGATACGAAAGAAGAGACATGAACAGTATGCTCGCGCCGAGGTTCACGGTCACGCTCGACGCTGTGACGAAGAGTGCATCCCTGGGTCTGCTTCGTGCATAGAGAGCCCGCATGGTCACCGTGGTGCAGGCCATTCCGGGAAGTCCCAACGCGTACATGGACAAAGCCCCTGACGTGGCATTCCAGGCCCACGCGTCGAAAGCACCCCGAAAGAAGAGCACGTGCACGATCTCCCGGCTGCACGCCACTGTCCCGAGCACCACGGGAAAGACCACGAAAAGAGCGAAGCGAAGCGCATCCCGGTAGAATTCCATGAACTCTTCGTTCTCTCCCGGAGCGATGCGGGAGAGAAGAGGGAGTACCGCCTGTGAGAGGGCCACCACGAAGAGCCCCAGAGGAAGCTGGAGTACCCGGTCCGCGTAGTTCAGAACGGAAATGACCCCACCCTCCAGAAAAGAACCGAGCATGCGGCTCACCAGAGGATTCACCTGATTGAGGGAAAGCCCCACCGCATAGGGAAGAAAGAGCACGAGCATGCGCCGGAGCTCCGGATCCTTGCGGTTCGGCCGCTCGGGAAAAAGGGGCACCCCCAGCTTCCAGCTCCATCCCCACTGAAGGAGCAACTGGGCCAGGCCGCCGAGGAGAACCGCCGCAACGAGACCTTTGATACCGAAGGAAGGAACGAAAAGAAGAACCACGGCGATGAAGGTCACGTTGCTCAGCGCTGGTGCCACGGCGGGGACGAAAAAGGAATCCAGGCTGTTCAGGACACCCATGGCGAGAGCCCCGAGAGAGACGAAAAGAAGGAACGGAAAAAGCGACCGTGTGAGGGATTCGGCGAGAATTCGGATCTCCGGAGCGAACCCGGGAGCCATGAGACGGACCAGGAGCGGTGCGGCGACGATGCCTCCGAGCACCACCGCGGCTCCGAGAAGCAAAAGCACCGTCATGGCCTGGCGGGCGAGGCGCATCGCCCGATCCTTTCCGTCCCTGGCAAGCACCTGAGAGAAGACGGGAACGAACGAAGCGGAGAGTGCTCCCTCCGCGAGGAGCTGGCGGGAGAGATTCGCCAGCGTGTAGGCCACGTAGAACGCATCAAGCTGCCTCGTCGCACCGAAACAGGCCGCCATGAGTACCTCGCGGATCAATCCGAGGATTCGGCTGGCGAAGGTACCGAGCATCATCGTGAAGGCATGGCGTACCATGCGGGCGTTGCGTGAGGAACCGTCCATAGGGTATCCTCCTTGACGGAGCGTGTTTCAGAAACGGCTCCCCGAGAAGAACCGGCGAGGAACGGAACATCGAAGGAGCTGACAACCGTCATGAATGTGAAAAAAACGACGAGTGTTCTCTGGGGCGTCGGAAATCCCCTCTGCGGGGATGACGGCGTTGGGGTCCGCATTGCCGAGGCGCTTCTGGACGCACCCCCCGAAGAAATGGAGATACGCCTCTGTGAGACCACTCCGGAAAATCACCTGGCACACCTCCGGAGGACGAGGCCGTCCCGGCTCATCATCGTCGATGCGGCTCTCATGGGACTTTCCCCCGGGGCAATACGGCGCCTTCCGCTTGCATTCTGCGAAAGCACCTCCTGGAGCAGCCACGGCATCCCTCTTTCCTCCTTGCTGGAGGAATTCTCCCGGGAGATGGACCTGGTCGTCATCGCCGTGGAACCAGCCTTCCGGGAGCATTCGCTCAACCTTTCTCCGAAGGTGGCGGAAGCGAAAACAGTTCTTCTTGCCCTCCTTGAGAACGGAGAACTCGAGAGCATTCCCTTGCTGGAAAAACCATCCCGCAATTCCATTCCGTAGCGCCATTGGAGAAAAATCCGACTCGACCCCAGGCCGTCCTCGATCGACTTCGTTCCGGTGCGACACAGAACCCTGCTGCTCCGTTCCAGTCGCCTCCCGGCGAATTTCTTGCAATGACCCGTTTTCTCAAAGAAGGATGCACAGGCAGGCAGTCGCAGAAGACATCATCGAAGCGCCTTCCTTGGCCGTCACCAGGAAAAACGTTCCCCCAGGTAGAATTTCCTGGCCACCTCACTCTCGGCCACATCCTGGGGAGATCCCTCCACGACAATTTGTCCCTGGTGGATCAGACAGGCCCGATCCGTGATCGCCAGGGTGTCCCGCACGTTGTGGTCCGTGAGCAGAATGCCGAATCCCTTCTTGCGGAGATCCAGGATGATCTGCTGAATGTCGTAGACCGCGATGGGATCGATGCCGCTGAACGGTTCATCAAGGAGAATGAACTCGGGCATGATGGCGAGACATCGTGCGATCTCCACACGTCGTCGTTCACCGCCGCTCAGGGCGTATCCTGGCACGGAACGGACCCGTTCCAGTCCGAACTCTCGCAGAAGATGCTCCAGCACCTCGCGCCAGTCCCCCGAGGAATGGTTCTGCTCTTCAAGGACAAGGCGCAAATTGTCCTCCACCGAGAGATTGCGAAACACCGACGCCTCTTGGGGAAGATACCCCACGCCGAGCCGGGCACGCCCGAACATGGGCAGTTCCGTAACATCTCTTCCGTCCACGTAGACGTTGCCCGAATCGGGGGAAATCAGTCCGACGAGCATGTAGAAGGTAGTCGTCTTACCCGCACCGTTCGGACCGAGCAAACCGACGATTTCCCCCTGCTGCACGGAAAGATTCACCGAGGAGACGACGGTCTTCCCACGGTAACTCTTGACGAGGCGTTCCGCCGAAAAGATCCGTCCCATGCTCACTCCCCCACGGGAAAGGTGAGTTGGGGTTTGCCGAGGGCTTCGATGCGCCTGGTGACGAGGTTCATCACCAGGCTCTGGGCGGAAACGGTGCGCCCGGCCTGGACCGCGGAAGCGTTTCCCGTCACGACGACAGAGCCCTTGGCGATGGAATAGATTCCCTTGGCACCACGAATGCGCACGGGCTTTCCGTCTCGCCCGGCGACCTCCACGACAATGCCCCCTTCGGCGGTCACCTCCGCGAGTACTCCCTTCTCGGCACGCCCCACCACCGTGGGTGCCACCAGAGAAACACGCTCTTTGGGGTCCTCGAAACGCCGCACATTCCTGGCACGGAAATCGTCACCCTCGCGCCATGCGGAGTCGGCCTCCAAATTACGTCCCTCCCAGAGGATCGACACATCTCCCCTGGCCTCGTAGGCCACGGAACCGCCGAGGCGATATTTGATCATCTCCGCCCTCAGACGATCACCCCCGGAGGAGATGGACACGTCCCCGGACGCAAGAAGCCAGGCATCCCGTGCGCGATAGGTGAGGTAGGCGCAGACGAGTTCGAGTTCTTCCTCGGGAAAGGACGCCACCACGTTTCCGGTGAGGATGAAGAGCGAACCGTCGCTCCGCCCCTCTCCCCGCTCGGCGGTGATCCGGCCGGCGCCCTTCCGGATGGTTAGGTTTCCCTCGGCGACAATGCGCTGCGACTCGGGGTCGTAGCGAAGCGATTCCGCAGTGAGGGTCACCTTTTCCGACACAGCGGCTCCCCCGCTCTCCTCCGCATGTCCGATGGAGGAGAAGCAAAGAAGAAGAGCGATCACGCCCGCCCCAAAAGCGGTGACGGCAGTTGCGCTGACACGGCGCTTCATGACTGTTCCTCCCGGGAAAAAGCTCTGCGGCGCCTTCGGCGCCGCAGCTATTCTATCCTATCAGGTCCGGTTCGTGCACTTACCGGAAGAGAGAATCGGCAATTCCACTCAGCCCTTCAGCCGAAATTCGCCATCCTCCGGCGCCCTTATGGAAAAACATCCCCTCGCTCCGGGGATTTCCAGGCACGTCGCCCGTGGATCCGTGCGCTGCGGCGCTTTCGAGAAAAACACCGCAGCGGGGATCTCCTCTCCTTCGAAGAGCTTTGGAAACGACAGTTCGCACAAGAGCTTTTCCGGAGATCCCGTAAAACGGAATCGGGACGAAAGGTCCGCACCTCCCGGGAGCTTTCGCCACCTCCCGGCGCACCGCACCGGGAAAGTTGCCCGCCCGACGGACTGCTCCATCCGCCCGGAGAGAACGGAGAAGGGGTTCAGTGCCGGAAAAGTCCCTTTTCCAGCAACGTCTCGCCGATCTGTACGGCGTTGAGAGCCGCGCCCTTCCGGAGATTGTCGGACACGACCCACAGGGCAAGGGCGTTTCTTCGCGCCGTATCCCGGCGAATGCGTCCCACGTAGACGGGATCCGTCCCTGCGGCTCTTCTGGGGAGGGGGTAAACGCTCTTCCCGGGGTCGTCCTCCACGACCACTCCGGGGGCATTTCGAAGAATCTCCCGGGCCTCATCCGGAGAGAGGGCATCGCGGAACACCGCCGTCACGGCCACGGCATGCCCGCGGAACACGGGAACCCGCACGGTGGTACAACTCACCGGAAGCTCGGGAAGTCCCAGAATCTTCCGGGATTCCCGAACCATTTTCCACTCTTCCTCACTGATCCCCTCGTCGTCGAACCCACCGATATGGGGCAGGGCGTTGAAGGCGACGGGATGGGGATAGATCTGCGCCCGCTCTTCCCCGCCGAGAGGGATTCCTCTCTCGAACCGGGCAAGGGAGCTGCCCTCCGCAAGTTCCCGGAGAGCCGCCTGTCCCGTTCCGGAGACGGACTGAAAGGTCACGGCGGCGAATTCGAGAAGCCCCGCCGCCTGGTGCAGCGGGTTCAGCGCAACGACGGTCTGGATGGTGGCGCAGTTCGGATTGGCGATCACCGCGGGCGTTTTCGGGAGCGTTCCCGCGTTGACTTCGGGCACCACAAGGGAGACATCGGGGGCCATGCGCCAGGCCGAGCTGTTGTCCACCACCCAGGCACCCTTGCTCCGAGCGACGGGAGCCCATGTCCGGGAAGGCCCGCTGCCCGCGGAAAAGAGCGCCAGATCGACCCCCTCGAAAACATCCTCCGACACCGCCCGCACGGAAACGCTCTCCCCGTGAAAGGGAAGCACAACCCCCGCAGAGCGCTCCGACGCAAGAGGCAACAGTTCGTCCACGGGGAAAGAACGCTGCTCCAGAACCGCGATCATTTCCCGACCGACCAGCCCGGTGGCTCCTAGGACGGCGACGCGCACGGCGCTTCCTCCTCAACGAAATGACGATGCAGCGCGCGCACCGCCGTTTCCACCTGACCGGAGGGAATGACGCAGGTAATGGACTGGGAGGTGGAGGCGATCATGTCGATGTTGATCCCCACGTCGGCGAGAATGGAGAACATTTTCGAAGGGACTTCGGGATGGTTGGCAATGCCCGCGCCCACCACGGAGATCCGGGCGATCTCCGTGTCGAAGGTCACGCCCTGGGCCTCGATATTCCGGGCGACATTCCGGCAAATGCGGATCGCCTCGCCAAGAAACGCCTTGTGGACAAGAAAAGCAATGTCGTTCACGTCGCCGCGCATGACGCTCTGAATGATCATCTCCACTCCGATGCCATTCTGGCCGAGCGCTCCGAAGAGCTTCGCGGCGATACCCGGAACGTCCGGCACTCCCAGTACGGCCACCTTGGCCACGTTTCCGTCCTGTGTCACCGCCTGAACGACCAGACGCTCGTTCACATCTTCTCTCATGACCCATGTTCCCTCCTCTTCGTCGAAGGACGACGCCACGTAGACGGGAACGTCATACTGCGCCGCCATCTCCACGCTCCTCGCCTGGAGCACCTTGGCCCCCATGACGGCCATCTCCATACACACACCGTAGGAGACCCGGGAGAGCTTGCGCGCCTCCGGAACGAGCCGGGGATCCGCGCTGTAGACGCCGGTCACATCCGTGTAGATGTGGCAGGCGTCCGCTTCCAGGGACGCGGCGAGGGCCATCGCGGACAGGTCGGACCCGCCCCGACCGAGCGTGATGATGTCCCCCGAGGCATTGATGCCCTGAAAACCCGCTACCACGGGAACCGCCCCCTCGGCAAGAGCTTTTTCGAGGTGATGGGGTTGCACTGTGCGGATCCGCCCTTCCATGTGATAGCCATCGGCATAGATCCCTGCCTGCAACCCCGTGAAGGAACGGGCGGAAACCTTCCGATCCCGCAGGGCGAGAGCGAGCAGTGCGATGGACTGCTGCTCCCCCGTGGCGAGAAGCTGATCCATTTCCCGGTTGTCCTGCCCCCGAAGCTCTCCGGCGAGTGAGAGCAGTTCGTCCGTGGTCTTCCCCCGGGCGGAGACCACGACGACAACCTCGTTGCCCTCCCTGACGAAAGGTTCGATCCTCGCGGCCACGGCGTGCATCCGCTCCGGGTTTGCCACGGAGGAGCCCCCGAACTTAAGCACCAGTCGCGACACGCACGCCACCTCCGGACAGTTTCGCACCAGCCTCGTCCACATCGAGGACAAAGAACCGGGACCGTACACCATTCCCCGAGAAGATGCGGCACATGCGCCCCGCCACTCCCTGGGGATTTCCCTTCACGAAGGCCATCATGCTCGGTCCCGAACCGCTGATGGCCACTCCCATGCACTCGGGACTCTTCCGGATCTCCGAAAGAATCTCCTCGCCCCCCGGAAAGAGTTTTGCCCGGAACTGCTGATGCAACTTATCCTCCATGGCCCAGAGAAGATGTTCCCAGGACCCGGTGGCCCATGCGGCGGTAAAGAGAGCCGCACGACTCACGTTGAACACGGCGTCCTTGAGGGAGACCACTTCGGGAAGAACCTCCCGGGCTGCCTTGGTGCTCACTCGAAACTCCGGAACCGCCACCACCACCGACACATCCGGAGGCATGGAAGTCAACCGAAGATAGCGAAGGCGCTCCCCGTCCCAACAACTCACCACCATGCCACCGACGCAGCAGGGAACCACATTGTCCGGGTGCCCTTCAAGACGGACCATGAGAGGCAACAGTTCCTCTTTCGACAGAGGGCGTTCCCGCAGGGCGTTCGCGAGCAGGACACCTCCCACCACGGCACCGGCGGAACTGCCCAGCCCACGACAGAGGGGAACCGCGTTGAGCGCCCGGAAGACCAGTCCCGGAGCTTCCTTCTCCCAGGCCTCGAAAGCCGCCTCGTAGGAACGGATGACCAGATTCGCCGCGGGATCCTCCAGTTCACGGCTTCCCTCTCCCACAACCTCCACCTGGTAGGTACCTGATGGAAGGAGCTCCAGCACTTCGTACACGTTGTAGAACGTGAGCCCCATGCCCAACGTGTCGAAGCCCGAACCGAGATTGGCACTCGACGCGGGAACCCGGACGCGAATCGGAAAGGTCATGACCGGAACACCTCCTCGAGAGAACTCCAGTTTCCGTCGATTTCCGTGATGGCCGGAGTCTTTCCCAGCGCGGCATCGGGATCCTTGAGGCCGTTTCCCGTGAGCACCATGACCACTCGAATCCCCCGCGGCAGTTCATTCCGGCGGGCAAGCGCCAGAAGCCCCGCCAGCGGAGCCGCCGAGGCCGGTTCCGCAAAGAGCCCCTCCCTGGAGGCCAGGATTCTCTGGGCCTCCAGGATCTCCAGGTCCGACACGGCGGCAAAGGCTCCGCCGGAACGCCGCACAGCCCAACGGGCCTTTCGGGCGTTCACGGGACGCCCGATGCGAATCGCCGTGGCCACCGTCTCGGGCTGGGGCACATCCTCCCCCCTCACCATCGGGCTGGCTCCTTCGGCCTGAAACCCCATCATCCGGGGAATCCTGGAGGCTTTTCCGGACCGGGCGTACTGGACGAAGCCCGCCCAGTAGGCGGTGATGTTCCCCGCGTTGCCCACGGGAATGGCGAGCCAGTCCGGCGCGTCCCCCAGATCGTCGCAGACCTCCCACGCGGCGGACCGCTGCCCCCTGAGCCGATAAGGATTCACGGAGTTCACGATGGCCAGGCCGAGTCGCCGCGAGGCGTCCCGGGCGAGATCAAGAGCCGTGTCGAAATTCCCCCGCACGGCAATGACCTTCGCTCCGTAGATGAGCGCCTGGGCGAGCTTGCCGAGAGCCACCTTTCCCGCCGGAAGCAGCACGTGACAGGGAATGCCCGCAGTCGCCGCATAGGCTGCGGCGGAGGCCGAAGTGTTGCCCGTGGAGGCGCACACCACCGCTCTGCTCCCCGCCTCCAGCGCCTTCGCCACGGCGAGAACCATCCCGCGATCCTTGAAGGATCCGGTGGGGTTCAATCCCTCATACTTGGCGAAAAGCTCGATGTCGAGCTCCTCTCCCAGGTTCCGGCACGCCACAAGAGGCGTGCTCCCCTCTCCGAGAGAGAGAAGAGGAGTCCGCTCCGTAAGGCGCAGATTCGTCCCATACCGATGAAGCACTCCACGCAATGGAAACACCTCCCTGATCCGCACAAAACAAAAAGACCCCCTTCTTCTATGAAGACGGGAGTCCCGCGGTTCCACTTCACTTCCGCTTTTCGCATGAAGCACGCCTCCGAAAAAACGCACTCCAAAAAACGGCATCTCACAGCGCGATAAGGGGCGCTCCCCTGCGTCTTGACCCTTTCGGATTCACGGTTTTCAACGCACGCTCCAGGGCGGTGACCTTTTCCTGCGGAGTGAAGAGCCTTTCAGCCCAAGGACTCTTCTCTCTGTCCTCCGCGCATCTCGGACAGATCTTCCCTTTCATCGCGACAGGATAATCAGGAAATATTGGGGGAGACTATACGCCTCCAGAGACAACCTGTCAAGAAAGGGGGGCACGATTCCCCTACTTTTTCCGGGAAACTCTTTTTATTGTTCCGTTTGTACGGCACCGATTCCCCCGCCGGCAAACCGAACAGTTCTCAGAAGGGAGGTGCCCCCATTCCCTCAAAACACCCTCCCTCTGAAAAACACGGAAACCATGCCCCATTCCCCGCGTTTTCCCGGAGCAACGGATTTCTCTTCGCCTTCTTTTTCCGCGACATCGAGAAAATTCCTCACAGAAGAGATTGCCCTCGGAGATCATCTTTGCTACAATGTGCCGTCAGCAGCGGGACACACGTCGAGGTGTCCCGCTTTTGAGCCGCCCGGCGACGCTCTCGAAGCGAAGACGGGACAGGAGGTTGAGAGACATGTCGCAACTGCGCACGGCAGACGATCAGGTCCCCATGACGCGGGAGGGCTACGAACAGCTCAAGCAGGAACTCATCCAGTTGCGGACGGATGGACGGGCCGAAGTGGCCCGGAAGCTCGAGGAAGCACGCGGTTTCGGTGATCTGAGCGAAAACGCGGAGTACCACGCAGCAAAGGAAGAACAGGGACAGCTTGAGACGCGCATTCAGTGGCTCGAGTCACGTCTCAGCCGGGTGCGTATCGTCGAAGCCGCCGATGTGGACACCAGCAAGGTCACTCTGGGAACGACCATCACGATAAGGGATCTGGACTCGCGGAAGGACTTCGTCTACACTATCGTGGGCTCCGAGGAATCCGACCCGAAGAAAAACCGCATCTCCGCCGCAAGCCCCGTCGGTCAGGCACTCATGGGGCAGGAGGTCGGCCAGGAAGTGCTGGTACGCGTTCCCAAGGGAATCCGCAAGCTGAAGATCGTGGACATCGGCGTCCAGTAAACACACCAACACGTAGCGGGTAGATTTTTCTCCGACGGGAAATGCCTTTCGGTTTTTTTCCGTGGAACGGAGGGAGAAATACCCGAGAGGGGAATTCGGACGGCAGGGTGGCAACGCCACCTCTGCCGCTTTTTTCTTGGCTTCGTCTCAGCATTCCAGGAGGGGCATGCATCATGAACGGACAACAGTGGCTTGCGGGAATCATCTTCGTCGCGGCCTTCGCGCTCATCGTCAGCGAAAAGATGCATCGGCTGAAAGCGGCGATGGCGGGACTTTCGGGAGTGCTCCTTCTCCGGTTGGTCACCCAGGAAGACGCCTTTCGCTTCATTGATTTCAATACCATCGGCCTGCTCGTCGGCATGATGATCCTCGTGGGAATCGTCAAGGAAACAGGGCTCGTCCAGCGTACCGCCATCACCGCCATCACACTGAGCAAGGGGCATCCCTGGAGGCTCCTCGTGGCGCTGACATCCCTCACAGCACTCATCTCCGCTCTCCTTGACAACGTCACCACGGTGCTCCTCATCGGTCCCGTGGCCCTCGCCGTGTGCGAGACTCTGGACCTCGACCCGGAACCGTTCATTTTCGGAGAAATCTTCGCCTCTAACATCGGCGGAACGGCGACGCTCATCGGCGATCCACCCAACATCCTCATCGGATCCGCCGCCGGTTTCTCCTTCAACGAGTTCCTTCTGCACCTGGGACCGGCGGCGTTGCTGGCGCTGTGCGTCATGTACGGCCTGTTGTACCTGCTCTTCCGGAAAGATCTGGTTCCCTCGCACAGAACCGAGGAGCTTCTCCTGCGCTTCCAAAGAGGTGGAAAGCCGCTGGATAAAAAGGGAACCACACGAATTCTCGCCGTCCTCGCTGGAGTGCTTGCGGCATTCACACTCCACGGCACGCTTGGATTCGAGGCCGCGACCATCGCCATCGCAGGGGCCACGGCGGGGCTCCTGCTCTGTCCTGTCCCGGTGGAAAAGGCCCTTCAGGAAGTGGACTGGGTCACCATTCTCTTTTTCTCCACACTCTTCATGCTCGTGGGAACCATCGAACACGTGGGGATCATCGAGATTGCCGCAACGCATCTTGTGGACACCGTCGGAAACCGCCCCGAACTGTTCGCCGGGCTCCTCCTGTGGTGCTCGGGAATTCTCTCCGCCCTGGTGGACAATGTCCCTTACACGGCGGCCATGATTCCCCTCGTGCGGGGTGTGGCATCCCTCTCGTCCATGAACGCGGAACCGCTCTGGTGGGCACTCGCTTTGGGGGCCTGTCTGGGGGGAAACGGAACGTTGGTGGGCGCATCGGCAAACCTTGTCCTGGCGGGCATCGCGGAGAAGGGCGGCATCAGGCTCTCTTTCCTCCGCTTTCTCCGCATCGGAAGCCTTGTCACGGGAGCCACGCTGCTCTCCTCCACACTCTATCTCTATCTCCGCTATTTCATCCTCGCGTCCTGAGGGAAGCCCGCAGAATGCGTCCTACCAGCGCGGGGAAATTCCATCCGAACGCCGCCGCAGCCTTAGGAACGAGGCTTGTGGCGGTCATCCCCGGAACGGCGTTCACCTCCAGAACCCACGGGTTGCCCTCAGGATCAAGGCGCAGATCCACACGGCTGTAGATCTCGCACCGCGTAGCCCGATGAGCTTCCACGGCAGCGCGCCGAACCTTGTCGGCGGTTTTCTCGTCGAGCGGCGCGGGGACAAGATATTCGCTGGAAAAGGGGGTATATTTCGCCTCGTAGGTATAGAAAGTGCCTTTGGGGCGGATCTCGACGACGGGCAGTGCCGACGGGCCGCTCCCATCGTCCCACACCGTCACTGTGAGTTCCTTTCCTGGAATGTAGTCCTCCACGAGCACCGTCCCGCCGAAACGTTCCGCCTCTCGGACCGCCTCGCCCAGTTCCTCTTCTTTCCGGACGATGGTGACTCCCACGGTGCTTCCAGCGCCGGAGGGTTTGACGACAAGGATTTCGCCTTCCGCAACGCGGCGGGCGAGAGCGCACAGAGCCGCCCCTGAGTGTGCTTCTCCGGAATGCAGAAGCGTGAACGCCGCTGTGGGAATACCGTATTGCCGGAAGAGGAGCTTGCTCACCACCTTGTCCATAGCGCACATACATCCTTCGGGCCCGCTCCCCGTGTAGGGAACGCCCGCCATCTCCAGAAGCGCCTGAAAACGCCCGTCCTCTCCCCATCCTCCGTGAAGCGCGACGAACACCGCCGTGCCCTCCCGCAGAAGGGGCAAAACGTCCTTCGGGGTCTGCAGCGTCAGGAGTTCCGAGGGCCACCCGTCCTCCGCAAGAGCCTGGTACACCGCCGCGCCACTCCTGAGGGAAACGTCCCGCTCGGGGCTGTCGCCTCCGCAGGCGACGAGAATCCTTTCCATGTCTGCAGGCATGTCAGTTCCCGGATCCTCCGGGGAGATCTTTGGGGCGACTCCCTCTGTCGTCGATCTCCTTCTGTCCCACTCCGAGAGGCGTGTCCGGAAACGCAAGGATGGTGATGCGCAGGCCCGCCCAGTCGTCGCCGTTTTGGAGATCGTCCCGTACCAACAGCTCCCATTCCATGCAATCAAGGGTATAGGTCACCCAATAGGCAATCTCCTGCAGTTCCGACGCGTTGAGATCGTACCCGCCCCGGGCGGCGAATTTCCATCCGTTCCCGAGGGGAATGGTGATTTTCTGGTAAAGCTCCTCCGCTTCCTCCTCCGCATCCCACTGCATGGGAGAACCGCCGGACACCCAGCGCCGGAAGTAAGTGGTGCGCATCTGCAGACTCGAAAGAGGCCATTCGAACCCCAGCGCCGCCTCGGTAACAGTCTGGGTGTCGTCACCTCCGGCGCTCTCCCTGTCGTAGAGATAGTGCATGTACTTGGCTTTCCAGAAGGGCACGAAATTCGTCCCCGACCCCTCGCCGTAAAGTTCCACTCCCGCGCCGCGGCGTTCGGCGCGAAGCCCCTCTTCTTCGTAGGTGCCCCAGGTGCCGTGGAGACGCCACCATCCTCCGCTCGCTCCATCGGACCACCAGGGACCGACCAGGGTGAATTCAGGATCGCGCTCCAGCGTTCCCCGGTAGGTCTTGCCGAGTTGTTTTTCGATCTCCACGGCCTCCCGCTGTTTCCAGCTCATCGTGCCGCTCCACCCTCCGGAGAGAACACGGAATCCCCAGGAGGGGCGCCAGGTCTTTTCGTCCGATTCCTTCTCGTAGGAATACTCGGTCTCTCCGAAGAGGCGCACGGTGTCGCTCAGCTCCTGCTCGAACTTCCCCCACCCCTCGAACTCCGAGTCCTTCCAGTACATAAGTCCGAGGGTGAGACTCCCTCCAGGCCAAGTGAGAGGCCCGGAGAACCCCACACCGACCCCGCGGTCTCTCTCGTAACTCAGGGAAGGAAAGAAGGACGTCTGGAGTGCCCGCTGTTTTGTGTCCAACCGAACTACGTAGTCAAAGGGATAACGAAACAGAAGGAACTCGCCGATGTAGACCTTGGGATTTTTCGCCACGACTCGCTTTCCGGGAACGACGACAAGATTCGTCGCTTCCAGCCGGTAATGCGGACGCTCCTCCGTGCAGGTGGTGATGGTTGCGCCTTCCCAGAACGCCACGTCTCCGTCCCTGTCGCCACCTCGGGCCTGCCGGGCGCTGATGCGGTTCGTCCGTACTGCCGTCTCGAAGGGAAGAACCTCAAGCTCCTTTCCCTTGAAAAGAAGCGCGTCCACTTGTCCCGAAGCGCTGCGCACCACCCCCTCCTGGGTGACCAGGTTGAACTCCGCCCGCTCTCCCGACAGGCGCCGTCCCCGCCAATGCAACGTCACCAGTTCCCCCGGTGCCGCAGAGGCCCTGAGCATCTGCGTGCGCGTGTCCATTTCGACATGGGGAGCCTGAAGGCGAAACTCGCCGTAGCGGAGGCGCACGTTTCCCTCGGCGAGAGCGGTGTATCCCGCCTCGTCATAGGTAACACGGTCGGCATCCACCACAACCTGAGGCGCGGGTTCCTCGCCGAAAGCCGGGAGGAGAGACGCCTGGAGAAAAAACAGTACGAACAACAGCACCGGGAACGACGACATCGAACGAGCTTCCCTCATGGTTCCTCCCATTCCACAATCACGTCCCCGCTCAGGAAAACGCTCCCGCCGGGAAGAATCCATCCGGAGCCGGCGCGAAGCGTCGTTTTTTCGTCCTCTTCCGCGAAGACACCTTCGGGAAAGACAAGTCTCCCGTCCCCCCGATTCCATGTCCCTTTCGGAGCGGCAAAGCGCAGGCCCCCCGAAGAAAACTCCACCTCGCCCCGAACCCGTTCGAGAACTACGTCGCCTAATTCCTCGTCAAACATTCCCGTCTCCGCAACCATGACATATCGGCATTGTTCCTCGTCGACGAGCTCCACCTCCAGGGAAATCGCCCGTACCCGCTCGCCCATACGTTCCAGCCTCGGGGTCCGTACAGTCCAGAGATTTTCCTCCACTTTCCGCGAAATGGAGACCCGCTCCAACGTGACCGGCAATTCCGGAGCCGGCCCTCGAGTTTTCATGAACTCCTCCAGGAGGCTCACGTCCCGTTTCATCAAGAAAACCAGACCGGCAACCCCCGCAAGCACAAGAAACGCGAGCAGTCTACCAGGAAATCCGCCAGATGCCCTGTTCTTCCACAAGACGAAGGACCTCGCTCCTCAGCACCCGCATGACCAACAGTTTCTGGGCGGCACTGACCTTCACCACTGTCTCGTTGGGCCAGGAGAGAACGTATCCTTCCTTGAGCGCCCAGCGAAAACTTCCTTCGAGCACGCGTTTCCCGAAGGCATCACGGGTGTACAACACTCTCATGTCCTTCGTGAGCAGCTCGTACATGACATCCACATCCCCGGCGACCCATCCCTGGAGAAATTTCTCCACCGTCTGTTGTCGGGAGAGTCGGATGAGCCGCTCGGGAGCCCCCGCCGTCGGAACGGCCTCTTCGAGAGGTCGTTCTCCGGAATCCACGGAAAGCGATATCTCAGGAATCACCTCATCCGGAGAGAGAAAATCATCCAAAGCTACCTCCCCGGAAGACGCAGGAGTGCCCTGTGGCAGCGCGGCCGTCGCCGCTCCCCCCTGAATGGGAACAGGCGCGCTGGGCATGACGAGAAACGGCGGCGGAGGCGGAATGTCCTCTTCAGGTTTTTTCGGATGCGGAGAGGGCGCTTTCTTTCCTTCTTCTCTCTTCGGCGCGGACGAATTTGCGGCCACCGTCACCGCTCCCTTTGGGGCGTCTTTTTCGGTTTTTCCTCCTCCGGAGTCCTCACCCAGAGTGACCACCACGGTCTCAGCGGGGAGATCGGGCGACGTGGCAATCGGTTCTCTTGCCGGAGACATTCCCGAAAAGGCAAACACCTGCTCCTCTCCGGCCACACCGGAAAGAGAAAGCGTAAACGTTCCTTCCTGCCTCGGGAAAAAAACCAACCCCTGCACGACGCCGGAGAGGGCTTCGTCGAAGAAGTCGTCGTAGGAGGAGGGGATAAAGCGCTCCCCCCTGTCGTTCACGAGAGCGAAGTGTTCCGAAAGGGGAGCCAGGGAGAGCGGTGATCCGCCGAACTGATAAACGGTGAGGAGAACGGGTTCGGAGTCACCCATGCGCAGATCCCGGAGAAAGGATTGCTTGTAGGTGGCGGCATCCGTGGCGGAGAAACCGCGCTTTGCCGCCTCCAGTCGCACCCAGGGATCCACAAGTTCCTCCGGATAGTGTACTACCCAGATAAGGCAATCCTCCCCCCACCGAAATGCCGTATGCCGTTCCAGAATGGACGTGACCTCACGCAACGCCTCCTGGCGCTCCGTGGTCGTGTTCTCGAAACCCGTCATTTCGGCGGAAAGCGGCGTGACAGGCAAAAGGAGCCCGAGGGAACACCAGAAGAAAAAAACGACAAAAACAACCCCCCGGCTGGACGGAAGAGCCTTGAACGGCGTTCGGGGGCGGGGCGGAATTCCGAAGGGGCAACCCGCCCCACTCTTCTTCGGACGAAACGAAAGCGCCATGATGAACTACTACAGCTTCAGATCGATGATTGCCGACACACCCACACCCTGGACTCTGCGGAAACGATCCAGAGGATTCAGGGCATCGATGGGAACGAGGATCTTGATGCGCACACCCTGAAACGATGCCTCGATCTGGGCGACGGCCTTCGTCTTGTCCACGGTGTTCTTCGGACCCGAAACCTGGGCCGCGCCGATGCGCGTCCCAGATCCCACGGAGACGATGGGAACCACCTTGGTGGACTCGTTCGCCCCGACTCCCTTGTTGAAAGTGATGGTATTGATGAAATCATTGAGGGGCCCCGCAACAGCATCCACGAGGAGACCCCCGCCGACGACTCCCAGAAGCGGCCCCAAGTCGATGGCGGACGCGGCGCTTCCCGTCATCACCGTACCCAACACGAGCAACAGTCCCAGAAATTTCTTCATGACCGCATTCCTCCTTTCGGTTCTTGTTCCTTTCGTCACTGCGTGGCCGTAGGCGTCACGTCCGGCGAGGAAGCGTCTCCCTCGCCTTCCTTGAGCAGACCCTGCAGGCCCTGAGGAACCGGAAAGGCCTGCACGCGGCACTCTTCTCGCGCCTCCACGTAGAACTGCGTCCCCTCGGGAACATCCCGATCATCGCCTCGTACGAAAAATCCCCCCGCCAGTCCGACGGGACCGAGCACGACGAGTCCGAGGAAACTCGCTCCCGCCGCGGCCATGACAGCCTTGTCTCCTTCGGCGGCCTTCTTCGCGGACTCTCCAATGGTGACAGGCAGAGGCGTCGGTCCGAGAGGAAGCAACACGTCAAATCCGACGTTCACTTCCGAGGATCTCCCGAAGCTTCGAGGCGGCTTCACGTCCGCCACACTGGCCTTCACGACACTCCCCTTTGGTGCGATGAGGCGGGAATTCACCACAAGATCCCTGGCGAGGTGGACCTGTACCACATCTCCGGGCTTCGCCAGTTTCGGAGAGAGCGTCTCGCCCAATTCCACCTTCATGACCGTTCCGGCGGGAACCTTCGTCTCCTCCCAGAGAATCCCGTCACCAAGCAGCATCTGGATGACCCGCTCAAGGCGCATGGCAAGCGGCCGATCCTCCTGGGCCGAGCCTTCCAGATGTTCCTCCAGCATCCGAATCCGCTCCGATGCCGGAAGAATGGGCTCGGCCCGCTGGGTCACCGCCCACTCGGCGACTCCGAGTTTGAACAGGAACGAGGGTTGCCCGCCGCTCCCCTTCTGAATGAAATCGAGAAGAGCCTGCTGCCGCTCCGCGATGCTTCCCGGCAGTTCCCTGCCGAAGAGATCCTGTTCCACCTTGCCGAGGCGAGAGACGAGCCCTCCCGTCTGGACGCTGCCGAGCAGAATAGTCTCCACCTGTCCCAAGGTCTGAAAGGGCGTCTCCTGCTGCCCCCCCGACTCTTCCGCACTCGCGGGAACAACGGCAAGGAGCACCGCTGCGCAAAGACACAGCGCAAAGAGGATTTTCCCGACCTCATTGATTTCCCTGTTCCATTGCCTCACTCGAATCCCTCCTCGTTCGGTGCACTCATTCGTCACTCCTGAGGCGCACCTTTTCCAGTCACTTTCATGGCCGCGGCGACGAAATCCCGGAAGAGCGGATGGGGGCGAACCGGACGCGACGTGAACTCCGGATGGAACTGGACACCCACAAACCAGGGATGTCCCTCCAACTCCACGATCTCCACGAGATCCCTTCCCTGGCAAACCCCCGCCGTCACGAGCCCCTCCCGGGCCAGGCGCTCCCGGTACTCGTTGTTGAATTCGTAGCGGTGACGATGCCGTTCCCGAATCACGCTCTTCTTGTACGCCTCATGGGACCTGCTGCCCTGAACAAGTTCGCAGGTATATCCCCCCAATCGCATGGTACCACCCAGATCGGAAATCGTCCTCTGTTCTTCCAGAAGATGGATTACGGGATTCGGCGTACCCGGATCGATCTCGGAGCTGTGTGCTGCGGCGATACCACAGACATTCCGGGCGAACTCCACCACCGCAACCTGCATTCCGAGGCAAAGCCCGAAGAAGGGGATTTTCTTCGTTCTCGCGTACCCCGCAGCGGCAATCTTTCCCTCGATGCCTCGGCTTCCGAACCCTCCGGGGACGAGAATTCCCTGAACACCGGAAAGGGATCCAACACCATCCCGTTC
>DIMS01000035.1:0-8961 GCA_002425685.1 Synergistaceae bacterium UBA5560 | reverse complement strand
ACGCTCAGGTAGGCGTCCTTGTGGCTCACATATTTCCCGACCATGGCAATTTCGACTTCCGATTCGGGATCGGTGCAACGATGATCGAATTCTCTCCAGTCCGTCAGATCGGGTTCCTGTGCCGTGGAAATTCCAAGCTGCCGCAGCACGAGCATATCCACTCCCTGGTCGTGGAGTGTCAACGGAATTTGATAGATGCTGGATGCGTCGAGAGCCTCCACGACGGCCTCCTTCCGGACATTGCAGAAGAGCGCGATCTTGTCCTTGATGTCGCCTTCCAGAGGAAACTGGGCCCGGCAGACAATGATGTCCGGCTGAATACCGATGCGGCGCAGCTCGTTCACACTGTGCTGGGTGGGCTTGGTCTTCAGTTCTCCCGCAGCGGCGATGAACGGAACGAGGGTGACATGGCAGTAGAGCACGTTCCCACGCCCGACACGCCCGGCCACCTGCCGGATGGCTTCGAGGTAGGGGAGTCCCTCGATATCCCCCACCGTGCCACCGATCTCGGCGATGAGCACGTCGTTTCCGTCCGCCACCTTCAGGATGTGCTCCTGTATCTCATTGGTAATGTGGGGAATCACCTGCACCGTCGCCCCAAGATACCGCCCCCTGCGCTCTTTGGCAATGACGGACGAATAGATTTTCCCTGTGGTGATATTGTTGTCGGAGGAGAGGCTCAGGTCGAGAAAGCGCTCGTAATGCCCGAGATCGAGGTCCGTCTCGGCACCGTCCTCGGTGACAAACACTTCCCCATGCTGGAAAGGATTCATCGTCCCCGCATCCACGTTGAGATAGGGATCCATCTTGATCACGGAAACCCGAAGCCCCCGGCGCTTGAGAAGCACCCCAAGCGAAGCGGCGGTAATCCCCTTCCCCAAGGAAGAAACCACTCCACCCGTCACAAAAATGAATTTCGTCATCTTTTCTCCTCCCCTGCAAGGCGCCTCAGCGCTTCAGTCACTGAAAACGATCCTGTTCCTTCCTCTTCCCTTAGCCGCATAGAGCCGTGCGTCCGCGAGCGCCAAAAGGTTCTGGGACTCGAAAACACAATCACGCACGGCCTCCGAGATGCCGCAGCTCACCGTCACCTGGAGCCTGCCGAATTGAGTGTTCCACGCCTCTGACGCCAGTGTCTTCCGGATTTTCTCACATGCGACCACCGCATCTTTCAGAGACGTTCCGGGCATGAGCAAAAGGAACTCCTCACCTCCGAAGCGGCAGGGCATCCCCATCTGTTCCGCGTGCCGCCGGAGTATTTCCCCGAACCGGCCGAGAACCACGTCCCCCGCGACATGGCCATGCATGTCGTTCACGATCTTGAAATGGTCGAGATCGAAGAAGGCCAGCGCGTATTCCCCGCCGCGAAGACGGTGCCGCTCCCAGGACGCCTCGAATTCGCGCAGACAGCACCGTTTGTTCCTCAATCCCGTGATCTCGTCGAAGAGTGCTTCCTGCTTCCATCGTTGCATCCGGCTCCAGAGAGACCACGTCCCAGCCAGCCGGTTCATGAAGGTACGCAGGTAGTCCACCCGTCTTCCGGTAAAGACATGAGCCTCCGCAGCACCAAACGTTCCGACCAGACGAAAAGCATCGTCTCCGCCTCGGGCCGGAACAGCCGCATACCCTCGGAAACGGTTCCCTTTGAGGTCACTGAAGACAATCACCCGATCCTGCTCCATGGCGAGGGCACGAAGTCCCCTGCCGAGGAGGAAGGATTCTTCCTCGTAAAGGTCGAAGGGGACGTCCTCCCCCGCCAGAAGAAGCTTCACCTGAAATTTCTCCCAATCCATGCCCCATACTGAAGAAGCAGAGAAGGGAACGATCCGTCGCAGCTGCAACAACGCCTCACCGGTGAACCTGAGTGGATCGGCATCGTCCCGTTCGAGCATCTGTCCCAGGAGGTTTCCCGTTCCGGAAAGCCGCAGCGCGCTCTCCACAATGCCGATGTGATGCTCCCGTCCCCAGGCTTTTCCCAGCAGGGAAGCGAGATCGGCAAGATAGGGATGATCCACCGCGGAGAGCTTTCTCCCCCAGAGCGTCCAAAGGGCGAGCACACCGAAAAATCGCTCCCCGTCCCGGATGGGGACGAGAAGCGACGGTGCATCCTTCAAGGCGAGTTTATAGGGATACTTGGCCGAAACGAGACGTTCGAGAAAAGGGCGGATCCGCTCGAGCACATCCTCGGGATCCGGAACGGAACGGGACGCGACGGATCGCCACTCGGAGCGGACCTCGTCCGGAGCGGCGACAACCAGGGCACGGACCTGTCTTCCCGCGAGGCCGAGTGCACCGAGACAGGCCGAGACACCCTTTTCAAAGCCGAATCGGAGCAGAAGCGTGCTCCATCGATCATGCAATCTGAGACTGGTCCACCGAGGACTGTCCACGGTCATCGTCCTCCTCAACAAAACGGCGGGCCAGGAGAGACGCGCCCTCCTGGCCCGGAAAGATCCTCCGGCGCAGCGCCTCAGCGCAAGACCCGCATAGGATTGATCGGCGAGTTGTTCACCCGTACCTCGAAGTGGAGATGCGTTCCCGTGGCCCTTCCGCTCGCGCCGACCCGGGCAATGGCCTTCCCCTGGGAGACGGACTGCCCCTTCTTCACCAGAAGACTGTTGCAGTGCGCGTAAATGGTCGTGTACCCTCCGCCGTGGTTCAGCACGACCACCCGGCCGTATCCTCCCATCCAGCCGGCAAAGACCACTGTGCCGTTCTTGGATGCCACGATGGTCTGCCCCCGGGGAGCGCGAACATCGATCCCCGTGTGGAAGTCCCGACGTTTCGTGAAAGGATCTCTTCGCCAGCCGAAGGGACTGCTCACCCGACCACGAACAGGCCAGACGAACCCCCTCGCGGTAACGCGTCCGCCCGATCCGGCGATGGAGGCACCACCACTGCCGCCGCCCTCGCGAACCACGGTAATGGGCTTCGCCCCCGGAAGAAAGACGTTTTTCCCCTCCTGAAGCGCCGCATCCTTCCCCAGACCGTTGGCGGCAAGGACCGCCTCGGGGTGCACGCCGTACCGTTCGGCGAGTTTTTTCAGGGAATCACCCTTTTTGATCTTGTAGACCACACCGTCCTGATTGGGAATGCGCATGGACGTTCCCGGCTTGAGCACGTCCGGATCCTTGAGGTCGTTGCAGCCGAAAAGGGTGTTGATGTCCAGGCCGAAGGCGCTCGCGATGGACCAGAGGCTGTCTCCCTGCTTCACCGCATAATCCGTGAACGTCACGGGTGCCGCCTGGCGCCGTTTATCTTCCGCTTCCAGCTTTCGTCGCTCCAGCTCCTCAAGAACGGCGTTCACGTCCTCAGGGCTCTTCGGAACGAGAAGTTCCTGTCCGACGCTGAGACGATCTGGATGCTTCAACGCATTGGCCTTGACGATGAGCGCCGCGTCGATCTGATATTTTCCGGAGATCCCCGAGAGGGTGTCCCCGTTAGCCACCACATGGCGATTCCACGACGGAGATTCTTCCTCCAGCCGCACCTCCTCGTCGCCGGAGAGCGCTTCCGGTTCCGTACCCCCTCCGGTCACCGGCTCGGTCGGTCGCTGGGCATCCGCCCCGGTCTCCACTTCCTCGAGGACCACATCTTCCTTGAGAACGAAGGGCCTTTCAGCCTGAAGAGGCCCTATTCCCTTGAGAAGCAGCGCCGTCTGTCCGGCACCTCCCTCCTCCTCTCCGGGGGTGGACACATCCACCAGAATGTACCCAGATTCCTCGCCTCCGGGCATCTTCGCCGCCAGCGGAGACATGCCTTTGGCACCCGCTTTTTCCGCCGCAGCGACGGAGAGATACACCGTGCCGCTCAGCATGCACAACACCAGGACCCAGAGGCCCACCCGAATTCTGCGTTTGAAAATGCGTTCTCGCACCCTTGCCAAGGCATTCCCTCCCTTGGTGGATGGCCTGAGCGGAAAAAACACGGACGAGAACTCAGGCTCCCTTGATCGTATTGAGAAAGTCCCTGTTCGTGGATGCCTGCTTGAGCTTGTCGATGATAAGGCCCAGCGCCTCCGCCTCGTCCACACTGCCGACGCGGCGCCGCAGAATCCACACCCGCTGTAGTTCGTCCTCTCCGAGAAGCAGTTCCTCCCGCCGCGTTCCGGAACGCGCGATGTCGATGGCGGGGAAAACACGCTGCTCCGCGAGTTTTCTGGTGAGGTGCACTTCCATATTGCCGGTACCCTTGAACTCTTCGTAGATCACTTCGTCCATCCGGCTCCCGGTCTCGACGAGGGCCGTTCCGATGATGGTGAGACTCCCCCCGTCCTCTATGTTTCGCGCAGCTCCGAAGAACCGCTTGGGAAAATAGAGAGCCGCCGGGTCCATGCCTCCCGAGAGGGTCCGTCCCGAAGGCGGAACCACCAGATTGGACGCCCGGGCAAGGCGCGTGATGGAGTCGAGAAGAAGGACCACGTCCTTCCCCACCTCCACGAGCCTCTTGGCCTTCTCCAACGCAAGGTTAGCCACACGCATGTGCTCCTCCGCAGGCCGGTCGAAAGTGGAGGCGATGATCTCTCCGTCCACCGAGCGGGCCATGTCCGTGACTTCCTCGGGACGCTCGTCAATGAGAAGAACCATGAGGATGACTTCCTGATGGTTTGTGGTAATGGCGTTGGCAAGCTGCTTGAGAAGCGTTGTTTTTCCGGCCTTCGGGGGAGAAACGAGGAGGGCCCGTTGTCCTTTTCCGATGGGAGAGAAAAGATCCACCAGGCGTGGAGCGATCTGACGAGCCTCCGTCTCGAGACGGAGGCGTTGGTTCGGAAAGATGGGGACCAGATGCTCGAAATGGGGACGCCTCCTTGCCGCTTCGGGGTCCGAGAAATTCACCAGTTCGACCCGGAGAAGCGCCTCGTAATGCTCCTGGTCCTTGGGAGCCCTGATGACACCCCAGACGACATCTCCGTTGCGGAGCCCGAACCGGCGGATCTGGGACGCGGAGACGTAAATGTCGTGATCGCTCGGAAGAAGCCCCTTCGGACGAAGAAACCCGTATCCCTCCGCGAGCACTTCGAGCGTTCCGCCCCCGAAACGGTGTCCCATCTTCTCCGATTGCTCCTTGAGGATGGCCACCACCAGATCGTCCTTGCGGAGCGCCGACGCTCCCGTGACACCCACTTCTCTGGCGACTTTCCGGAGTTCCGCCACATTGAGGCCGCAAAGGGCACCGAAAGAATGCTTCGGCCTGGCCGTGCCAGCCTTGACGGATTCGGCGGCTTCAAGCGAGCCGTTCTCCTCCATATCGGGCTGCGGCGGAAGCGCCGCGTCCTGTTTCGGGGGTTGTGCGTTCTGCGCATCAGCCATGGAGGCTTCCGTTCTCCGATGCGGGGCGCCTGTTCGAGCGTCTCCAGTCCTCAAGGAAACGTTCGATGCCGGACGTGGTGAGAGGATGATCGAAAAGCTGCCGGAGGACCTTGAAAGGCAGGGTGGCGATATGTGCTCCTGCCGCCGCCGCATCCGCAACGTGCCGTGGATGCCTGACGCTCGCGGCGATGATCTCCGTGTCGATTCCCTGGACATCGTAGATGCTGGCGATCTCCTCCACCAGTCCGATGCCGTACTCTCCCACATCGTCGAGCCTTCCCAGAAAGGGACTCACGTAGGTCGCACCCGCCGCGGCGGCGAGAAGGGCCTGCTGGGGAGAGAAAACCAGCGTCACATTCGTGGCAATTCCCTTTACCGTCAGTCGGCGCACCGCTCCCATTCCTTCGGGGGTCATGGGAATCTTCACCACAACGTTCGGAGCGATTGCAGCGAGGGGCAACGCCTCGGAAACCATACCCTCGGTATCGAGAGAAAGAACTTCCGCACTGACCGGACCTTCAACGAGAGCACAAATTTCGCGGATTCGGTCGGCGAACACGACCCCTTCCTCTCTGGCGACGAGAGTGGGATTCGTGGTGACACCGCTCACGACGCCCCAGGCGACGCCTTTTTGAATCTCATCAAGGTTCGCCGTATCCAGAAAAAAGCGCATAAAACCAGTCCTCCATTCTTCAGGAACGTGAAATTTCAGGAAGGAAAATGCATAGACGACACTCCTCGTCGACGTCGGGAAGGACGGAAAGGAACGATGCGGATTCCTCGAAGAAAACGAAGCCGTCGTCTCAAATCCGGACTCAAGAACGTCGGCGTATCGACGTCGCTTTTTTCGGATGGAACCGGAAGATGTCGCCTCGCGTGGGAAATGCATTGCACACTGCCGTACAACACACAAAAAGAACGCTGCACGTGCATGCGCCCCGTCAGGTAGTATACCTGCTCCTTTCGCCCTCCGCAAGCGGCGATTTCAGAGGGTTCCGCGCTGGTCTCCTTTCACTAGGTCCAGAACGACCCGTTTTCACGCATCCTCTGGATCTGCCTTTTTCATACAAGGCTCTCTAGAATGGATGCGTGGTCGGCAGGAAAACACTCTTTTTCACACACAGGAGGATTTTTCATGAACGAGAGAAAGGACCATCCCGCACGGAGCGTTGCCCTCGGCGCGATTTTGGCCGCTGCCGTAACGGTGGCTACCATGATCCACGTTCCCCTTCCGGGATTCCGGATCTATTTCAACCTCGGAGAGGGCGTCATCTATACCGTGGCGATCCTCCTGGGCGGCAGATACGGCGCCGCCGCAGGCGGCATCGGCGCCGCCATCGCCGATCTCGTCCTGGGCTATCCCCTGTGGGCACCTATTACTGCGGTGATCAAGGGTGCCGAGGGCTATCTCGTCGGACGCCTCGCCCGCCGAAACAGATACATCGCTCTCGCCGCCGGCGCGGCGGTCATGGCCTCCGGGTACAGCCTCACCGCAGGAGCGCTCTACGGGCGTGCGGCGATTCCCGTGGAGTTCGCCACAGATCTCCTTCAGACCGGCGTGGGCGCTGCCGTCGCCCTTGTGCTCGTGCCGCTTCTCGAACGCCGCATTCTCGGAAAAACTCCGGCGGTCCGCTGAAAAACGGAAGGTCCGCCCCCTAGGGGGCGGACCTTCATCCGCACCTTCACCGACCGGGGCTGCTTCGGACGCGCAGGTCTTCGAGCCGCCACACCAAGCGACAGTGCTCTCGAAGGGAAAGGCCATCCACCGAGAGTTCACACCGCTTGGTAACCCCATCCACGGCACCCGCCGCAACGAGAGCCCGGAGCATGGTCTGCTCCTCCCCGGGAAGATGGCCGAGCCGTTTTCCGGAACGAAGAGAAAGAAGCACCGCGAGCCCGTAGCCCCCCCAGTTCGAAACGTCCACGGGAAGAGCCACGTCGGCGGCGACGACGCTCAGAGCGGCGGCAAAGCCGGGAACAGCCCTGACAAGCCCCTCTCCCAACGCTCCCATACCAGCCTCGTTGCCCCCGTCTCCGATGGCCAGAACAGGGATCCCCGCTTCCCGAGCGAGAGGTACGGCATCGTCGAGCGGCGGTGTGATCGCCGAAATGTCCTCTCCCCGCATGTTGCGGTACCGTCCATCCGCGGAGCGGCCAAGCCGTTCGAGAAACACGAGCGCCCGGGGATCTGCCGCCAGCACCTCCGGGCCGGCGGCGGCACATCGCACGGGAGGCCCCCCGACGGCGGTGGAGCAGGCTTCCAACGCGGGCGCGCAGAGCGCATCAGTCACGAGGGAAACCTCCTTCCCCAGGCGGACGAGAGCACGCCCCAGAATCACCGCTCCCGGCGGCCCGTCCGTCTCCGCCGCACCGCGAGGGCGGGCTGAACAGACCCCTTCCGAAGAGGCATCCTCCTTTTCCGGAACGAAAAACCCCGTCACGACGGCAATCCGTTCAGACTTCTCCAGAAGAGCGACGGCGGAACGCCACACCGACACGCTCCCCAGGCCGGAGATGCCTCTCCCGGTCCTTCCGGAGGCAACACACTCCGCCACATCCTTCGCGACGGCCAGAAACGGCGCGTCGTCGAGTTGGACTTCGCGTCGCACCGCAGAAATCACCACATCGGTCATGATGCGCACATCCTTAGATGCTGAGCATTTCCACAAGTTCCAACAGCTCCGGAGGAAGAATCTTGCGTTCGGTCCAGGTCTTTTCCAGAGGAACGGCCTGCATCGCGCCGTTCACACACCCGACCATGATCCCCTTCTCTCCGTCGCAAAGGCTCTCCACCGCAAAGGCGCCAAGGCGGGACGCCAGAATCGCGTCCGCGGCGGAAGGCCCTCCGCCGCGCTGAATGTGCCCCAGCACGGTGATGCGTGCATCGTACCCCGCCGTGTCGGAAAGCAGCGACGCCAGCTCCTGAGCCGGCATGACCCCTTCGGCGAGCACGATGAGAGAGTGCGTCTTGCCCCGCTTCTTCGCATAGTGGAGCTTGTCGCAGAGCCGCCCCAACTCGAAGGAGACCTCGGGAATCACCACGTGTTCCGCGCCGCTCGCCACGCCGACGGAGAGTGCGATCCACCCGGAATGGCGCCCCATGACCTCCACGACAAAGAGGCGGTCGTGACTGCTTGCGGTGTCCCGCAGCTTCACCACCGCATCGAGGGCGGTGTTCACCGCCGTGTCGAAGCCGATGGTGGCATCCGTCCCCCAGAGATCGTTGTCGATGGTGCCGGGGATGCCCACCACAGGAAATCCCCTCAGGTGAAGTTCCTGTGCACCGCGAAAGGATCCGTCCCCACCGATGACCACGAGACCGTCCACATCGAGAGAGCGGAGGCGGGAAAGCCCCTCGTTGACACCCTCGGGACGCTTGAACCGCTCGGATCTCGCCGTGCGAAGGATCGTCCCTCCCCGGTGGATGATCCCACCGACGGAACTCTTGGTGAGGGGAATCACATCGCCGTCGAGGAGTCCTTCATAACCGCGGCGGACACCGATGACATCGAGATTGCGGTAGATCGCGGCCCTTGTCACGGCACGAATCGCGGCGTTCATGCCCGGAGAATCTCCACCACTCGTGAGCACGGCAAGTCGTTTCATGGGCATCCTCTCCTCGCGGAAATCTTCTCTGGATCCAGTCAATGCG
>DIMS01000109.1:8908-15942 GCA_002425685.1 Synergistaceae bacterium UBA5560 | reverse complement strand
CGAGGCGGAGGTCGTGGGAAACGAAGAGAAAGGTGGTTCCGGAATTGTCCCGCAGGCGCCGGAGCAGGTTGAGCACCTGCACCTGGATGAGCATGTCCAGATTGCTCACGGCCTCGTCGAGAATGATCACCCGGGGCCTGGGCGCCAGGGCGCGGGCGATGCAGAGACGCTGGAGTTCGCCGCCGCTGAACTGGCTGGGAAACTTGTCCAGATCGGTCTCGGAAAGGCCGACGCCATCAAGGAGGGCCGCCACCCGGCGGCGACGCTCCGCCGCGGAAAGGGGCTCGAAGTTGTCCAGTGGCTCCGCCACGATGTCCACGGCGCGGAAGCGGGGGTTGACGGCGCCAAGGGAGTTCTGAAAGACCACCTGCACGTCCCTTCGGAAGCGCCGGAAGTGCTCCTTTCCGGAGGTGAAGATATCCTTCCCTTTGTAGAGGATCTGCCCCTCGTCGGGGCGCTCCAGACCGAGGAGAAGACGTCCGAGAGTGCTCTTGCCGGAGCCGCTCCGCCCCACGAGACCGAGACCCTTTCCTTCTTCGAGAGCGATGCTCACGTCCTCGAGGACCCGCACCTCGCTGCGCTTGCCGAAGAGGCCGCCGCGACGGTAGCGCTTCGCCACCTGCCGCGCTTCGAGAAGATTCATCGGATGCGCACCTCCTCGGGAACGGGACCGGGCGTCGCCGCGGCAAGGCAAGGCTCCGGGGAGACGGTTCCGACCGCCTCATCGCCGAAGGAAAGCCCGTAAAGGCTCAGATGGGCCTGGAGCAGCGCCCGGGTATAGGCATGGCGGGGCGCCGCGAAGAGCGTCGCCACCTCACCCTGCTCCACCACCTCGCCCTTGTGCATGACCACCACGAAGTCCGCCATGCGGGCCACCACGCCGATGTCGTGCGTTACGAGGAGAACGCCCATGCCGTGGCGGCGCCGGGTCTCGTCGAGCAGGGTGAGAATCCGCGCCTGGGACACCACGTCCAGATCGGTGGTGGGCTCGTCCGCCAGAAGCAGCCGGATCTCCGAGAGGAGCGCAAGGGCCACCATGACGCGCTGCAGCATGCCTCCGCTCAGTTGAAACGGATAGGCGTCGAGAATGTCGTCGGGGCTGTCGAATCCCACCTCGGCGAGGCTGCGTCGCGCCCGGGCCAGGTCGCTCTCGGGCATCACCTCCGGAGAGAGGCGCCCGGGGTTTCCTCCGTGGGCGGCGAGGGATTCCAGAAAATGGCTCTTTACCGTGCAAATAGGATCGAAGCAGCTCATGGGATTCTGGAGGATCATGGCGGCCTTGCCGCCCCGAAGGGCCTGGAGGTGTTCCGGGGACAGGTCGTTCACCCGCTCCCCGTCGATGGTGATGGTTCCGCCGGTCCGCCGCACCGCCTCGGGAAGCAGGCCGAGGATGGCGAGGCACGTCAGCGACTTGCCGCAGCCGCTCTCACCCACAAGACAGGTGACACGCCCCCGGGGCACGGAGAAGGAGACGTTCCGCACCACCTTCCGAGGTCGCCCCCGCAGAATTTCCAGTTCGAGGGACTCCACCGCGAGCACCGCGTCTCCTTTCACTTCCCCCACCCCCCTGTTTCTCCCACGGGATCGAGGGCGTCCCGAAGGCCGTCCCCGAGCAGATTGAAGGCCATGACGGTGACGAAGATGGCGAGCCCCGGATAGAAGAGGAGCTGGGGCTGGGTCCAGATGTACTGCCGGGCGTCGTTGATCATGACACCCCATTCCGCCGTGGGAGGCTGCACGCCCAGGCCGAGAAAGGAGAGTCCCGACACGTGGAGCATCATGTGACCGATGTCCAGGGTGGCGAGCACCAGGATCTGGGGAAACACGCCGGGAAGGATGTGCCGCATCACGAGGCGGAACTGTCCCGTTCCCGCCACACGGGCGGCGAGGACGTGCTCCCGGGTCTTGAGGCTCAGCACGAGCCCCCGGATGATGCGGGCGTACCAGGCCCAGTGGGTGCAGACGATGGCGAGGATCACGTTGGTCATGCCCGCGCCCAGGATGCCGATGAGGAACATGGCGAGAATGAAGGTGGGAAAGGTGAGAAAGGTGTCGCAGAGGCGCATGAGGAAGGCGTCCACCATGCCCCCGGCGTATCCCGCCACGCTGCCCACGGAGAGGCTCAGGAGAAGGATGGCCGCGACGATCACCGCCACGGAGCCCAGGGAGGCCCGGGCGCCGTGGAGCAGCCGGGCGAGTACGTCCCGCCCCAGGTGATCCGTGCCGAGAAGATGTTCCCGGCTGGGAGCCTGGAGCTTCTGCGACAAATCAATATCGTCGGGGTCCCAGGACGAGAGGAGCGGCGCAAAGAGGGCCACCAAAAGCACCGCGCAGGCCGCGACGAACGCGAGACGCGTGGTCCGGCCCGAGAGAAGGGTCCGCAGGAGCGTCATGGCTGCTCCTCCCCGCCGAAGCGGATGCGCGGGTCGAGCCATGCGTAGAGCACGTCCACGCCGAGATTGCAGAGGACGAAGATGCCCGTCATGAGGAGCAGGAAGCACTGCAGCACCGGATAGTCCCGGTTGAAGATGGACGTCACGGCATAGCGCCCCACGCCGGGCCAGGCGAAGACGTTCTCCACCACCACGGAACCGCCGAAGAGCTCACCCAGGTGCATGCCCACGGCGGTGACGATGGGGATGAGGGAATTACGGAAAATGTGGCGCCCCACCACGCGCCGTTCGGGCACGCCCCGGGCTCTGGCGTAGAGGACGAAGCGGTGGTGGAGATTTTCCAGCACGCTCGCCCGGAAGAAGCGGATGTTGATGGAGATGGACATGAGAGAGAGGGTGATCGCCGGAAGGATCATGTGCGCCGCCCCGCCCCGCCCCAACGCGGGAAGCCACCCCAGGCGCACCGAAAAGAGGTAGACCAGGAGGAAACCCAGCCAGAAACTGGGAATGGAGACGCCGAAGAAGGCGAACGCCCGGGTGAGCTGGTCCGGTATGCGGTCTTTGTAGAGCGCCGCCAGCACGCCCAGGGGGACGCTCACCACGAGGGTCAAGAGCAGCGACACCCCGGTGAGAAGGAGCGTGGCGGGGAGATAGTAGAGAATTTCGTCGAGCACGGGTTTCCCCGTCACGTAGGACCTGCCGAAGTCGAGGCGAAGCGCCTTTCCCAGCCAGGTGAAATACTGCACGGGAAAGGAGCGGTCGAGACCCAGCATGTGCCGGGCCTCGACCAGGGCTTCCTCCGTGGGAGGAATCTGGGACAGGCGCAGATAGGCCATGGCGGGATCCCCCTTTGCACTGCGGAGAACCAAGAAGACCGCCACCGAAACGAGAAACAGAATGGGCAGAAGAACCGCTATTCTTCGAAGTACGAACCGTAGCATTCCGAAAACCCCGCAGGCCTGCGCCCGCCTCAGCGGGACATCTTCTCGAAGGGGATCACGTTGTCCATGGGGGTGAACGCCACGCCCTTCAGGTCTTTCCGGTAGACGGTAACCAGCGTCATGTAGGTGAGGGGAAGATACACCGCCTGTTCGTGCAGCGTGGTGAGAATCTCCCGGTACAGCTCCCGCCGCTCCGTCTCGTCCGTGGAAACGAGCACCCTGGTGATCTTCGCATCCAGTTCGGCTTTCATGGGAAGCCCCGACTGGGCCTGGTAGTCCGCATGAGAGGGCGTGCGCATGGAACTCACCATGGAATGCGGTTCGTAGGGAGCGCCCCAGGTCTCGTTGACGATGAGATGGAACTCCCCGTCCTTCTGGCGCTTGTAGAACGAGTCGGGCTCCTCGCCCAGGAGGGTCACCTTCACCCCCACCTTGCGGAGTTCCGCCTGGAAGATCTCGCCGATGGCCTTCTCCAGGGCATTGTTGCCCACGAAGCAGAACTCCAGAGCCAGCTCCACCCCGTCCTTGGTGCGATAGGGTTTCCCCTCCGTCTTTTTCCATCCCGCTTCGTCGAGAAGCGCCTCCGCCCTGGCGGGGTCATGAGCATAAGGAGGAAGCGGGATGTCGCAGTAGGGCATGGAGGGAGAGAACAGGGCGTCCGCCTGTTGCTGCACACCGAGGAAGACCGCCTCCGTCAGGGCCTTTTTGTCTATGGCATGCTGCAGCGCCCGGCGAACCCGGAGATCCTTCGTGGGCTCTTTTCCGGAATTGATGGCCAGCGCCAGAGTACCCATGGTGGGACCGGACACGCCCGTGCCGAACCGCTTCTGCGCCTCCAGGCGACGGAACGTCTCCAGGCTGATCTGGCTGCCGCCGCCGAAGATGAGGTCCAGTTCCCCCGTCTCAAGAGCCACCACGCGGCTGTCCGGATCGGGGAGCACCTTCACGAGGATCTTGTCGAAGAAGGGCCGGGGACCCCAGTAGTGTTCGTTCCGCACGAAGAGGTCGTACTCCCCCTTCTTCGTCTCCGCCAGGACCCAGGGTCCCGTTCCGACGGCCTTCTTCATGCCCTCCGCGGTGTTGCCGCTCTCGGGAAAGGCCGAGGGAGCGAGAAAACGCAGGGGGCGGATGAGGGCCAGTTCCTGCAGAAGAGGATAGTAGGGATTCTTCAGGTGAACCTTGAGGACGTGAGATTCCGCCGCTTCGGCGCTCTCGATCTGGTTCACCATGTCGAGCCAGGAGTGGCGCTTGCCGTTGGCAAGCACTGCGTCGATGTTCTTCTTTGCCGCCTCGGCGTCCCAGGGCGTCCCGTCCGAGAAGAGCACGTTCTTTCTCAGGAAGAACGTGTAGGTCTTTCCGTCCGGGGAGATTTCCCAGCTCTCGGCCAGACAGGGCTCGACGGTTCCACCGTCGCCGTAACGCACCAGCGGCTCGTAGACCATGGCCTGGGCGTACATCTGGTTGGGGGAGTAGAGATGAGGATTGAGATCCCCCGCGTCGGCGTGCCATGAGAAGGTGAGGATCTTTTCCTCCGCCGACGCGACCCCCGCGAGGCAGAAAAGCAGCAGACTCAAAAACAGAATCCGAAAAAACAATCCTTTCCTGTACACCGTCATCGCTCCTTTTTCTCTTCCGATACGACCCGGACATGCGTGCAGGCCCGCGAGAGCGATCCCGCATTCCCTTCCGCCCTTGCCTTCCGCGGCATCCGCTCCGTTCTTCCGTCTGCCTTCTTCAGCTTTGCCACCCTCACGCCCTTCTGCGTGCTCCCGTTTCCCGTTCTTCCGCGGACATCGATTCTCCCGGAATCAGTTGTCCGGAGTCGATCCGAAAAGTTATTTTTTTCACGAGTAACACGTTTTTCAATTTTGTTGTTATCCAACGGACCATACACCTTGCTTCTGCGCCTTGTCAATCCATTTCGGAATCCATGGAGGACACGCCCAAAAGATCAGCATAGATCAATTTCTCCTTGCTCTTTTTCTCTCGTTTTTCCTTCTCCATAGGCACCGCCCTGTCCGGATTTTTCGCGGGCGGGACAAACGGAGGGGCGAAGGAAGATTCTCCTTCGCCCCTCCGGCGTTTCCTCCTTCGTTTCTCTTCGATGTTTCCGGGGTCTTTTCCCCAAACCGGCCAGGCTTGAGGACGTGGTGATGCGGTCCGCCCTTTCGAGAGCCCGCGACGCGCACCTCCGGTTCGGGTCCGGGTTCAGACCCGGTCGAACCCGGCCTCAGATCCGAAGTCCCGCTTCGTATCCGGAACGGGTGGCCTCCAGAGCATTGCTCACCGAAACCGCATCCCCCACCGCCACGGCGTCGATTCCTGCAGTCCGGAGGGCGTCGCAGAGGGAGCTGTCCGGAGCGGAACCGAAGGCGAGCACCACCGTTTCGGCGGGAAGGCTCTTCGCCTCTCCGGAGGTCTCGGTGAGCACCCGGTCCATCCCGATGCCGACGATCTTCGTGTTCGTCAGGATGGTCACTCCGTATTTCGCGAGGAGTCCCATCAGGTGAGGTCGCCGGGGAGGACTGTCGTCTCCGGCGACGGCGGAGAGCATCTCTACGAGGGTGACCCGCTTGCCCAGAAAACCCAGGTGCGCGGCGGTCTCGGCGCCAACAAGGCCGCCCCCCGCCACCACCACGTTCCCGCCCACGGAGACGATACCGGCGAGCACGTCCTGGGCGAGCACAACATTGTCTCCGTCGATGCCCGGTATGGAGGGTCTGAGCGGCACGCCTCCGGTGGCACAGAGCACAAGGTCTGGAGAAAGCACCCTGAGGGAGTCCACGTCGGCCTTCGTCTCCAGGCGGACCTGGACTCCCAGTTTTTGCAGCGCCTGGGCCGCCCAGGCAGCGTAGCTCGCGAACTCTCCCTTGGCGGGAGGATAGGCCCCCAGGGCGAACTGGCCACCGAGAAAGGCACGGTGCTCGAAGAGGGTCACGCGGTGCCCCCGCAGGGCCGCCGCCCGGGCCGCCTCGATTCCCGCGGGACCGCCGCCGACCACCGCCACGTTCTTCGGCGCGGAGGTCCGCGAAAGGTCGTCCGCGTACTCGAAGCCGATGGAGGGGTTCACCAGGCAGCGGATGGGCTTGTTCGCCTGGAGCAGATCGAGACATCCCTGCATGCAGCCGATGCACTGGCGAATGTCCTCCCATTCGCCCTCCCGAGCTTTGCGGGGCAGGTCCGGATCGGCGAGGGACGCCCGGGTCATGGCGACGAAATCTGCCTTGCCCGAGACGAGCAGGGCCTCGGCGAGCAGGGGATCGTTGATTCTTCCCACGGTGATGACCGGAATGGAGACGGTCTTCTTCAGTTCTTCCGCGTAGTGCACCCGGAAGGCGTGGCCGAGATACATGGGGGCTGTGGCCCCGCCGTCGCCGTAGGTGCCGAAGGAGAGGTTCACGTAGTCGATGCGGCACTCCCGCTCCAGAAAGAGGGCGATTGCCCGGGTGTCCTCCATGGTTCTCCCTCCGGGAACGTATTCCTCGGCGGAGATGCGGACTCCCAGGGGAAATCCCCTGCCGGTCCTGGCGCGGATTTCCGCGATGATCTCGCCCAGAAAGCGCAGGCGGTTGCGCAGGGAGCCTCCGTAGCTGTCGGTTCGCCTGTTGGCGTAGCTGGAGAGAAACTCCGCCACCAGATAGCCGTGTCCGGCATGGACCTCCACGCCGTCGAATCCTGCCCGTTCCGCCCTGACCGCGGC
>DIMS01000109.1:5744-8889 GCA_002425685.1 Synergistaceae bacterium UBA5560 | reverse complement strand
GGGCCGAATGCCTCCGGTGGTCTGCGACGTGGTCTGCCGCCCCGCGTGGAGAAGCTGGGCGAAGGTCCTGCTCCCGTGTCTGTGAATGGCCGCGGTCATCCGGGAAAGCCCCTCGATCTGTCCGTCCTCCCAGATGCCCGCCTCGTTGGCGAAACCCTTTCCCGCGGGATCGACCACGAGGGCCTCGGACATGATCAGGCCGTAACCGCCCCGGGCCTTCGCCTCGAAGTAGTCCACAAAGCGATCCGTCGCCCGCCCGTCGTCGTCACAGTAGTTGGTGACCATGGAGGTACAGACGATCCGGTTCGGAAAGGAGACTCCGCCGATCTTGCCCGGCGTGAAGAGCTGTTGCAGCGTCACCTCCGCCATGTCTCTGGAAAATCGCAGGCCATTTTCCCCGTCCGCTTGTCGAGAGCACGCAAGGGTCGGCGCTCCCCTATGAGGCGCACTCTCCGGACGGAGAAGCTCCGTCTTCTCGCCCGGAAGACTCCTCCGGAGGAAGGGGTTCCAGAGCGGCACGGAGCCCCGCGAGGTTCGCGCCGCGGCGGACGGCGATGATCTCCGCCAGAACGGACACGGCGATCTCCTCGGGGGTCTCCGCCTTGATGGGGAGCCCCACGGGCTGGTAGATCCGGTCGAGATGCTCCCGGGACACGCCGCTTTCGAGCAGGCGTTTCCGCACGAAGGCAATCTTCCGCCGGGAGCCGATCATGCCCACGTAGGCCGCAGGCTTGCCGTCCAGCAGGCGCACCACCTCGGCGTCGAGGGAGTGTCCCCGGGTGACGATCACCGCGTAGGTTCGGGAAGTGAAGGGAAGTCCCCTCGCCTCCACTTCGTTCAGCGGACACGCCAGCGTCCGTCCCCAGGGAATGTTGTCAGCATTGGCGAACTCCTCCCGTTCGTCCCAGACGGTAACCCGAAAACCCGCGAGGGAGGCGAACTGGGCGATGGCTTTTCCCACGTGTCCCGCTCCGAAGACAAGCACGTCGTTCTCCCTTCCCACCACTTCGAGGTAGACCGCCACGCTGCCTCCGCAGGCAGCACCGTCCATGGCGGCCTCCGTGGCGTTCAGGGTCTCCCGGTAGAGTTCTCGCTCGCCCCCCTCCTGCAGGAGTGCGAGAGCCCGGGTAACGACCCGGTGCTCCGTGATGCCGCCACCGATGGTCCCGAGAATGCTCCCGTCGGGACGCACCCACATTTTGGCGCCCATGCTCCGGGGCGTGGAACCGATCTCTTCCACCACCGTGCAGAGAACGCCTTCACCCGTTCCATGGAGCGCCTCGGAGAGAATCTGAAAAAGAACGTCATCCATTGCACAACGCCTCCTTATTCGTGAATCTTGCCGCACAATGTTCGGGAGCTACTCCCGACACCGGGCATGCGGACAATCCGTATCCGAAAAGACGAACCGAGAAATCGGAGCTCTTCCTCCGGAAAGGAAAACCCTCTCCCCGCCGGAGATGACATTCCACCGCACCGTCTCGGCTGAAGCTTCCGCCCGGGGCGTGTTCCGACGGAAACATCCACCGGGACAGAAGAATTTCGTTTTCAGCAGAGCGACGAGGACGAAAAGTGCGGAAAATCCTCCGCTTCTCCGGCCTCCGAGGGCCCCTTCCGGGGAGTTTCGGCGTTCCATTCGACAAAGCGCTCCGGAATGGCATAGACGTTCATGCGTCCTCCCCGGACGAAACCGCAGAGAGTGATTCCCGCCCGTTGCGCGGTGGCGATGCTCGCCTCCGTAGCGGCGGAGACGCTCGCCACGAGGGGAATGCGGACCAGCGCCGCCTTGAGAACCATGTCCCGAGGCAATCGCCCCGAGACAGTGAGAAAAGTCGCCTCCAGAGGATGCGCCTTCTCCACCGCCCATCCCACGACCTTGTCCACCGCGTTGTGCCGCCCCACGTCCTCGGCGACGGAGAGCCGTTCGCCATCTCGCGAAAAAAGCGCCGCTACGTGCACGCACCCCGTGGAGCGGTAGAGCGGCGCCTCGGAAAGCGTCTTCACCGCCGCCGCCACGGTCTCCGCCGAAAGACGCCACGTCACGGGCAGAGGCGCGAGCGTCACCTTCTCTCGGGAACGTACGCCGGGAAGCGCTCTGGTTCTCCGGACGGAAAGGATCTTCTCCGAAAGGTGCATTTCAACCACGTCCTCCCGGTTTTCGATGAGACCCCGCGTGGCGAGATGCCCCAGAGCCCAGCGCTCCTCATCCCCCTCGGTCAACAGGCCCGACGTCAGCTCCTCGCCGTCGAGGAAAAGCGTCAGCTCCCGCTCGGAAAGCACCGTGTCCCGGAGGGAGCTGAACCCCTGCCCCCGGTCGTAGCGCCAGATCAGGAGCTTCCTCTCCCGCCCCCCCGCCTCATTCACCGTCACGATTCTTTCTCCTTTCCGGAGCGTCCCCGTTCCCTGAGCACGCTTCTTCCCGAAGACTCTGTTCCCTGGCGAAATCCGCAAGGGAGACCGCGGCGAACTCCCGACGCAGGGCTTGCGACGCCCGGGCAAAAATATTCTTGAGGACACACGCCTCGGGCGAAGAACGGCAAAAGGCGATGTCCTCGCAGGGCGCCACATCGAGCGGGCCGTCGAGTGCCTCGATGATCTCCGTAAGCGAAATCTCCTCCGCCGGGCGGGAGAGCGAATACCCCCCTTTCGCTCCCCGGATGGCCGCTATGAGTCCGGCCCGTTTGAGCTGGGCCAGCAGTTGCTCCAGATACGAAACGGGCAGGTTCTGGCGCTCCGCCACATCCTTCGCCATGGTCACCACCCGCCCCTCCGCCAGGGCCAGTTCGAGCATGGCCCGAAGGCCGTAGCGCGAGCGCGTGGACAGTTTCATTCCCATGTTCTCCGCTCCCCCTCCCGAAACCGTACCGACGCCTTTCACCGCATTTCGCGCCGGTACAGTTCTGCTGTATCATGAGATCAACGGAAAAAACGCTCCCGCCGCAGTCGGCGATATATCGACAGAGCCTCGCAAAAGAAAGTTTGTTTTCCGACAGAATTACTGTACTATAGAGAGCACTTCCTCCTCTGTCAACGCAGAGAGGATAAGGAAACCACCGGAAGGAAACGACAGCGACGAAGGGACCTCTTTCGTTCGGAAGCATCCGCCCTCCGCTCCGATGCCACAAAAAGACGCGCTGCGGATTCC
>DIMS01000109.1:0-5719 GCA_002425685.1 Synergistaceae bacterium UBA5560 | reverse complement strand
CGCCTCGACGCACTGACGACCCTGTTGCGCGACTTCGGAAGCGTCGCCGTGGCTTTTTCCGGCGGCGTGGACAGCACGCTTCTTGCCGCGGCGGCTCTCCGCACCCTCGGGCCGGGCCGAATGGCGGCGGTGACCGCCGTTTCCGCCACGCTCGCCGAGGAGGAGCGAGGGGACTGCGCCACCCTCGCGGCGGCGCTCGGCATGCCCCACTTTTTTCTTCCCCTGTCGGAGCTGGAAGAACCAGCCTTTGTCCGGAACGACGGGGAACGCTGCTACCACTGCAAACGCTTTCGTTTCCTCCGTCTCGTCGCCTGGGCGGCGGAGCGGGGCCTTACCTGGGTACTTGAGGGCTCGAATGCGGACGATCTCGCGGACTACCGCCCGGGACTCCGGGCGGTGAGGGAACTCGCCGCTCCCACCCCGGGGAGTGCGGGAGTCCGCGCTCCCCTGCTGGAGCTCGGGTTCACCAAAGAGGACATCCGGGCCATCTCGAAAGCGTGGGGGCTGTCCACGTGGAACAAGCCCGCGGCGGCCTGTCTGGCCTCGCGCATTCCCTACGGCGTCCCCCTGACGGAAGAGCGGCTGCGCCGTGTGGGCGCCGCGGAGGCGGCGGTTCGGCACTTCTGCTCTTCCGGAACGGACCTCCGGGTGCGGGACATGGACGACACGGCACGCATCGAGATCTCTCCGGAGGCGATGCCCCGTCTCGTCACGGCCGAAGCGACGGAAGCGCTCCTTCGGGAGTTTGCCTCCCTGGGGTTCCGCCACGTGGTCCTCGACCTGGGAGGATACCGCCGGGGGAGTCTGAACGAGGCACTCGGCCTCGGAGCGCCGTCTCCCGCGCCGACCGGGGGCGGTACGGACGCGTAGGGCGGGGAGCCTGCTTTTTTGACAGGGCTCGTCCGGGGCCGAACAGAAAGAGCGGTCGGACGCTGGAGACATGAGGATCCGCGGCAGCACCCCGGCCGGAGGGCCTGTCGTTCGGAGAGGAGAAGATCGCGATGGCATTGGAAGACGGAATCGAAGAACTCCGGCGGAGCGCGGAGCATAGGGGCGGTTTCGACATCGTCCCCTGGGAACTGTGCCGGAAGATCGCCCTCCGGGAAGAGATCGCTCCCGGAGCGGTGGAGCGGGCCGCCCTGGAAAAGGGGCTCGTTCCCTCGCGCTACGAGCGGAGCCTGGGGACGCTGGGCATTGCGGGACAGGCCCGCCTCCTCGCCTCCCGAGCGGCGGTGGTGGGCTGCGGCGGCCTGGGTGGGCTGGTGGTGGAACTCCTTGCCCGGGCAGGGGTGGGACATCTCGTCCTCATCGACGGGGACACCTTCTCGGACAACAATCTGAACCGGCAGATCCTCTGTACCGAGGCGGACCTGGGGAAAGCCAAGGCCCTGGCGGCGGCGGAGCGGACGAAGGCGGTGAATGGCGCCGTGGAGGTCTCGCCCTTTCCGGGCTTTCTCGACGCGGACAACGCCGCCTCGCTCCTCGACGGATGCGGCGTCGCGGTGGACTGCCTCGACAACCACCGCTCCCGGAGGATCCTCTTCGACGCCTGCGCCCGGATGGGCATTCCCGCAGTGCACGGCGCCATCGCCGGATTCTGGGGCCAGGTGGGAACCGTTCTGCCCGGCGACCGGACGCTCCTGGATTTCTGGGGAGACCAGGCACCGGACAAGGGGGTGGAGATCACAACGGGCAATCCTCCCTTCACCCCGGCGCTCGTTTCCTCCCTTGAAGCAGCGGAAGCCGTGAAGGTCCTTCTCGGCATGGAGGGAATCCTCCGCCACCGGCTGCTCTGGTTCGACCTGCGCGTCCAGGAGGCGCAGACCCTGCCCCTGAACTGAGAGAAAGAGAGGGATTTCCGTGGAGGAAGCGGCGTTCCGGGAAGCAGACGTGGTGGTCCTCGGCGGAGGACCGGCGGGAAGCACCTGCGCTTCCGCGCTGGCGGCGTGCGGCTTTTCCGTGATTCTGGCGGAGCGCCGGCTCTCGGGAGGCGACAAGCTCTGCGGCGGCTGCCTCTCCGCGAAAACGCTCCGCCTTCTCGCGGAGGAGCTGGACCTCTCCGCCGCAGCGCTCGCTGCGGAAGGGCTTCTCGAAGCCGTTTCGGAGCGCTTCGCCTTCGCCTACGGGCTCGGCGACTCCTTCGAGGAGCGCATCGACCCGCCCCTCCACTTCGTCCATCGGGGTCGATACGACGCGTTTCTCCGGGAGCGGAGCCGCCGCCTCGGCGTCGTCGTCACGGAAGCGACGGCGCTGCACGTGGACCCCTCCTCGGGGACGGTTCGCCTCGCCGGAGGCGGTTTCCTCCGGGGACGCTTTCTCGTGGGCGCCGACGGCACGCAAGGCCCCTCAAGGAAGCCCCTTGCAGCTGTTTTGCCCGAGGACAACCGGCGTCCCTCCGCCTTCGCCCTCCAGGCGGTCATTCCCCGGCCAGCGTGGCCCGAAGGGCCGGACCACCCCTTCCTTTTCTGGAACATTCCCCCCGGAGGCTACGGATGGCTTTTCCCGGGACGGACACGCCTTCTCGCGGGGCTCGGCGGCGAAGGAAAACCTTCGTCCTGGAGCCGCTATCCGGCGCTCCTCCGGGATCTTCTCCGCCGGGTCGGCGCGCCGCCGCCAACACCGGGCACCTTCCGGGGCGCCTTCGTCCCCCTCGCCGGAGAACGGCGAAAGGGGTCCCTGCAGATTCCTTCCGGAAAGGAGCGCCTGCTCCTCGTCGGCGACGCCGCAGGATTCGTTCACCCCGTCACGGGAGAGGGCGTTTTCTACGCCCATCTCTCGGGGCTCTGCGCCGCCCGAAGCATCGCCGCAGCGCTGACGGAACGGGCGAACCCCCTCGAGCGCTACGAAACGTCCCTCGCGGGCATGCATGCCGAGTTCGCCAGGACGACACGGGCGAAATGCTGGCTGCATCTCCCCCTCGGCCCCCTGGGCAAATCCCTGTTTCGCGCCGCCTTCCGGCTCGGCGGTGCATCCTTCGTCCGGGCCGTGCACTGGGGAGCACCGTTCATCCCGGAGGAATGAAAAAGGCGCGGCGTGCCCGGGATATCCTCCGGCACGCCGCACAATCCTGATTCCGTTGCCCCCGATCGCTCTTCAGAGCTGGTGAAAGATCTCCCCATAGGCCTCCAGGGCGGCAGAGTAGGCCTTCTTCCGCTCGATCTGAAGACATTCCTTGATATAGATCTTGCTCCCCGACAGATCCAGGGGGACCCGCGCACCCTTTTCGTCGGTCACGTACACCTTGGGCTGGAGCATATTGCCCTCCGAGGCGGACACCACCGTGGCGATCCGCTCGTCCGAGAGGCGCACCACGCTCCCCGGAGGGTAGAAGCCGATACCGGAGATGAAACAGCGGCACACGTCGGGATCGAAATGCTCCCCACTGTAGTAGAGGATGATGTTCAGGGCCTCCTTCACGGAAACGGCACTCTTGTAGATCCGGTTCGTGGTGAGGGCGTCGAAGGCGTCCGCCACGTGGACGATGCTCGCGAGAAGGGGGATCTGCTTTCCCGACAGGCCGTCGGGGTAGCCCTTGCCGTCGAACTGTTCGTGGTGGCTCCGGATCGCCGAGAGAACAAGGGGATCCGTGACGCCCGCCCTTCGGGCGAGTTCCTCGCTGTGCAGCGAGTGGTGCCGCACCAGGGAGAATTCCTCGGGAGTGAGCTTCCGGGGGGAACCGAGGATCTCCTTCGGGATCAGCAGTTTCCCCAGATCGAAGCAGAGACCCGCCACGATGGCGGCCCGAACGAACCCCTCGGGAAAGGGGGCGGAAGCCGCGTCCAGGGACTGGACGCGCCTCGCCAGATACCCCGCGAGAAGGGATACGTTGAAGGAGTGCACGTGGAGATATTCCTCGTGGTTCCTGGGCTCATTGAGGGACATGAGCACCTGGGAGGTGCGGGCGAGTTCCGCCTCGATCATGTCCGCCACGGCGAGGAGTCCCTCCAGGGAAAAAGGTTTTCCCTCATCGGGAGGCGCCTCGAAGGTCTCCGCAAGCCCGCGGAGAATCCGCTCGTTGGTCTCGAAGTCCACGAGGCGCACCGTGGCATCCAGAGATTGCACGAGCGCGGAGACCTCCTCGGTGTCCATCTCCTCCACCCCGAACTTGAGGTTTACTTCGCGGATTCCCGCATTCTCCAACTTTCGGAGGATGCTCTGGCGCTGCTTTTCCGTGGCACCGATCTCCTCCACGCGGGTTCCCCAGGAGAGCAGCACGGCCCCTGCGACAACAAGATCACTGGCCAGGGTTGCCTCGGGATGGTCGAAGATCTGGTCGACAGGTACGGTACGAATGTAGGCTCTCGGTTTCTTCATGACCGTCGTCGCATGAAAACGACACGCTCCCCCTTCCTCGGACTCTTCCCCTCGCTCTTCGGACGGGGTCACGACCGCCGCCCTGCCCCCTCCGATCCGATTCTCCCCCTGTTTTTTGGAGATGCCGGATACGCCTTCGTCATCATATTTTTTGATTTTACACTTTTTGAAAAAAAGCGTACAACCCCGGCGACATGATTTCGAGGAACACCCGGAAAGGAAACGAGTCACCATCCCCCGGAGTTCCCGGGGTGGTTCTCTCCGTCGCACAGACGGTACCCCCAAAATGCGGAGCATTCCCTGATCCGGTGGCGGTGCCCCGACAAGTACAATCACAGGTGCGGTAGCGACATATAGCCGCGCCGCGTGCGTGCTCCCCCCCTTCCATTCCGGATTCCAATACGCTATGATGATGCTGAAGCAAAGAAAAATTCCGAACCTCTCGCATCGTTCCGGCCCGTCGGAACGAGAATCCCGGCGAGCGACCCGGAACGGAGGGATGGCGCATGGAGAGCGAACTGCACCGGACCACCGATCTCTACAAGAAGACCCTTGACTGCCTCTACGACGGCGTCTACGTGACGGACACCCGGCGGATCATCATCTACTGGAACCGTGCGGCGGAACAACTCACGGGCTACACTGCGGCGGAGGTTACGGGACACCGCTGCGCGGACAACATTCTCGTCCACGTGGACGACCGGGGAACATGCCTCTGCGAGAACGCATGCCCGCTGGCGGAAACGCTCCTGGACGGAGAGATGCGCGAGGCGGACGTCTTTCTCCATCACAAGGAGGGACATCGGGTTCCCGTGTCCATCCGCGTCTCGCCCATCACCGACGCACGGGGAGTCGTGATGGGGGCTGTGGAGGTGTTCAGCGATAACAGCGAGAAGCTCACCGCCATGGAAATGGCGGCGCTCTTCCACGACATGTCCCTCACCGACGATCTGACGCACGTGGGCAACCGACGCCTCTCGGAGATCTCCCTGCTGGCGAAGCTCGATGAAATGCAGGAGAAGGGGTGGCTCTTCGGCGCAGCCCTTTTGGGCATGGACAATCTGGAGGCGGTCAACGACCGTTACGGCCCAGGCTCGGGGGACCTGATGNNGTCTGGAGGCTATCAACGACAGCTACGGCCCGGGCTCGGGAGACCGGGCGCTCCAGGTGGTGGCCCGGACGGTGAAGGGAAGTCTCCGCTCCTTCGATTTCATCGGACGCTGGGGAGGGGGGGAGTTTCTGTTGCTCTTCTCCAACGTGCGCACCGAAGAGGATCTGCTCCGCCTCGCGGAGCGCTGCCGCGTCCTCGTCCAGGCCTCCCACTTCCTCTCGCCGGGAGGCGAGTGGGTCTATCCCACAGCCTGCCTCGGCGCTACCCTCTCCCTTCCCGGGGACACGATGGAGC
>DIMS01000123.1:23607-48272 GCA_002425685.1 Synergistaceae bacterium UBA5560 | reverse complement strand
CGCACATCCACGCACACCAGCATGGAGACCGCATCCAGGTCGATCTTTCGCGGCGTGAGGACCTGCCAGCGCAAACCGAACCGTTTCAGGAATTCCCGCACATTCCGGGTCGCCGACCCGGCGAAACAGAGCACCGCATCCTCGTAGAGTCTGGACGCCGCAACCATGCTTGACAGAGAATCAAAATCCGAGCCNNCGAGCCGATGTGGCTGGTTATGACCTTCATGAGAGTTCCGTCGAAGCGGCGCAGGAGCGAACGATCCATTCGAGCGCCTCCGCGTTTCCCCGCCGCACTTCCCGGGCGATGATCACCGGAAGCTCGTAGGAATGCGCGGCGAGAAGCCGCTCCCGAAGCACCGGGAAAAGCCTTTCCGTGGTCGTCGCCACGAGCAGGTGTTCCACCTCGGTTTCGACGACACTTTTCCACCGGAACACGCTCTCCACCGGAACAACGTGCGTGCAGGCGGCAAGATCCTCCCGAACGAGCATGCGGGCCAGGGAAAGCGCTTCCTCCCTGGAAGCGCAGGTGCACTCCACCGAGAGCAGTTCCGCCATACCGCGCAAGAGCAGACCCAAGGCGCTGCCTTTTCGACGGAAGGCCTCCAGATCCGCTCCGTTCTCGAGAACAAAACGGGAGCGTGCCTTTTTCTCCTCCGAAGGCAGGAGCCGCCGTTCCCGAAGCAAAAGCGCCTCCCTGCCTATGCCCCGATATTCGTTCCTTGCGGCCCGAACTTCCTCGGGAGCCGTGACAAACACGACCAGATCCATCCACCAGGGCACTCCCGCTTCGAAAAGGAGGGGAATCTCTGCCACAACCCACCTGGAAGCAGCGCTCACGAGCCGCTCCATCTCCTCGAGAACAGGAGGATGAAACAGTCCGTTGAGCCACTGATAGGCTTCGTCGTCGGCAAAAACGCGCTCAGCCACGGCGGAACGCCGCGCACGTCCCTCCTCGTCGAAGACGTCGGGACCCAGACGCTTCCGCACCGCGTCGAGGACATCCGGCGAGTTCCAAAGCCTGGCCACGATCGCGTCGGCGCTCACCACCGTCGCCCCCATCCCGCTCCAGAGGCGTGCAAGGGTACTCTTACCAGCCCCAACGTCTCCGGTCAAACCGACGACCACCATGGGCGCTCTCCTCCTTGCGGTTCTCCATCGTTCTGCATTCGTCGGGGATCTCCCAGAGAAACCGGGAAAATCCGTTCCGCTGTACTGTCCCGAAGAGAACCCTGGAACGGGCTCCCGACAGATAGAGGCGCTCCTCCGCTCTTGTCATCCCCACATAGCAGAGCCGTCGCTCTTCCTCGATGCCATTTTCCTCCTCGATGCAGCGGGCATGCGGGAAAATGCCTTCCTCCATTCCCACGAGAAAGACGACGGGGAACTCCAGTCCCTTCGCCGCATGGAGCGTGAGCAGGTTCACCGCATCCTCGGAACCGTCCTCCCGGCGATCCAGATCCGTGAAGAGCGCCACCTCCCCCAGGAACTCCTCCAGTGTCCCCTCCGAAGGAATCACGGAAAGAAGCTCGAACACGTTCTCCTCCCGCTCCTCCCAATTCTCCGGTTCAGTCTCCCGAAGAAAGGCCGCGTATTCCAGATCGTCCATCACGTAGCGGATGGCTTCTCCCACAGCATTCCTCCGCTCTCCAAGGTTCCGCATGTGCCGTGCCAGAGCACGGACCCCCTCGCGGACCTTGCCGCGCAATCCGGCTCCGGTCTCCTCCAGCCTTTCCCAGAGCGAGGCATCACCGCCTTCTTCAGTGTTTCCGAGAACCTCCGAGAGAGCTTCCAACCCCTTTTTGCCGAGCCCCCGGGGAGGGATGTTTCCCACCCTGAAAAGGGAAAGACGATCCCCCGGATTCACGGCGAGACGAAGAAAGGCGAGCACATCCTTGATCTCTTTTCGCTCGTAGAAAGCCGTTCCCCGAACAACCCTATAGGGAATGCCGCCTTCGAGAAATGCCTGCTCGTAGACGCGACTCAGGGCGTTCATGCGATAGAGAACCGCCACATCGCCGTATCGGTATCCCTCGTTACGCAGACGTTCCATCTCCTCCGCGACAAAGGCCGCTTCTTGCCGCTCGCTGCCTCCGAGCAGGAGGTGAAGGGGATTTCCTCCGTCCCGAACCGTCCAAAGATCCTTGTTTTTCCTGGCGCTATTGTTTCGGATCACCGCATTGGCAGCCTTGAGAATCATCGCGGAGGAGCGGTAGTTCTGATCGAGCACCACAACCTTGGCTCCGGGAAAGTCCCGCTCGAAGTTGAGGATCATGCGCATGTCCGCCCCGCGCCATCCATAGATGGATTGATCCGGATCGCCCACGACCATGATGTGTCCCTCACGTCCGACGAGCATGCGGAGCAGAAGGTATTGAAGGCGGTTCACATCCTGATATTCATCCACAAGCACCCAGTCGAGGGCCCCCCGCTCCCTCCGGAGCACCTCCTCGTCCGTGGCAAGGAGGTGCAGAGGGAGACGCAGGAGATCGTCGAAGTCGAGCGCCCCCTGTGCCCGAAGCGCACCGGTATAGGCCTCGAAAAGTTCCCTCATGGCGGCACGCAGTCCCACCGGTTCGAGGGTTCGCACGTCTCCTTCGTTCTTCGCACGGGAAAACAGTTCCAGAATGCCTCCGATGTCTTCCTTCTCCTGCCCGCCCGCCGGAACATTCCCTTGGGCGGCCAGCAGGTCCTTCACCAGAGACCGCGTGTCGTTGCGGTCGAAAATGACGAAGTTCCGTCGGAAGCCTCTTTTCTCCAAGGCGTCTCCCGAACGCAGAAGGAAACGGAGACCGAAGGCATGGAACGTCCCGATCTGCAACGAGCGGTTCCCCCAGACTCCGGATCCTTCTCCCAGAAGACTTGCGATCCGGTCGCGCATCTCCGCGGCGGCCTTGTTGGTGAACGTCACGGCGAGAATGCGTTCCCGAGGAACACCTCGAGAGACAAGATGCGCAATCTTCGACGTGAGCACCTTCGTCTTGCCGCTCCCTGCGCCGGCGAGCACGAGGAGAGGTCCGTCGCAATAACGCACCGCCTCCTCCTGGCGCGGATTCAGGGAATTTCGGAGATCCGCCCCGGATGTACCGGGTACGCGCATTTTTTCGGTCATCGGCGCCGTTTCTCCTCAAGCCATTCGTCGAGCCCGGAAAGCCACTCCTCCAGACCATCCCCCTGGATGGAATCGACCAGAAAACGCCGTGCCGAGGGATTGAGATTCTCCACGTCGCCCCAGAAGCGCTCGGGAGAAAAACGGACGTAAGGCGCGAGATCCGTCTTGGTGAGAATCACCGCCCGAACTAGATGGAAGAGATGTGGATATTTGAGCGGCTTGTCGTCTCCCTCGGGAACGCTGGAGACGGCGACCTTGAAATCCTCGCCGAGATCGAACTCCGCCGGACAGACAAGGTTGCCCACGTTTTCCACGAAGAGAAGATCCACCTCGCCCAGCGGCAGCGCACCGAGAGCCTTTCGGACGAGATGCGCCTCCAGGTGACACCCTCCCTCGGTGTTGATCTGCACCGAGGGGACACCGAGGGCGGCGATGCGCTCCGCGTCGCGGCTCGTGGCTACATCCCCCTCGATGACGGCACACCGAAAACGGCGCGTCTCCGGCCGCTCCGTATTTTTCCGCAGCGTCGCCTCCAGCAGCGTGGTTTTTCCTGCGCCGGGAGAACCGATGAGATTCACCAGAAGCACGCCCCGCCGTCCCAGTTCTTCCCGGACAGCCTCGGCGTTCCGCCGATCCTCCTCGAAGACCGACCGCCGAATGTTCACCAGTCTTGGCATGATCGACACTCCTTCGTCGCCTCTTCGGGGCTTTCCCCGAAATCTTCGACCTCCACAAAATCGATTTCCAACTCCGCTCCCTCCTGCAGCTCCGTCCGAACGGCTCCACAGTTCGGGCAAAGTGCGCATGCAGCATCACCGGGCCAAACGTTCCCGCACTCCCGACACGTCCAAAGAAGCGGGACAGGAACGATGTCGAGAACGGCACCTTCGAGAATCGTCCCTTTTGAGGCCACGTCGAAACAGAACAGGAGCACATCGGGAACCACCTGACGCATCTCCCCCACCCGGAGGGCGATCCGGGTGACTCTAGCCCATCCCTGTTCCTGTCCCTGTTGCAGCAGTTCCTTGCAGAGTGCTTCCACAAGCGAGAGTTCATGCACGAGTGGGCGCACCTTTCGACCTTGTGACAATCACGCGGCTCTCTGCATAGGGAGCGCCGTATCCGGGGCTCACCAGAGCCTTCGTGAGGCTGTTCACTCCCGGAAGTCCCTGGGGAAGAATGACGTACCCTCTCCCGAGAGAGGAATCGACCACAAGGTGGACCTCCACATTTCCCTCGCCGTTTTCTCCCTGCAACAGAAGACGCTCTCCCTCGGCAAATCCGCGCTCCCCAGCCTCGTCGGGAGCCATGCGACATTCCGGCAGATCCGGGAGACTCCGCACATGTCGACTTTGACCGTTCGTGTACGCCGCCACGTGAACCGTCACAAGCCGAAGCGGAACATCCCTCCGGTCCTCCGTCTCGGAAACGACATCGGGCATCGAAGAGGACGTCTCGCCTTCCCGAGACAGAGTCGTACCGTCGTCCCCACTTTGAGGAAGTTCCAGAGGAAGCGACGCGCAGGCGTCCTCCAACCTCCAGAATTCCGGCTCGTCCCACCTGTAAAGCCCCTCGCCGACGCACTCCAGCCGTGTATCGGCGAGAAGCCACGCATCCATGAAGTGCTTGCGCTCCTCAAGGTCCACCGCAAGACCCAACGCCTCGGCGAAACCCGAGAAAATCTTCACGTCCGACAGGGTCTGCCCCCGGGGCGAGAAAACCTGCTCGCTCCGGGCAAGATAGTTGTGCCAGTAGGAACCACGCCAATCACCACCCTCTTCGAGAAAGGTCGTCGCGGGAAGAACAAGATCGCACGCGGCGGCGGTTTCGGTGAGAACATGGTCCACACAGACCTTGAAGGGAATGTTCCGGAACGCCCGAGCCAGACTGTCACTCTGAGGACTCTGACGCAGAGGATTCGCGCAGGTCACCACCAGAAGTTTCACGGAAGGACTGCAACGGGGCAGCTCCCTGAACCAAGCGGCAATGGGCAGGCGCCTTTCCAGCGGAAAAAGTGGGAGAAACTCTTTCGGAAACAGCGCGGATTCGTCTTTGCCGAAAACGACACCGCCTCCCGGGCTCTCGAAAGCCCCCAACAGCACCGCCAGGGCGCCGATCCACCAGAACTGAAGGTGTCCAGAGAGGTAGCGCTGCATTCCGTATCCAGCATAGTGCGTCACCGGAAAGAAGCGCCAAAGCCATGCAAGCAACTCCGTTGCTTCCTCCCGAGGCATTCCGGCATTTTCGAGGAGCATATCCTCGTCCAGGCTGGCCAGAAAAGCCGCAAAAGCCGCAGAGTTCCGAGCGCGGGCCCTCCAGGTGAGAGAACAGCGTCCCTCCAGCACAAGGCGACGACACAGAAAAGCGGCGAGAAAGGCGTCACCGCCGGGGCGCACTCTCCAAAAACGGTCTCCAAAGGCTGCGGTGGCGCTCTTCCGGATTTCCACGGAAGCGACTTCGCCGCCTCGTCGCCGAATCTCCCGCAGAAGGGGCACTACATGGGGGTGCGTCTCCAGAGCGTTCCTTCCCCAGAAAAGGACCCCCCCGGCAAAGCGCTGCGTCGTCTCGGGACGTTGCACCGGGACCTCGCCGAAACAGTTGCGCAATCCTCTGTTTCCCGCAGAGCCGCAGAGCGATCCCACGGTACGCGTGCATCCGCCGAGCGCCGCAAAAACCGACGGAAGAAGAGCTTTCGAGAAATAGAGACTGCCTGCGTGGTGGTAGTGCATCATTGAAAGGGGGCCGGAACGATCGAGTGTTGCTTTCGCCTTGTCCGCCCAGAGACGCCATGCACTCCGCCAGGAAAGCTCCCTCCACCCCGCCCCGTCCCGAAGAAGAGGCACCGTGAGCCGATCGTCCCCGAGGGTCCGCTCGATCCATGTCGTCCCCTTGGCGCAGAGAAAACTGGTCCATGGATGTGCCTCGTGGGGACGAAGCGACACTTCTCCCGCAACGCATTCAGCCCGCATGACACAGCCGTCAGGACAATCATTGGGACATGCGGTGGTGCAGACGCGGGACATGGCCTCACCTCCAGGAATGTTCATATGGAAAAGAGGGGAGCCGCGGCTCCCCTCGCTCTGTCCGGATCTCGGAACCAGGGTCGCAATTTCGTCCCCGGCAGGAATCACTTCTCGGGCTGGAGAAGCCCGAAGTTCCCCTCTCTTCGCCGGTAGACCACATTGATCTCTCCGTTGTCGGAATTTCTGAACACGAAGAAAGTGTGCCCCAACAGATCCATCTGCATGGTTGCCTCCTCGGGAGACATGGGGCGCACGGGGAAACGCTTGACCTTGACGATCTCCTCCTTTTCGACGGAGGCGGAGTCCTCCCCCAGAGGCAATGTGCTCTCCAGGTCGAAGGAAATCTCCGGGATCCCCTTCTTCAGGTGCGAGCGATCCCTCAGGTAATCCTTATGTCGTTTCACCTGGCGTTCGATGTTCTTGAGCGCCTTATCGAAAGCTTTTCTCATATCCGGAGCGTAATCCTCACCCCGCATGATCACGCCGTTCACGTTGGACGTGATCTCCACAACGAACATGCCTCGGCTGTGGTGGACCTCCACCTGCGTATCGAGAATGCGGTCAAAGAATTTCTCCAGTTTCTCGAGTTTCTTGTCCATCAAGTTGCGGATTTCGTCGGGCATCTCGATATTTCTCGTGACATAGCGGATGTCCATGACTATCCCTCCTCTTCTCCTGCGGCGTTTCGTTGTACCTCGTATTGTATCACACTCGCCTTTCCCTTTCTTTGCGTTATAATCGCACCTGATGCGGGAAGTGACACCGCTCGAAACGCTCACTTGCCGCCATGCGGCAAGGCAAGGCGACACGACAACAGGGAAGGGGCTGGAAACGATGAAGATATCCTCCCGCGCCGGACGACTCGAACCGTCGGCAACACTCGCGGTGACCGGCAAGGCGAAGGCTCTCAAGAGCAAGGGCAAGAACGTGATCTCCTTTGGAGCCGGCGAGCCGGATTTCGCCTCCCCCCCGGAAGCACTACGGTACGCCCGGGAAGCCATGGAGCGTGGGGAAACGCACTACACCGCCGCCAACGGCATTCCCGAACTCAAGAAGGCCGTCGCGGAATACTATGCGCACCGCTTCGACCTCATCTACGATCCTGCGGACATCCTTGTCGGCACCGGGGCGAAACCCCTGCTCTACTACACACTGGGCTGCATCGTCGACCCCGGTGACGAGGTGCTCGTCCTCTCTCCCGCCTGGGTGAGCTACGTGGAACAGATCCGCCTTCTCGACGCGGCCCCGGTGGAGGTCGACACGAGAGAAACGGATTACCTGCCCACTGTGGAAGCCATCGCGCAGGCCATCAGCCCCAGGACGACGGCGATCATCCTCAACAGCCCCTGCAATCCCACGGGCATGGTGCTCGACCGGGATCTTCTCTGCGCCATCGGCAGGCTCGCCGAACAGCACGATTTGTGGATCATCTGGGACGAGATCTACGAACGCCTCGTCTACGGGGAGGCGGTACACCACAATCTCGTTCAGCTCATGCCGGAGCTTCGTCCCAGAACCATCGTGATCAACGGCGTGAGCAAGGCCTTTGCCATGACGGGCTGGCGCATTGGCTACGCCCTCGGCCCTTCGGCGGTGATGGAGAAGATCGCCGCCTTTCAGGGACACATCACCTCCAACGCCTGTTCCATCGCTCAATGGGCCTCCCTCGGCGCTCTTCGGGGAGGCGAGGAGGAGGTCCGCACAATGCACGCCGTTTTCTCCGAACGCAGGGATCTCATGGTGAAACTCCTGCGGGACATGCCTCTCGTCACCTTCCCGGAGCCCAGGGGCGCCTTCTACGTCTTCGTGAATATCAGTGCCTGCATGGGCAAGACTCACGGACGAACAACCTTTCACGACGACATGGCCTTCTGTGAAAAACTTCTCGAGTCCGAGCTGGTCGCTGCCGTTCCCGGAAGTGCCTTTCTCTGTCCGGAACACGTGCGCTTTTCCTATTCCAACGCCACTGAGGAAATCGTCGAGGGCATGGCCAGGTTCCGTCGCTTCCTGGAATCTCTTTCCTGAAAGACGTCGCTCTTCCTGCAGAAAACGCTTCGGAGGCATGACGGCAACCACCTAAAGAACTGCGCTACGATTCGGCGAGACGAAATCGGACGCGAACTCACAAGGACAGAACGAAGGCCCTCTCCGCAGAGAAGGCCTTCGTTTTTTACTTATGTTCGGAGAAAGCGGTGACGTTACACAGGCATCACGCTCGCGAGAGGTGACATCCACCCACACTCCGTCGAGAGCAGCCTGAAAATCAACCTTCCCACCACCGGAATCCTTTCATCGACACCCTGCCCGACGTTCTCCGCGAATTCACCTTGCAAGGAAAAACGCAAGTGCTTCGGTCCGGGCGGAGGGCACCGAGAGGGCTACTCCTCCCGGCGACGGGGCGGCCTGCCACCGCCTCTGTTCTGTGAGCCTCTCCGGTCTCGATCACCGAAGGAGCGATTTCCGTCCGAGCGTCCTCCGGAGCGCTCCGGACGGTCCTCTCCGCTTCTCGGAGGACGCGTCGTCGCCACGGCGGCGATTTTCTCCTCCCGGTCCCGCTCCATGGCGAGAAGATCCGCGAACCTGTTCTGCAGATCGAATTCCTCCGCCCGCTCGAGAAGCCGGCGGCGACTCAAGTTGACCCGTCCCATGTCGTCGATCTCTTTGACGATGACGAGCACGGGATCGCCGGGCTTGAGAATGTCGTCCACCTTGGGAACATGATGCGTGCTCACTTCGCTCACATGGAGCAGTCCGTCCTTGCCGGGAAGCAGCTCCACAAAGGCGCCGAAGGCCATCATGCGGACCACTTTGCCCGCGAAGACCTCTCCCGGCTGCACTTCACGGATGAGATCGTTGATGAGAGAGAGTGCATGACGCGTTCCTTCCTCGGACACGGAGGCGATGAAGACCTTGCCGTCGTCCTGGATGTCGATCTTCGCTCCCGTCTGGGCCACGATGCTCCGGATGGTTTTTCCGCCGGGGCCGATGATGTCACGGATCTTCTCCGGGTCAACCTGAATCGTGGTGATCCGAGGGGCAAAGGCCGAGAGCGAGTCCCTGGGCGTGGAAAGCACCTCGTCCATTTTCCCGAGGATATGGAGCCGCCCCTCCTTTGCCTGTCCGAGGGCGGCTTCCAGAACCTCCCGGGTGATCCCTCCGGCTTTGTTGTCCATCTGCAGCGCCGTAATGCCGTCACGGGTTCCGGCGACTTTGAAGTCCATGTCTCCGTAGTGGTCTTCGAGCCCCTGAATGTCCGTGAGGATCTCCACCTTGTCCCCTTCCTTGATGAGCCCCATGGCAACTCCGGCGCAGGCTTTCACAAAGGGAACACCCGCATCCATGAGAGAGAGGCTGCCACCGCAGACCGAGGCCATGGAGCTGGATCCGTTCGATTCAAGAATGTCCGAGACGACGCGGACGATATAAGGAAACTTTTCCTCCTCGGGCATGAGCTGCTTGAGCGCCCGTTCCGCCAGGGCACCGTGCCCGACTTCGCGTCTCCCCGGACCACGCATGGGGCGCACCTCGCCTACGGAATACGGGGGGAAATTGTAGTGAAGCATGAAGCGTTTGGAGGGTTCGTCGATCTTGAGACCGTCGAGAATCTGCTCGTCTTCGCCCATCATGCCCAGAGTCGTCACGGCGAGGCTTTGCGTCTCTCCTCTCGTGAACAGGGCGGAACCATGACAGCGAGGGAGGACTCCGACCTCGACGGAAATGGGACGTACGTCGCGCATGCCCCTGCCGTCGGAACGGAAGCGCTCCTCGATGACGAGGGTGCGCATGGCCTTTTTCACCTGCTCTTCCACAGCGCACTTGATATACCAGGCGCTGTCAGGAAAGGTCTCGTCGAAGGCGTCGAGCGCTTTCTGCCTCGCCGCGGCGATCGCCTCACCCCGGGGTTTCTTCTCATGAATACGAACGGCATTCCGGATGTCCTCCCGGAGGGTCTCCTCCACAAAACGGTCGATCTCGGGAATACGTACCGGGTCGGGAACGACAAGCTTCGGTTTGCCTATCTCCTCCCGCATTCTGAGCTGCGCGTCCACGATCTTGAGGATCTCCCGGTGCGCCAGCTCAAGGGCGTCCACCATGATCTCCTCGGGCAATTCCTTCGCTCCCGCTTCGACCATGGTGATGCCCCCCGCATGTCCAGCCACGAGAAGATCCAGATCACTGCGGGACATGTCCTGCTCCATGGGATTCACCACGAACTGTCCATCGATGCGCCCGATGCGTACGGCTCCGACAGGCCCCTCCCAGGGAATCTCGGAGATCGTCAACGCTGCGGAGGCGGCGTTCACCGCGAGGACGTTCGGTGGATTCACCTGGTCCACGGAGAGTACCGTGGAGACCACGTGCACGTCGTAACGAAGGTTGTCGTCAAAAAGCGACCGGATGGAGCGGTCGATGACACGACAACTCAGGATCGCCGTCTCCGAGGGACGCCCCTCGCGCTTGATGAACCCTCCGGGGATTTTCCCCGCCGAATAGTACCGTTCCTCGTAATCGACAAGGAGTGGGAAGAAATCGATGCCTGATCGGGGTGTTTCGGAGATGCACGCCGAAACGAGCACCACCGTCTCACCCTGTTTCGCCAGAATGGACCCGCTCGCCTGTTTCGCCAGTTTTCCGGTCTCGAAGGTGATGCTGCTTCCTCCGACCGCCACCTCAAAAGTTTTCGTCATTCTTTTCGTTCCTCCCATTCTTCAACCTGCTCGTTTTCGCCGCCAAGAAGCATAACACATGAAACACGAAAAACGAGAGCGGGATTTTCCCGCTCTCGTTCGTCCTTCGCTTCTCGGCCTCTGTCAGTGGCGGAGCCCCAGCCTCTGGATCAGCGCCTGATAACGCCCGAAATCCCGGCTCCGCAGATAGGCGAGGAGTTTACGACGCTTGCCGACCATCTTGAGAAGGCCTCTCCGGGAATGAAAATCCTTGGAGTGCACTTTCATATGCTCGGTCAACTCACGGATCCGGTGGGTAAGGATAGCCACCTGCACCTCCGTGGAACCCGTGTCCGATCCGTGCATGGAAAACTCTTCAATGATCTGCTGCTTGACTTCCTTTTGAATCATCGTCATCACCTCTGGAATTTTTCCAAGGGCCCAGCAGGAGGACTTTCCCATCCCCCGAGCACCCGGTACAGCGGATCATATCACGCACGCACCGGAAAGACAACGGCAATCGTGCCACCCCACCGTTCCAGATCCTCATCCGTTGGGCGTGCTGCAAAAAACGATCCTGAATCAGTAAATTCTGCACTCGACATTTCTCCTATCCCGTGCTTTAATGATACAATAAACCTTAAAGGGAAGAAAGACAGAATCAGACTAAATGCTCTACGAGGGAGGTCCGATCCATCATGAAATTGCTTATCATCGAGGACAATCGTGATCTGGTTCAAGTGCTCGCAGAAGGATTCGCCGAACATGGATTCCGCGTGGAGGGAGCGAAGAACGGAGAAGAAGGGCTGGCGTCGCTCACGCAAAACGAATTCGACTGTGTCATTCTTGATGTCATGCTCCCCGGACGGGACGGTTTCGAGGTGGTCGAGAAAGTCCGCGAGGCGGGCAAGAAGGTTCCCGTGATCATGCTCACGGCAAAGGACGCCATTGAAGACCGAGTCGAGGGATTGAACAGAGGCGCCGACGACTATCTCGTCAAACCCTTCGACTTCCGAGAACTCGTTGCCCGCGTCAACGCCCTCATCCGGCGGAGTTCGGAACAACAGCGTCCCATCCTCAAGTGCGGCCCCCTCGTTCTCGATCCTGTGGCCAGAGAATGCCGCATCGACGGACAGCCTGTCCTGCTCCGCCGACGCGAGTTCGACATCCTCGAACTGCTCATGCGCAACGAAAACCAGGTTTTCAGCCGCGAACAGATCATCAACAAAGTCTGGCAGAAGGAGTACGACGGAACCAGCAATGTAGTGGACGTCCATCTCAAATATCTTCGGGACCGGCTTCGCCCCTTCAATCTCGATGCCATGGTGGTCACCGTACGTGGCGTCGGATACAAGGTGCACTGCCCTGAATTCGACATGTAAACCATTGTTCCCGAAGGCGTGTCCGCAGGCGCCACAGCAGCGGACACGCCCTTTTGCATCACCGCTTCTTTCGCATGCCCGCTCCTGGAAAAACGGATCCCCTTGCGAAGGAGCGGTTTTCATGTCTTGATGACAACTTCGGCGAACGCTGCCGTTTTCTCGGGAGTCCGGCATCTGCGGACACTTCTCCGGATTTCGGACCCGGAAGGAAGTGTGTTCCTTCTCCGCAAAAGGACTCCCCTTAGCCCGTTTCGTCACGGAGAGACGATCATGAAGACAACTCCCTCACGAATGAACTATCTCGAAGAGCGGCTTCGTGTACTCGAGGCAGAATCCCGGGAAATGATGCGCGCCCTGGATCTTGCCGTGGAACTCAACAGCTCCCCCGTGCTTATAGACGAAACGACTACGGAAATCCTGATCTTGAAGGAAACAACAAAACGAATACGTTCCATCGCCCCCTTCAGCGCCCTCGGTTTCTATCTCCTCGAGGAGGAATCCGGCGCATTTTTCCCGGCATATTGTGATCCTCCCACGAGCGAGGCTTTTTTTGAAAAAGAGCAACGCCCACTCATTGAAGACCGGACTTTCGCGTGGGCTCTGGACAGAAAAAAAGCCGTGGTCGTCACCGCCTCGGACGGAAATTCCAGAATTCTCCTTCACACCCTGACTACCCAGAGCCACGTTCTCGGCATGTTTCTCGGAATTCTTCCCGGGAAAAAGGAAACCCTCTCGGATACATCCATGGCGTTTCTCACCATGGTTCTCAACGCCTCTTCCGCCTACCTCCGCAATCTCCATTTCTACAAGGTAATTCTTCGCCTCAACGAGGAGCTTCACCAGAAAATCGCCGCTTTGAAGACCATGGAACGTCGCCTTCAGGTTCACCAGGCGGAACTGGAGCAAAAGGTCCTCGAAAGAACGAAAGAGCTGGCAGAAAAGAACGTGCGACTCCAGGTGGAAATGGACGCCAAGGAACGGATCACCAAGGAACTCGGAGAAAGTGAGCTCCGCTACCGCAGCCTTTTCGAACATTCACCCATTTCACTCTGCGAGGCGGATTTCTCCGAAACCCTCACGTTTCTCGCGAATTTGAGAGAAGCGGGAATCTCCGACACGGAAGAGCACTTTCGACGCGTTCCGGAGGACATGCACCGATGCACCCGGACAATTCGCCTGCGCAACATCAACGGAGAGACACGCCGCCTCTTCACTCTTTCTCCAACTGCTCCGGCTCCCGAAACTCTCCCGGAAATCCTGAACAAGGACTCTTTCCCTGTCTTCCTCCATGGCGCAGCGGTACTCGCCCAGGGTGAGCGTTTTTTCCATACCGAAACGACGCTTCGAAAAAAGGACGGTTCTCTTCTGCACGCGCTCCTCAGCTACGCCGTGGACCCGGGATACACCGCTTCCTACGAGCGGGTGCACATTTCCGTCATCGACATCACAAAACGAAAATCCGCAGAGGAAGAGATTCGCTACCTCAGCTTCCACGACCCACTCACCGGACTCCACAACCGGCGTTTTCTCGAAGGAGAGCTCCACCGGCTGGACAATCCCCAGTTTTTTCCCCTTTCGGTTCTCCTGGGTGACGTGAACGGACTCAAGCTCGCGAACGATGCCTTCGGCCATCAGGAAGGTGACCGCCTCCTTCAGAGAGCGGCGGAGCTGATCCGTTCCTTCCTGCGCAAAAAAGACGTGGCGGCCCGCTGGGGAGGAGACGAGTTCCTCGTTCTTCTGCCCAACACCTCATACCGCCAGGCAAAGACGATCGTGGACAAGCTCCACGATGCACAGGGCAAGGAGGAGGGCGTTCGGGTGCCTCTGAGCATCGCTTTCGGCCTCGCCACAAAGGAAAGTGCCGCCGAGGAACCGGATGCGACCATCAAGGAGGCGGAAGACTGGATGTACCGCAAGAAACTCGCCCAGCAGCGGAGCTCGCGGATCGCAATCATCACCTCCTTGGAACAGACCCTCATGACCAGCACCCCGGAAATCGAAGAGCACGCACTCCAGGTCTGGCAATACGCAAGGCAAATCGGCCGTTTCCTGGCCCTCTCTCCGGAAGAGATGATCCATCTCCAGCATCTCGCACGCTTCCACGATCTTGGAATGGTGACGATTCCCGCACAAATTCTCAATCGCTCCGGTCCTCTGACCACAGCGGAATGGGGCCTTGTGAAAAAACATCCTGAGACAGGATACCGCATCGCCCAGTCTTCCGCCACTGAAATCGTCGCCGTTGCGGAGTTCATTCTGGCCCATCACGAACGCTGGGACGGGACGGGTTACCCATCGGGAAAACGAGGCGAAGCCATTCCATTGCTCTCCAGGATCGTTACCATTGCCGACTCTTTTGACGTTATGCTGCGGGGGCGCCCCTACAAGCCAGCGCTCCCCCGAGAAGACTCCTTGTCGGAACTCAAGCGCTGCGCGGGAACACAATTCGACCCACATTTGGTGGAGGCACTCCTCGAAGTTCTGGAATGACCTGCCCTCGTCCCATTTACGCCCGTGAAACGAGACAAAAAAAGCGCCGGAGCCCGAGCTCTCCGGCACTTTTTCCGATCCGTCACTCCTCGTCTACTCGGGGAGCCGCATGGAGACGAAGAATGTTCTTCCTTCTCTTTGCACCACGAGAACAATGGAACCCTTCACCCGTCCCAAAGCTCGTTTCCACGACGTGAGATCCTTCACGACAGTCCCGTTCACCTCGAGAATCAGGTCTCCCGCTTTCAGCCCAAGACGTTCCGAAGGTGAGCCACCTTCGACCTTGGTGATCACTACACCCTCGTTTTCCGAAAGAGAATAACGTCTCCTCAGCTCTTCCGTGACGGGGTTCACGCTCAGCCCAAGCTTCCCCTCAAGGTCCGACGGTGCTTCTTCAGCAGCCTCTTCCGCTCCTGGAATCTCCTGGAGTTGGACGCGGATCGTCTCTGCTTTTCCCTTGCGCACCACATCAAGAACCACCGTGTCACCAGCGAGATGCCTCCTGATACCGAAAACGAGATCCTGATGTGTTTTCACGGGAACGCCGTCCACGGAAAGAATCACGTCTCCCCTGAGCAAACCGGCCTTCACCGCAGGCGAATCGGCTTGGACATCCGCAACGAGAGCCCCCTCCGTCCCCTTGAGACCATACGCTTCCGCAATCTCCGGGGTAATGGGCTGGACATAGACACCGAGCCATCCCCGCTTCACTTTTCCGAAACGGACGAGGTCATCCATGACTTGTTTCGCCATGTTGACAGGGATGGCAAAGCCGATTCCCTGTGCATAGGGAATGATCGCCGTGTTGATGCCCACGACCTTTCCGTCGAGGTTCAGCAACGGCCCCCCGCTGTTGCCCGGGTTGATAGCCGCATCCGTCTGCAGAAATCCCTGAAAGTTCACATCCCCGGCGTTCACGCTCCGGTTCTTGGCGGAAATAACACCCACCGTCACCGAATGTTCGAGGCCGAAGGGATTTCCAATGGCCACCACCCATTCCCCCACATCAATCCGGTCCGAGTCCCCCAGATCAAGCACGGGAAAATCGTTTCCCTCAACTTTTATGACTGCAAGATCAAAGGTCGGATCGCGTCCAACGAGCTTCGCTTCCAGTTCCCTTCCGTCAGACAGTGTCACCGTGATTTTGTCCGCTCTCTGCACCACATGATTGTTGGTGAGAACATAGCCATCTTTTGTAACCAAAAATCCGGAACCCTTACCTCGCATGGGAACAGAGCGACTGAATCGTTCAAACTCCTCTCCGAAAAAGCGCCGGAAAAAGGGATCATCAGCAAAAGGAAGAGGAATGGGAGAACGCTGAACCATCGTCTCCGTGTCGATGTTCACCACCGCCGGAGAAGCCTCCCGGGCGATCTTCGCCACGGGATTGCCGCTGTAGACATCCTGAGCCTCTCCGGGCAAGGGCGCCAGCCCGAGAAGAAGTGCGGTAAACAAAACTGCAGAAACTATTCCGAATCTGTTTCCATGTCGTTTGCCGATCATCTTCGATCACCTCCGTATGGGTTCAGGGAAAATGTACTCGGCCGCGGCATTTTGGATATCGTGGGATTTACGGACCTCCACACACCCGAACTCTACGTATTTCGCTTCTGCGGAGGAAGACGAACCCCTCTCCTCCCGCGCCGCATCGAAAAGAAGCGCGCAGAGGCATCAAGAATGCTTTTCGCTCCCGCGCCTCCGGAAAACCAGGGAATGAGCCAGCCAGAGAAACCCGAGCGCCGCCGCAACTGCCCCGAGAACCACCGCGGTGGACATCGCCTTCTCCAGACTATCCTGGCGGAGCGAATCGAAAAGAACGCGGTAGAGACCATAGCCCATCATAAACAGAGGGCAGAGAACGGCACCCCTGACACGTCGCTCCTCGAAGGAGCCGAGCTGCCGCTCCACGACGAAGAGGAGGCCGAGGAGAAACAGACCCAGAAATGCCTCGTAAAGCTGTGTCGGATGACGCAGGACATCTGCCCTGTCGAAAGGAAAGTGAACTCCCAGGAAAGAGGCCGTACGCCTCCCGAAACAGCAGCCATTCAGGAAGCATCCCCACCGTCCGATGGCAATCGTGACAGCCAAGGGGAGACTTGCCGCCTCCGCGACGGGCCAGAGGGGACGCCCTTTGTGCCGGAGATATCCGAAGGTCGTGAGGGCAGCACCGAGCATGGCAGGAACGGCGGAGAGCCCGCCTTCCCAGGGCGCGAAAGCGAGGAGTGGATTCGCCGAGAAATAGCTCCAGTTGTCGATGACGCCCCCGACACGTGCGCCCAGATACATTCCGCCCAACGCCCAGAGGAGAAGACGCGCCGCCTCCGGTTCTTCGTAGCCGAAGACGTTCATCAGACGCGACTTGGCCCAGAGAACCGCCACACACAACGCAACGGTCCACAGCACGTAATAGCTGTGGACCGGAACGGAACCGATGGAGAAAAGAACGCGGTACATGCGTTCCTATTTTCTGTTACGGAAACGGTACGTCACCGTTCCGCGCGCCGCGGTGGCGCTCTTTTTAGGCCAAATCACGACCCGCCGCAGAGGCTCTTCTCCCACGGATCGGGTCTCCACGTCCATGCGGTCCTTCAGTTCCACATGAATGAGACGCCGCTCCCAACTCGTCATGGGCTCAAGGGAAACGGGCCGTCGACGGGAAAGGGCATCTTCCGCCGCGGCAAGAGCAAGGGTGGCGAGTGCCTGCTGTCTCCGCTCCCGGTACCCCTCACTGTCGAGTTTGATCCACTGCCCCTGAAGTCCTTCACGGAGCATGAGATTGAGCACGTACTCAAGGGAACGCATCGTCTCATTCGAGGCAAGGAGCAAATCCTTGTCGGGACCGGCGAGATCCACAACGCCATCCTCGCGCAATGTCGCTTCGAGATCGAACTCCATCTTCGCGAGCAGTTTCCTCAGAGTGTTTCGAGCCAGGAAAAAGGAACGGTCGAAAACCGGAACCACTTTGTAGGTTGTCCTTTTCCCCAGGAGTCCGAAAAAGCGTTTTTCCTCGTCCACCAATTCCACATGAAGATCTTCGGGTTCCAAATACCATTTTGCCGCAGCAGCCTCCAGCGCTTCCTCCGGAGAAGCCGCTTCGAGTACCAAGGACTCTCGTTCCGTCACGAGCGAACCTCCTTCCCCACACCCCTTCGGGAGGAAACTCCCCCTCCCGGACACGGGGACACGGACTTTCCCTTACTCGCCTTTTACCTTGACAGGTGGTTTCTCCTTGAACAGTGCGGGTTTTTCCTGCATCTCAATGTCGGTTCTCCTGTGGACCCACCACTGCTGCGCAACGCCGATGAGTGAGGAAACCGCCCAGTAGAGCAGCACACCGCCGGGCAGGCTCAAACAGATGAACACCAGAAAGAGCGGCATGAACCAGTTCATGAACGCCATCTGCGGATTCGATGCACCCGTGAGCTGCTGCTGGAACCATGTGATATAGCCGATGAAGGCCATGAGAAGCACATTCCCCAAATAAAGCCCCACTTGAGAGAGGCCTCCCGGATTGGCTCCGATGGCGTTCACAATGGCCATGAGCCCCACCTCCGGATCCGTGATCCCGAGGGCGGAACCGAGAGCCCCGTACACGGATTTGTCCAGATGGACACCGAGAAAGGAATAGCCAGTGAGGTTCAAGTCCATAAGAACGCGGAACAGGAGAATCAGAATCGGGAGCTGCACGAGAAGGGGAAGACAACCCGCCGCGGGATTCACATTGTTTTCCTTGTAGAGAGCCATGGTCTCCTTGTTCAGTCGTTCCTTGTCTCCCGCGAACTTTTCCTGAAGCACTTTGAGCCTGGGCTGGAGTTTCTGCATTTTCTGCATACTCACCAGTTGTTTGTGCGAGAGCGGATGCAGCAGAATCCGCACCACCACCGTCAAAAGGATGATGGCGATACCATAGGAATGGAACAGGTTGTAGAAGAAGTTCAAGATGCCGAGCAGCAGCGCGCTACCCGCATTCCACAGTGCACTCATCTTCGTTCACCGCCTCCGAAAAGCTGCTTCTTTCGTTTCTCGTCCTCTCGGGTCTTTACACCGCGAATTTTCTCGGGAACGGGATCAAAACCCCCTGGGTTCCAGGGACCGCACCGCAAAAGACGTTTCACACCGAGCCCGGTTCCGCGCAGAACGCCGAACCGGAGGATCGCCTCAAGCATATACTGGGAACAGGTGGGATAAAAACGGCAATTCGTTCCCAAAAAGGGAGAAAGACACCGCTGATAGAAGAGGATGGGAAGAACCGCCATCCTCGCCGGGAACGACGCGTCTCGGCAAGAGTGCGGGTTTCCGCCCGGCGAAGAGAAGGACATCTCCGCATCACCGCCGTTCTCCGGAACAATTTTCGCAAGAGCCCCGAGAAGACAACTGGAGCACTTTCCATTCCACCGGCATCCGGGAGACTCGCAGCAAGCCCTCCGCAAACAAAACCCGTCGCATGTCGTCGTAGACACACGCAGCAGAATCGCCAAGGGCACTTTGACGAAGCATCGCCACAATCCAGAATCCTTCCTTCGTCAGAGGAAGCAGGTGACGAAATGCCTCTCGGAGAACACGTTTACCCCTGCTCCGACAAACCGCGTCGCCTTGCCGCTTGCCCACGGCGACGCCCACGCGGGTTATTCCGTCGGGGGCATCCACAAAGAACAACCGCACCAGCCTTCCCTGGATCTTTCGGCCGGTGCGGAAGACGAGGTCGAACTCCCATCCGCTTCGCAGGCGAAGCGATCGGGAAAAGAGAAACGCCACGCCCTTTACTAGACCGCCAACCGTGCGCGGCCCTTGCGCCTTCTGTTGCGAAGAATTCGACGACCGGCGGCGGAACGCGAACGTACCAGAAAACCCATGGCCCGCTTACGCCGGGTATTGTGCGGTTGATATGTACGCTTCATGGGGACACCTCCTCGAACACATGCGGATGAAGGGAAAAAGCCGCTCTCTCCAGACAGCCGGATTACTATAGCACACCGGATTCACCGGAGCAACTGACAGTCCACAGATTCGGCACATGACCGCAATTCCTTCGCTCCGTTCCAAAGCAAGCCGAAACACCCTAAAAAACCGCTTCGGCAAAGAAATATGCATCAGGAGCGAACCCGCACTCGCAAAGGTCGAACGACCACCCGGGGAAGTGCGTCGAGAATTTTCCAGTCCTTCCTTTCCACCACTCGGCCGTCGAGGATGACCACTCTCCCCTTGTCCGTGCGAGTCCGAATCAGGCGTCCCACGGCCTGCTTGAGGAGCAGCTTTGCCCAGGGAAGTGTCACATCCCGAAACGAGGAACTTCCTTCCAGGCGATTCCGCGCTTCTACAACAGGGTCATTCGGATGAGGGAAAGGGATGCGATCGATGATGACCTGAGTGAGACCGGAACCGGGAACGTCAATTCCCTCTCGGAAGGACACACTCCCCACCAGGACGGATGCAAGGTCTTCTCTGAATCGACGCAGTAACTCCCCTCTCGGCAGGCTTCCCTGAAGGAAAACGTCGTATCCCCTCTTTCGGGAGGTGAGCCGCTCTCCCACCGTCCTCAACAGACGCAGTGACGAGAGAAGAACAAGAGTGCTCCCCCCGTTCTGTTCCACAAGCTTTTCAACGATTTCCGCCACCCTTTGGTCGTAACCAGGATCGGGAACGGCCATTCCCGTGGAGATCACCCAGACTTCCATCTGATCCCGCAGGGGGAAGGGGGATTCGAGGACGAGCGTATCGGTCGGCTCCAAACCGGTCTCCCGTCTCCAGAAACGCAGATCTCCTGCCAGGGAAAGCGTCGCCGAAGCGACCACGACGGCGTGAGGCGCGCAGAGCTCCACTCCTTCGCGAATCTGCTCGGAACAGAGCGTGGGAGCGCTCTGCAAAGATGTCCCGTCCCACCAATAGGCCCATTCGGGATATTTTTCGACGGCGAGACACCAGGACAGTGAATCGAGAGCTTCCTTCAGCTCGTCGCGCCAGGCGACCAAGGTCGCTTTTTCCTCCGAGATCTCTTCGTCCTCCATGTCGTCGAGAAAGGCAAGCGGTCGCAACACGGCCGTCACGGCATGACATATTCCCTGTCCGGTCTGGAGCAGTTTCGGATCGGCGGTGAAAAAGGTCTTCCCCGCCCTGTATCGAAAGGAAATGCTCCCGAAAAGGACTTCGACTTCCCTGTTGCACGCGCCGAGATGTTCGAGAACAGCTTCGCCGTTTCGACCGCTTCGTGTCAGCGATGAAAGCGCCGACGTGACGATACGTCCTCCGAGAAGGCGTCTCCATTCGTCGAGACTCGTCGTACGACTCGCGGCGGAACGGGCTGAATCGGCCATGCGATGCGCCTCGTCGCAGACAAGCAGGTTGAAGGAAACGGGAAAGGGGACGCCAAGACCGATCGTGTAGGCAAAAAAAAGATGGTAATTCGCGATGACAAGCCGGGCATCCTGGGCGAGACGGAACGCCCGCAGGACGAAACAGCGCTCTCTTTCCGGACAACGGACGCCGAGACATCCTCTCTGCTGTGCTGCCGCAGCAGCAAACAGAGGATGTCCTCCGGGCAACCCGAGTTCGTCCAGTTCCCCCGTCTCCGTCCTCGCAAGCCAGAGCAGGAGCACCTCCACTCCCACGCCGGCATCTCCACTGAAAGAGACGAACCCCTCCGGACCTCCGAGGTCCAAAGCTCTTCGTCTGCAGACATATCTGCCCCGTCCCTTGAGAACCGCGAAAGGAACAGAAAAACCGAGCACGCGAAAGAGGGCGGGGAGATCCTTGTCCCGAAGCTGCTCCTGCAGCGGAATTCCCGCGGTGAGGAACAGAATGCGTGCGTCCCTCTTCTGTGCCCAGAGCAAGGCCGGAACGAGAAGAGCAAAGCTCTTGCCTATCCCTGTAGGAGCTTCTGCAGCGAGGATGCCGCCCTCGGAGCTTTCACAGAGATCCCATACCTGCCTCGCGAGGTCCTCCTGCCCCGGTCGCACCTCGTAGTCGGGAAAGGTCTTCGCGAAAGGCCCCTCGGGGCCGAATCNNCCGAATATCGCCTGCATGTCCGTGTTCATCCCATGAACGCCCCTCACCAATTTCTCCGTCTCCCCCATCCGAAGAAGAACCCCCGTCAAAATCCGGCGCGGGACGCATAATCATAGCATATCTTCGAAAAACATAACTGTCCGGCCACAAACATTACTCCGGGAGTTGCCCAAGGAGCATTCAGCATGTTAGAATGGCCTCTGCTCATGACGAAGGAGGTGACAGCATTGCCGAACAAGAAATCCGCCGAAAAGCGAGTGCGTATCGCCGAGAGAAACCGGCTTTACAACCGCTACTGGACAAGTCGTTGCAAGACTGCGGGAAAGCGTGTTCTCGAAGCCGTTCAGGGCGGGAACGACGAACTTGCCCAGAGCAGGCTCAATGAAGCCCAGTCCATTCTGGACAAAGCGGTGGTCAAGGGTGTTCTCCACAAGAATACCGCTTCCCGCCGCAAGGCGAACCTCACCAAGCTCGTCAAATCCCTTGCCACAGGCAAGTGACTTCTGTCGCAACACTTGCAGAAAACACAAACAGAGGACGCCCCTCCGAGGGACGTCCTTTTTTGATGCCGTCGCACCCCAATCCGCCCGGGTTTACTTCATCGCACCCAGAACAATGAGCTCCAGCTCGTTCCACCCGGCACCCCGGCCCCATTTCTCCCGGCAGGAAAGGGCGGCTGTCTCGGCCACAACATGTTTCAGCGTCTCCGGTGTATAACGCGAGGCCGCCTCTTCGGCGAGTTTGCGCTGGTAAGGCCGTAATCCGAGCGCCCGCACCACTTCCTCACGAAGAGGCCCTTTCATCAACGACAGATACATGGCTCCGCGAACCCTGTTGTAGAACGCCGTTGCCGCAGCGAGCACCTCGTTTCGTCTGCGCAGGGCCTCGAGCGCATCCAGAACGACACGTCGATCCTTTCGGCAGAATCCGTCGAGAAAATCCAGAAGTGCTTTGCGCCCTTCGTCCACGGAAAGCGCCCTCACGAGAGCACCGCTCACCTGAGCGCCTCCGGAGGCGATGCCGAGCTTCCTGATTTCGCTCCGCAATTCCTCCGGATCTTCGAACCACTCTCCGAGCAGAGCCCCCGCCTCCCGCCCCAGGCGCACCTTCTCCTCCGAGGCAAGGTTCTCTATCCAACGGCGCCTCGCCTCTCCCCAGCGGGGTGGCTCCACCGCCTCCCGCAGGGAAAGACGGGAAAAAAGTCCCTTGGGAAAGTACTTCTTGCAGTCTCCACCGTAAACGGCTACAAGAATCGTTTCCGACTCTTCCGGTTCGAGAAAGCGTTCGAGTGACTCCGGGAAAGGCCCCAGGTTCTCAGCGGATTCAATAACGGTGACAGAGGCGACCGTAAAAAGCGTTTTCGTCCGCTGGACGGCAAAAAGATCCTGCCAGGACTTCTCCGCATCGGCTTCGACACGCCGCCCTGTTTCATATCCTTTCGCCGTGCAGGTTTGGAGGAGTCCGGACAGCAAACGCCGCTGGGAGGACCCGGCGGCGTTCACCACGAACAGATGGGGCATTATTTTTTCACCACCACGTTCACCAGCTTGTTCGGAACCACGATCACCTTGAGGATCTCCTTGCCCCGGAATCGCTCCTGCACCTGAGGAGTTTCCAGAATTCTTTCCCGAAGCTCCTCCGCGGAGAGTCCCGCGGGAATTTCGAAACGGTCCCGGAGTTTGCCGTTTTCCTGGAGCACCACCGTCACCTGGTCCTCCACCAGTGCCTCTTCATCCGCCTCCGGCCAGGGCGTTTCGGCGAGACAGGGAGTATTGCCCAGCATACTCCAGAGTTCTTCGCAGAAATGGGGCGTAAAGGGCGACAGCACCGTCAGGAGCGTCTCCACTCCCTCCCGGAAAAGAGTGCGTCCTCGTTCATCCCGTGCGGAAAAGGCTCCCAATGCGTTGGCCAGCTCCATGATACGCGCCACCGCCGTATTGAACTGCATTTCCTCCTGGATGTCCTTGGAAACCCGATAGGTCGTGCGGTGGATGATTCGCTTGAGATCCCGCAGTTCCCNNTCCCGCTCTTCGAGATCGGACATGGGGATTCGCTGCCTCCGGGCATCGCCCAACAGAGACAGGCTGTCTTCCACGAGCCGCCACACCCTGTTGAGGAAACGGTGCGCCCCTTCCACCCCCTGATCGGACCAGTCGAGATCCCTTTCCGGAGGCGAGGCGAAAAGGATGAACAGACGCGCCGTGTCCGCTCCATAGCGGGAAATGATCTCGTCGGGATCGACCACGTTTCCCTTGGACTTGGACATCTTGGCTCCGTCCTTGATGACCATTCCCTGCGTGAGCAGGTTCTGAAAAGGTTCACGCACCGCAATATACCCGAGGTCCGCCAGAACCTTGGTGAAGAATCGGGCATAAATGAGATGCAGACAGGCATGCTCGATACCGCCGATATACTGATCCACGTTCATCCAGTAGGCGGCATCCTCCTTCAGAAAGGGAGCCTCCTGCGTCCAGGGGGAGGTGTACCGCAGAAAATACCAGGAGGAACAGATGAAGGTGTCCATGGTGTCCGTCTCGCGCCGGGCGGGACCGCCGCATTTCGGACAGGTGGTGTTCACCCAGGAATCCGTCACGGGGAGAGGACTCCGTCCCCCTTCGAGAAGCTGCACCTCCATGGGAAGTTCCACGGGAAGCTGTTCCTCCGGGATGGGAACGATGCCACAGTCGTCGCAGTAGACCACCGGAATGGGAGCCCCCCAGAAGCGCTGCCGCGAAATGAGCCAGTCCCGGATACGGAAGTTCACTTCCCGTACGCCGTACCCCTTTTCCTCTGCCCAGGCGGCCATGCGGGGAATCGCCTCCTGCGAGGGTATTCCGTCGAAAAACCCTGAATTGCACTGGATCCCAGGCTCTTCGAAGGCCTTGGGCATAGTGTTCCCATCAAGTTTCGTTCCGTCCGCGGGAGCGATGACGACGCGAATGGGAATGCCGAACTTACGGGCAAAATCGAAGTCGCGCTGGTCGTGGGCGGG
>DIMS01000123.1:0-23602 GCA_002425685.1 Synergistaceae bacterium UBA5560 | reverse complement strand
ACTTCCCGAACAAAGGAGCGCAATTTCTCCGCTTGAGGAGAGCGTGCGATGATTTTTTCCACCAGGGGATGCTCCGGAGCCAGGGCAAGGAAGGTCACGCCGAAAATGGTATCGAACCTGGTGGTAAACGTCTCCAGCTCTTCGCCGAATTCCGGAACGGAAAACGCGAGACGTACACCCTCGGATCGGCCGATCCAGTTCTCCTGCATGACACGTACTCTCTCAGGCCACCCGGGAAGCTCTTCGAGTGAGTCGAGCAACTCCTGGGCATAGTCGGTAATGCGCAGGAACCACTGCTCGAGGGCGCGCTTCGTCACCGGCGTGTGGCAACGCCAGCAATGCCCTCCGTCAATCACCTGTTCGTTGGCGAGAACGGTTTTGCAGTCGGAACACCAGTTCACCGGTGCATGCTTTCGGTAGGCGAGTCCCTTCTTGAAGAACTGGAGGAAAAGCCACTGCGTCCACCTGTAATAGTCGGGGTTGCAGCTCTCCACCCGACGACGCCAGTCGTAGCTGCAGCCCATCCGCTTGAGCTGGTCCGTCATGTGCTCGATATTCTGCCACGTCCACTGATGGGGATGCACACCGTACTTGATGGCGGCATTCTCTGCGGGAAGCCCGAAGGCATCGAATCCCATGGGATGCAGCACGTTGAATCCCTTCATCCAGAGGAACCGGGCCAACAGATCCCCGATGGAATAGTTCCGAAGATGCCCCATATGCAGAGCACCGCTCGGGTAGGGAAACATCTCCAGACAATAGAACTTGGGCTTGCCCGGATCCCGTTCCACGTGAAAGACGCCCTTCTCTTCCCAATACTGCTGCCACTTCTTTTCAACGGTCGGAAAATCGTATCCCATTCTGTCGCGACCTCCTCGCCCGCCTCGGCGGGCGGAAAATTCCCTTCTGCTCCGGAACGACGCACAACACATCCCCCGGGCACCTTCCGAAAAACCTGGCTTCAAGGCGGACCTTTTTTCGAGGTACACCTCCGATCGGCAAACGCGCACCATTATGCCACGACGCGGAGAGAACCGCAAAGCCGTCCCATCGCGCCCCGTTCTCTCCACGCCCCTAGCTCGGTTCGACTCCTCACTCCTGCGCCGGAAACAACATCCACGGCACGGCACACCGAGTATCGAGGCAGGCGTGCCCTCTCGCCCACCTCGCGTCAGGAATTACCCTGGTGCCTTTCCCCCGAAGCCCGAGTCTCCTGTTCCTTCGCTTCCGAAAGAAGGTGTCGTTCAAGAAAGGGTTTCACCAGGTCGATCGGAAGAGGGAAGATGGTCGTGGAATTCTTCTCGCTCGCAACCTCCCGCAGCGTCTGAAGATACCGGAGCTGAAGCGTCACCGGAGATTTCTCCATGAGATGTGCCGCCTCGGTGAGCCGTTCCGCCGCCTGGAACTCGCCCTCGGCATTGATGACCTTGGCCCGGCGCTCCCGCTCGGCCTCGGCCTGCCTAGCCATGGCGCGTTTCATCCCTTCCGGAAGCTCCAACTCCTTCACTTCCACGGCACTCACCTTGATCCCCCAGGGATCGGTTCTTTCATCGATGATCTGCTGCAGTTCCTGATTGATCTTGTCCCTCGCGGAAAGCACTTCGTCCAGTTCCGCCCTGCCGATGACCGACCGGAGCGTGGTCTGGGAGAGCTGGCTGGTGGCCATGATGTAGTTCTCCACTTCGACCATGGAGCGGGAGGGATCCATGACGCGGAAATACACTACGGCGTTCACCTTGATGGGAACGTTGTCCCTCGTAATGACCTCCTGAACGGGAACATCCAAGGTCACGACCCGAAGATCCACGCGGAGTACCCGATCCACAAAGGGAATCACGAGCACCAGCCCGGGTCCCTTTGCGGCGATGAGACGCCCGAGGCGGAAAACCACCGCTCTCTGGTACTCCGGGACAACTTTCACCGCGGAGACGAAAAGAATCACCAGAATGAACAACCCTCCGAGGCTGCTTCCCGCACCGACCAGAATTTCCAGTATTTCCCGGATCATGAACGATCCTCCTCCTTCTTTTCCTCTTTCGATACGGTGCGGACGACAAGGGTGAGACCCTCCGCACGCACCACCTCAACCCTGGAGCCAACAGAAAGATTCTCGCCGGACTCGGTCCGGGCACGCCAGAATTCACCGTGACAACGGATCATTCCTTCCGGTAGAAGAGCCTGAACGACATCTCCGGCGGCACCCACGAGCCCCTCCTTTCCCGAAGTGGCCCGCTTCCGAAGAGAACGAACCACAAGCCACGCCGCGAGGATAAAGAACACCGCAAGGGCGAGGACAGCGCCGACCATCATCTCGTAGGAGAAGCGCATCAGCTCCCCCCCTGGAGCGCGAAAGAGCACAAGTCCCCCCACAAGGAGCGCTGCGGCGCCGAAGACGCTCAAAATACCCACCCCCCCGACGAGCACATCCGTCACCAGCACCGCGATGCCCGCAAGCAGGAGCACGATACCCGCCCAATTGAAGGGAAGCATGCGGAGACCGAAGGCACCGAGGAGCACCATCACCGCGCCGGAGACGCCGAGGACAAATCCTCCCGGTGAGAGAACTTCGAAGACAACAGCCAGAATCCCTCCCAACAGAAGGAGGTACGCCACATCCGGCCTGGAAATAAGTTCGAGCAGGCGGAGTGATTCCGACACGGGAAGCTCCGTCACTTCAACATCCCGGAGAAGTATCTGCCTGTCCTTTCCCTGAACGATGACGATCCGCCCGTCCACCGAGGCCAGAAGCGTCTCCAGGTCGGAGGTGACGACATCGACCACACCGGCCTCCAGAGCTTCTTTCGCGGTGAGGGAGAGGCTCTCCGTGACCATCTTCGCGGCCAGTTCGGCGTTGCGGTCCCGTTCTCCCGCGAGGGAACGCATCTGTGCCGCCAGATCGTTCGTGATCTTGCGGTTCAGCTCCTTGCTTTCCACATCCCGTCCGGAAGCCATGACAGGATGGGCCGCACCCATGGTCGTTCCCTCCGACATGGCCGCAACGTGGGCGGCCTGCACGAGAAAGGCTCCCGCCGAGGCGGCCCTGGCTCCCTTGGGAGCGACCCAGACGACCACGGGAAAAGGTGCGTTCAGGATGTTCTGCACCATGCCACGCATGGAAGTAACGAGTCCTCCCGGTGTGTCGAGCTCGATCACGAGGAGGGAGGCCGCCTGCAGCTTCGCCTTGGAGAGCACCTCTTCCAGATGTTGTTCCATGGCGATGCCGATGCTCCCTTTTATGGAGGAGACCACGACTCTGTTCGCCCCGAAGACCTCCGTAGTCCCCCACAGAAAGAACGATACGAGGAGGAGCACACGCAATACCCACAAGAGACGGTCCGTCCTCCGGCACACGGGAAAGTTCTTTTCCCTCACGGCAGAACAGCACGCAGCGTTTCCGTCAAAGACCCCACGCGCACCACCTCCATCTCGCACTCCAGATCCTTCGCTTCGCGTCGGCTCACCAGGGCTCGCGTAAACCCCAGGCGCGCCGCCTCTCGGAGACGCCCCGCAACCCGACCACAAGGGCGCACCTCGCCGGCGAGTCCCACTTCTCCCAGAAAACAGCAGCGCCCCTCCAGAGCCCTGTCCAGCATGGACGACGCCAGAGCCGCGCAGAGTGCCAGGTCCGCCGCGGGATCCCGGATCTGCAGCCCTCCCGCCACGTTCACGAACACGTCGGAACTCCTTGAGGAAAGGCCGCAACGCTTTTCGAGCACCGCCAGGAGAAGCTGCGCCCGATTGAGTTCCACCCCTCGGGTGGTTCGTTTCGGATAGGGGTACGGGGTCTGGCACGCCAGAGCCTGAACTTCCGCAACGAAAGGACGCGTTCCCTCCAGGACAACCGTCCTGGCGACACCGGAGACGTCGTCCTGCAGGCCGCTCCAGAAGATCCGCCCCGGGTCCGCAACGGGAAGAAGTCCCTTCTGGGCCATCTCGAACACGCCTAATTCGTCCGTTGCGCCGAAACGGTTCTTCGAGGCCCGGAGTAGCCTGTGGGACGATGCGTGTTCCCCGGAAAAAGAGAGAACCGTGTCCACCATGTGCTCCAGCAGTTTCGGCCCCGCGATCTGACCGTCCTTGGTCACGTGTCCCACAAGCACCAAAGGCACGTTCGTCCCTTTGGCCGCGTCGATGCAGGCCTGAGTCACCGCACGAACCTGCGTCGGCGTGCCCGGCCAGGTCTCCGCCTCGGCGGAACGCATGGACTGTACGCTGTCCACCACCACGAGAGCGTACTGCTCCACCCCTTCGAGAAACAGAGACGGATCGTCCGATGCGACCAGCTCCATTTCCTCCGACACCGCGCCGAGGCGCCTCGCCCGCTCCGCCACCTGAGGCAGGGATTCTTCTCCCGAAACATAGAGAACCCGTTTTTTCGCCTCCGCCATGGCACCGCAGACCTGCAACAGCAGCGTTGACTTGCCTATTCCAGGCTCTCCGGCAAGGAGAGTCACTCCTCCGGGCATCCATCCTCCGCCGAGAACCCGGTCCATTTCGTCCAGGCCCGAAGAAATCCGTCCTCCCGACGACACGTCCCGCAGCAGCACCGCTCCCGCCTGGCTCTTGCGCAAAATGCCCGAGCCCTCTCTCCGGGGAGCGCGAAGCGATGTTCCGCTTCCCGGGATCCGTTCTCTCTCGAAACTTCCCCAGGCGCCGCACTGGGAACAACGCCCCAACAGCGACAGGGCCACATGTCCGCAGGCGGAGCAGACATATCTTGCCTCTTCTTTGCGCGCCATACCCGTCTCTCCTCGCCGAAAAATGCACCGACCGCACAAGAAGCTCCTTCGCCCTTTCTTCAACCGCTCTTTTCGAGAGTCTACCTTTCAAAAGAGAAGCTGTCGAGAGAAGAAGGCCTTTACAGAGCCCTGCCCCCGTGGTATCATGCCCGAGTCTTGCGAGCCTACCATTGCACTTGTTCATCTTAATAAAGGAGGAGCCATGAACTATCTCAAGAATGTTTCCCCATCGAATGAACCGATTCTCTCCGCCGCGAGGCAAAGTGCCGCCGCCATCGTCCAGGCGGTACGCCAACGCGGCTGGTCGGCGGTTCAGGAGTTTTCCGCCAGATACGACGGTTTCTCGGGCCCCTTCCGCATTCCCAGGGCACGCGCCGTCGAGGCGCTCTCGGCCATGCCTCCGCATGTGCGCACCGCACTGGAAACTGCCGTGAGCAATGTACGAACCTTTCACCGTCTGCAGCGTGACCTCTTCCGGGATTGCACCTGGGAGATCACCCCCGGTGTCGGCGCGGGCCTGCGCTTCCTTCCCGTGGAAAACGTCGCGGTGTACGTTCCGGGCGGGCGCTACCCTCTTCCCAGCACCGCCGTCATGGGTATCGTGGCGGCCCAGGAGGCGGGAGTTGCCCGCATTGCCGTTCTTTCTCCGCCCCGAGGCCCCGAAGGCATCCACCCCGTGGTTCTGGGAACTCTCGGTCTCCTCGGGATCGAGGAGATCTGGGCGCTGGGAGGGGCACAGGGTGTTGCCGCCCTCGCCCTTGGAACAAGTCCTGTGGCAAAGGTGGACATGATCGTCGGCCCCGGAAACGTGTACGTCACGGAGGCCAAGCGTCTTCTCTTCGGCGAAGTGGGCATCGACGGATTGGCTGGCCCGAGCGAAGTCCTCGTGGTGGCGGATGAAACGGCTTCCTCCGATTTGATCGCTGCGGATCTCCTTGCCCAGGCGGAACACGATCCTCTGGCCCGAAGCATTCTCCTCGCCCTCGACGAAAAAACGGCTTCGGCCTCTCTGGCAGCGACGGAACGGCTTCTCGAAGCACTTCCGGAGGAAAACGCCCGCATCGCCCGGAAATCCTGGAGTACGGGAGGTATCGTCGCAGTGTGCACTCTGGAGGAAGCGGCGGCCTTCGCGAACCGTCTCGCGCCGGAACATCTGGAACTTGCCCTCGCCGATCCGGAGAGTGCCCTTCCACTCTTTACCGCCTATGGGGCGGTCTTCCTCGGTCACTTCAGCGCCGAGGCCTTCGGCGACTATGTGGCGGGAACGAACCACATCCTCCCCACGGAAGGCCGAGCACGCTTCGGCGGCGGCCTCTGGACGGGAACTTTTCTCAGACCCCTGCAACAGCTTCGCCTTTCCAGGGAAGGAGCGGAAGCACTCGCGGAGGCGGGAAACGCCCTGGCGACAGCGGAGGGACTTGCCGCTCACGCTCTTGCCATAACAAGGCGGGGAATCCCCTCATGAACCGTATCCCCAAGGGATGCCGCAACGTCGGAGGATCGCTGGCGGAAGCCATGACCCAGAGTCGCGTAGCCGTTCTGGGAACACTGACTCAATACGGCTACCGCCCTCTCTGGCCCTCGGGGCTGCAGCTTTCCGAAGTCGTCTGGGATCGCCTGGCCCCTCATTTCCGGAATCGTCTGCTGGGGCTCAATTCACCCTTCGGTGAGCCCTGTGTGCTCCGGGGGGATCTCACCCTCGCCGCTGTCGCCCATCTCGCCACGCATTATGCACCCCACGAACGTCCTCTGCGACTCTGTTACGCCGACCGGGTGTATCGTATTCCCGGACCTTCGGACACGGAGCTGGAACAGTTCCAGGTCGGAGCGGAACTCCTCGGGTGGGAGGGAACGGGAGCGGACATCGAAGTCCTCTCGCTGCTTCTCCGGGCTCTGGGGCGGGCGGGTATCACCGCTCCCACGCTGGTGCTCGGCGATGTGACCATCTTCTCGGTCGTCTTCGACGGCGTGGATCCGCACCTCGCCAGGGCACTCACTGCGGCACTCCAGGAGGATTCCTACGCGGCTTACTACGACATGCTCGGTCATCACCCTCTGACGCCGGAAAAAAGACGCCTTCTCGAAGAATTTCCGCGTCTGAAGGGAAAACCCGACCAGGTCTTTCCCAAAGCAGCGGATCTGCTCGGATCGGACAGACCGACGGAAGCACTCCGAAGTATCGTCCGCTCCCTCGGACATCTCGGTTTCGAGGACCTCCTTCAGGTGGACCTCGCTCTCTTCCGTGAACTGGGTTATTACAGCGGTCCCGTCTTCGAGGTCTACCTCTCGAACAGGGGGCGGGCTCTCGGAGGCGGCGGACGCTACGATGGCCTTCTTTCCCGCTACGGGCTGGTCGGACAGGCCCTGGGCTTTGCGCTGGATCTGGAGGCCCTCGCGAAAGCGTCGGGAATCCGCCGGAACACTCCCGTTCCGATCATGCTCTGGGGGCGGGAATGCGAACCCGAGGAAGCGTTGCGTCTCGGGGAGAAACTGCTCTCCCGGGGGGCACGGGTGGAGATGAGCTGGCACGATGTGCAGGCGTTTTCACGAGAACTTGCACGGCTCCGGGGCTACACCTGGTGGATCGATGCCTCGCGGCGCACCGTCTCCCAGGTGGGCGCCGTGGGTGACATCCCCCTCGATCTGTGGATGGAGGAGACGTTCCCATGCTGACCATCGCCCTGCCCACGGGACGAGTTCAGGAAGACGCCATCGTTCTGCTGCAGGAACTCGGCCTTCCCACGGAAAAACTCCGTTCTCCGGGACGGTCGCTCGTCATCTCCGAGGAATCTGTGCGCTACATTCTCGCCAAGCCCATGGATGTCCCGCTCTACGCCCATCACGGCGTAGCCGATCTGGCCTTCGCCGGAAGCGACGTGCTCTGGGAAACCAGCGCATCTCTTGTTCTTCTCGCCGACACGGGCATGGGGCGCTGCCGTCTCGTCGTGGCGGGCCCTCCGGAAATGGCGGACCGCTTTCTCGCCCACGAGAGCAACATCATGGACATCCGGGTGGCCACCAAGTATCCGCGCATCGCGGACGCACACTTTTCCTCCCGGGGCGTTCAGGTGAACATCCTGCATCTGAACGGCTCCATCGAACTGGCACCGCGCCTCGGACTCGCGGACTGCATTCTGGACATCGTGCAGTCGGGAAACACTCTCAAGGCCAACCATCTCACTGTCCTGGAGGATGTGGCACCGGTCTCTCTGCATCTCGTCGCCAGCCGTAAGAGCGCCCATCTCCAGTGGGATCTCATCGGCGACCTGGTGAAACGATTCCAGGAAAGAAAGGCGGGAAGAAGTCATGACTCGGCGTGAACGACGCTCCCGGGAGACGGAAATCGATCTTTCCCTCTCCCTTGAACCCGGAACCGGCTCCATCGACGTGCCCTGCGGTTTCCTCGGCCACATGCTGGAACTCCTCGCCCATCATGCAGGGTGGACACTCGCCGTAACCGCCCGTGGAGATCTGCAGGTGGACGCTCATCACCTCACGGAGGATCTCGGCATCACTCTGGGGCAGGTGCTCCTCGAGGAACTCCGGAGCAGAGCCGGGCGGGCCCGATACGGCTGGTGCGCCCTCCCCATGGACGGAACCCTGGTTCTCGTCGCGGCAGACCTGAGCGGCAGACCCCACCTTGGATGGGATGCGCCCTTCCCCTCTCCCCGATGCGGGGACTTCGACACGGAACTCGTGGAGGAATTCTGGCGAGGTTTCTGTCGCGAAGCGCGTATAACGCTCCACGTGCGGGCCCTCGCGGTCGACAATGCCCACCACCTGGCGGAAGCGGTGTTCAAGGGTGTCGGCAGAGCACTCCGGCAGGCTCTCGTTCCAACGGAGGAGCCGGGAAGCACGAAAGGAATCTGGCTATGACGGAAGAAACCGCGCCGCTCCGTTGCGGCGTAATCAATTACGGTGCGGGAAACCTTGGCAATCTCCACCGGGCTCTCGTCCGCCTGCGTCTCCCGTCCCGGATCCTTTCCTCCCCGGACGAGGTGTGCCAGGATGACACGGATGTTCTGATCCTTCCGGGTGTCGGGGCTTTTCCTCCCGCCATGGAATTACTCCGAAGAAAGGGATGGGAAAAGGCACTGCGCCGATGGGTCGATGCAGAACGGCCGCTTCTGGGGATCTGTCTCGGTATGCAGCTTCTCTGCGAGGCGAGCATGGAGGACGGAAACACTTCCGGACTCGGTTTCCTTTCGGGTATCGTCCATCCCCTCGAAGGTGTCTCCAAAGTGCCTCACATGGGATGGAACAGCATCACCTGGCTTCCCCGTAAAGAGAACATGTACTCTCTTGTGCCGTCGGGCAGTTTCTTCTACTTCGTTCACGGTTTCGCCCTGCGGAAAAGTGACCATGCGGCGGCAACAACCCGGCTGGACGACCTTCAGTTCCCTTCGGTCGTTCTCGGCGGGCGCGTCGCAGGATGCCAGTTTCATCCCGAGCGAAGCGGTCTTGGGGGCGTGGCATTCCTCGGGCGTCTGCTCGCGTTTCTCCACGACGGGGCCTCCGCCTCCCTGAAAACGAGTCTTCCCGTGGAAACAGCGCTTCGGAACAGCGCAACCGGACAAGGAGGCCCGGCATGATCGTCTATCCGGCCATCGATCTCTACGGACACAAGGTGGTGCGCCTCACCAAGGGGGATTTCAGCCGCCGGAGCGAGTACGGCGACGACCCGCTGGGTACGGCGACATCCTTCGCCGAGGCGGGAGCAACGTGGCTTCACGTGGTGGATCTCGAGGGCGCTCGGGGAGGTGCACCGGTTCATCTGGACCTGCTTCCGAACCTGGCGGCACTCGGACTCTCCGTACAGTACGGAGGCGGACTTCGGCGTCCCGAGGATATCGCCGCCACGCTCGAAGCCGGTGCCTCCCGGGCTATGGTGGGGAGTCTTCTCGCGAAAGATGAGGAAACGGCCCGCCGTTGTCGGGAGGAATTCGACAACCGTGTCCTTCCCACGGTAGACGTGAAGGGGGAGCGAGTGGCCGTGTCCGGCTGGACCCGGGCGAGCACTCTCACTCCGGAAGTGCTCCTGCGGCGCCTCCTCGATCTGGGATACGAGGAATTTCTCGTCACCGCCGTGGACAGGGACGGCACCGGCGAAGGCCCGGACCTCCCGCTCTACCAGCGGCTGCTGCGTCTCTGTCCCGAAGCTCGTCTCATTGCCGCGGGGGGCATCTGGTCGGAACGGCACGTCCATCTTCTGAACGAGGCAGGATTGACGGGAGCCGTTGTGGGAAAGGCACTCTACGAAGGCGAGTTCGATCTTGCCACGGCGCTGAGACGGTGGCGCCTATGCTGACGTCCCGGGTGATTCCCTGCCTGGACGTGAAGAACGGCAGGGTGGTAAAGGGCGTCAATTTCGTCGATCTCCGAGATGCGGGGGACCCTGCGACGCTCGCGGCCCTGTACATGGAAGAGGGAGCGGACGAACTCGTCTTCCTCGACATCTCCGCTTCGACGGAACGGCGCAAGACCATGCGCGACTGGGTCACCGCCGTTGCAGACCGTCTCTCCATTCCCTTCACCGTGGGGGGAGGCATTTCCACGCCGGAGGATGCGGTGGAGATCGTCGGCCTCGGTGCGGACAAGGTCTCCGTCAACACCGCCGCGGTACGCACCCCGGATCTCCTCACCGCCTGCGCACGTGTCCTCGGAAGACAGGCAGTGGTTCTCGCCGTGGATGTCCGAAAAAAGAGCGACTCCTGGGAGGTGTACGTGGAGGGTGGCAGAACCGCCACCGGCATGGACTGCCTCGAATGGATCCGGGAAGGCGCACGGCTCGGCGCAGGCGAAATTCTCCTCACTTCCATGGACCGTGACGGCACCACTGCGGGATACGACACGGAACTGCTCGCCGCCGTGACCCGAGCCGTTCGGGTTCCCGTCATTGCCTCGGGAGGCGCCGGCACGACGGAACATCTGGCTGACGCTCTCGCGGCGGGAGCCGATGCGGTGCTCGCCGCGTCGATCTTTCACTACGGACATCTCCGCATCTCCCAAGTGAAGGAAGCGCTCCGGCGGAAGGGATTTGCCGTGAGGCTGGAAAACGGCGAGGCAAACGCCTGAACGGGAACACTGACGGGTCGGGAAGCTTCTGGAGTTCCTCCCAAAAGGAAAGGACATTCGGCTTCTCGCTCGGGAAGAGCGGGAGAGAACGCAGCGCTTCGCGACAAGAAGACCGTGAAAACGCCTCGGTTGGAGCACCCCAGCGGAGGTCTCTCGCGAGAGGGCACCACGCGGTTGCGCTTGACGTGCTAAACCAAGACCGGCACACTTCTCTATCCGGATATCCTGGATAAAAAGCATACCACGGGAAAGCAGGTTATGCAGGGTTTCCGTGGAGAATCCGCGATGAAAGGAAATGAACCTCATGACGACTTTACATTGGGACACACTGCATTTTGACGAAAAGGGACTCATCCCGGTCATCGTCCAGGACGCCCTTTCCGGAAAAGTACTCATGATGGCCTGGGCGGATCGTGTGGCGCTCGAAGAGACCGTCGCGACGGGAGAAATGATCTTTTTCAGCCGATCCCGCGGAGAGAGATGGCACAAAGGAGAGACCAGTGGAAACACGCAGCGGCTCCGGGAGCTTCGGGCGGACTGCGACGGAGACACGCTCCTGGCACTTGTGGAACCGGCGGGACCGGCGTGTCACACGGGAAAGGAAAGCTGCTTTCACAACCCTCTCTGGGGGACGCCCCCGGGAGATCCCGCCTTTCTCGGAACCCTCTGGCGCTATCTGCAGAAGCGAAAGAACGATTCACCCGAGGAAAGTTACACCGCCCGCCTTCTTGGTAAAGGCATCCCCCGGGTGGCACAGAAAATCGGCGAGGAAGGCCTGGAAACCTCTCTCGCCGTGGCACTCCGGGACCGCGAGGGTGCGGTGTACGAGGCGTCGGATCTTCTGTATCACCTTCTGGTGGGACTCCTCGCCCTGGACATCTCCCTCGAAGAACTCTGGCGGGAACTCGCCTCCCGTCATGCGCCGAAGTAAGAACCCCTTATCGAACCACTGATCACACTGATCAGGGCGGCGTTTCCTCCCAGGGCCAGAGGACGCGCCGCCCTGCCTCGTTTCGCAGGGCGAGGGCAACTTCATCGAAGGTCGGCTCCGCGAGAAGAAGCTCCATACAGTGCTCCCGCCGGAGATCCTCAAGACGGTGCGCGTCGGAAGAGCGGAGAATCGTTCTGGCTCCCAACCGGCTTCTCCAGGCGAGCGCCTCTTCGGCGGAAAGACGCCGGGACAGTTCCACCGCATCCACAGCAAGGTCTTCCGGAACGGGACCGAGCACCTCCACGTAGGAAAAGCCGGGACGATCCACATGCGCGAGGAAGGAAAGCCCTCCTCTGTGGCGGATTTCCGCGATCACCTCCTCCACGGAGCGGGAAACCCCCTGGACGAGGAGCGTTGCCACCTGGTCGAGCACCGCGTTTTTTCCGTCGATGATCAACTGATACCCGAAAATGTCAGGATCGTTGGCACGAGAGGGAAGAGCTTCCCAAAGCCACTCCTGAAAGGCAAAGCCATCCTCCGCGCTCCGGAAGAGGGCCACCAGGTGGATATCCTCCTCGGTCTGCACTTCTACACCGCAGAGAATCCTGGGAATACTCCCGTCGTCCGTACCGGAGACACGCAGCCTCTCCCTTTCGACCTCCGCCGCCTCCATCAGGGCCGGAACATTGGCCACCGCATTATGGTCCGTGAGGGCCAGAAGAGTGATTTCCTCCCTGCTGGCCCGTTGGATGATCTCAGGCGCGCCCATTTCCAGTTCCGCACAGGGAGAGAGAACGGAGTGCACATGCAGATCGGTGCGAAACCGCCGCAGCAGAGGTGCCGTTTCTCCCGCGAATGCAGACGTGCTCGCTCCAGGGTTCACCGAATGTCCGCTCTCCGGAGCATTCGTTTCCGACTCCGATAGGGTGCGACGGCCTTCGGTTCCGGCGCTCTCCATGGCGTCAACCCCTCAGGCCGATCTCCCACAGCTTCCCGCAGACATCGAAAGCGGCATCCTTCACCAACCCCACAGCGATGCCCTCAGTGCAACAGCGTTCGAGGAACTCAGGGCTCGGTGTTCTGCCTCCCGCAAGGATCACACAGGGGATTTCCCGCAGGACCGCCACGGCAGCAACGTTCAGATGGCCATGGATCGTTATCCACAGGGCATTCTCCGGAGCCGTACCCATGACATGGCTCAGGAGGTCGCCCACGATTCCTCTGGTCACCTCCCGCTCCCCGTCTCCAATATTCGCCACGTCCGCACCGAGATGAAAAAGAATCTCTCCGATGGTCATCGTTCGTCGCTCCTCGTCCGCAGTGTGTGGGGGACATTCTTCGAGAGACTCGTGATTTCCTCCGCCAGGGAGGCAATACGATCCCGCAGTTTGAAAACGCAGTCCGTCATCTCCGCATCGCCCCGGACGATATCCTCCGCCAGCGCGTGACAGGAGGGACGTCCACAGGCGCCGCAATCGAGATGGGGCAGTTCCGCGTAGATGGACTTGAGCCGCTTCAGCTTGGCCATGGATTCCGCGAGGTCCTCCCCAAGCGGCAGTCTTTCCAGCGGCTCGACAGCCTTCTCGAGCCTCCAGATGCCGCTTTCGTAAAGATCCTCCACGGTCTTTTTCTCCTCGGGAGAAAGACGCCATTTCTGGGGAAGGTTCTTCAGGCGGAGATGGGCGAGAAACCGTGATTCCGCATTACCGATTCCTCCGATACACCCCAGGTCACAGATACGGCATTCCACGAAGTCAATGTTTTGAAGACGCCCCAACTCCAGCTCCCGCAAAAGATCAAGGCTATTGCGCAATCCAGATACCGCAAGCGTCCGCAAGGGACGACGCCGGGAAAACTGCGCCATGTGCCGCGACTCTCCTCCACGGAGCCCCCAGAGAATCCACCGTTTGTTCTCCAGGGCGGGGACATCCCGCTCCACCCTGGAACCGGCGGCGAGAAGATCTCGAACCACACGACGGACGGATACCGCGTGAGTGACGATGCTCGTTTCTCTTCCCACGGGTTCCCGGACCATGGCTATTTTCGCCGGGCAGGGAGCGGCCAGGGTGACAGGACGGACATCCCCCTTGCTCTTTCGATGGAGAAGCGCGGCAACCTCCAAGGGCGATTCCGAGGGAATCAAGTGCCCCAGAAGTTCAGGAAAACGCGCCCTGATGAGACGGATCATGGCCGGGCAATAGGTGGAAATAAGCGGAAGCCGGTCGGGCGGTGTCTCCTCGACAGTACGGCAATTCGCATAAGCCACCAGGTCGAAGGCAACGCTCATCTCCTCCGCGAGATCCTCGACACCCCAGACTCCCAGCAACGCCTCGCGAACAAGAGAAGGCCGCCAGTAACTACCGAACTGCACATAAAACGTAGGATCTGCCAAAAGGAGCGGGGAGCCGTAAGCACGAAGGACACCCCAGTCATCCTCATCGAGGCCGAGAGCCTTTTCTCGACAGGTACGCAAGCACTCTCCACAACTGATGCACAATTCAGGGATAATGTGTACGAGTCCGTCCATCACGCGGATCGCTTCGGTAGGACAGGACTTGATGCAGTTCACACATCCCTTACACACGGAATCCAGAATCTTGACGCCTGAAATCACAACATTGCCCTCCTTTTTCCACCTCCCGAGGAGTCTTCTCCATCGAAATGAATGACGGCACGAAGCTCCGTCCCCTTTCCGACGACGGAATTGATGTGCAACGTGTCCGCGTTGCGCTTGATGTTCGGCAACCCCATGCCCGCACCGAACCCGAGTTCCCTCACGTGATCCGGTGCCGTGGAGTACCCCTCGCGCATGGCCAGATTCACATCCGCAATGCCGGGCCCTTCGTCACGCGCAGTGAGCTCGATCCGCTCATGGGTAATCTCCGCACGAAGTGTACCACCCCGGGCATGAATGACAAGATTCATCTCCGCCTCGTAGGTGATCACCGCCGCCCTCCGGCAGATGCTTGACGGAACACCGAGCATCTTCAATGTCTCCTTGATGTTGTTCGACGCCTCGCCTGCGGCGAGAAAATCCTCTCCCTCGACCGTGAACTCCACCACATACGGGTCGGTCAAGAGGATTCCCCTCCCCGCTCAGGAATATCGCAGGGAAAAACACCGGTTTTGTAGAGAAGGCCACAGGTCTCGTACATGCTTTTAGTGGAAACCAGAAGAGACATTCCTACCTGCCCGGCAAGCTTCACCACCTCTTCCTGAGGGCGCTTTCCTCGGACGAAGACAACCGCAGGAATATCGAGCATCTGGGCGGTACGGATGATCTGCACGTTGGTGAGCCCCGTGAGTAAGAGTGAGCCGGGGCATGCAAAGGCAAGAACATCGCTCATGAGATCCGCCGCGTACGCATGATCCACCTCCACTTCCTCCAAGCACCCGGAAATGCAGAGCACGTCGGCTCCGAGCAATTCTGCCACGGTTTTCAGGTTCATACGGAATCCCCCCTGCGGGTAATATTGTGCCTCGCTTCACATATAGTACCATATCACGAGATCTTCGTCTCCCTGTCTTTTTCCGCTCTTCGCTTTCGCACGGACAATGTGCTCATGAATGTCTACGGAGCCGTGTCATTTTTCCGGTAGAGGGTAGAGGTGGATTACTCCGGAAAAGCACCGGACGGAACGGAAACGATCCGTCGCAAAAACCACCCTGCTCCATCACTTTCCAGAACAGCGACCTTTCTTTCCCGGGGACGATGCGTGGCGGGATCGATGGAAAGAATTTCCTCCCCGAAGGGAATACCAGTCGCGTTTCCAAGCCGTTCCGGAAGCCTGGCGATATCCGAGGGAGGCGTCTCTCCCAGTCCGCAAAGAAACCAGCGGGCAAGTGCGTAGGCCCTGGCGGCAAGTGCCGCATCGGCCACGCGGACCCGCAGGACATCCCAGATGCGAAGCCTGAATCCGCGCAACGAAGGATCCCTCGAGAGCGGCTCATCCTGATCGCTGAGCACCAATCCTCTTCGATCCGCGAGAAAAGGGCTCATGCTTCCTCCGTACCAAATCGTAAGTGGACTTCCGGTTTCCCTGATCTGGCGCCAGAGGTCGAGTGTTCCCATTACGTCCAGAAGGCTCACGAGAATCTCGCCCCCAGCGTTTTCCGCCTCGCGGAGACGGAACCGGACATCCTTATCCCCCGCTCCCGCAACCCACACGGGAAGAGGGACAAACCCCAGGTCCTGGAGAAGACGGTCCAGAAGAGCGCTCGATGTAGCCAGCACCGGATCCAGTCGATCCGCGACGAGGACGATTCCCGCCCCCTCCGGCATGGTACGCCGGAGTTCCTCCGCAAGTGACACGATGCGGAAACGACGAAAGAGCGACAGGGCGAACACGAAGGGTTCGGGTTGCCCGTCACCGTTCCGGAGGGAGAGCCATTCTCCCCAGGCCAACAGCAGGGGCATTTCCTCAACCCGCAAGAGGGGTATCAGGGAAAGAGTTGTCTCGTCGTCGGCGAAACTGAGCACCGCGATCACCCGGCGAGTCTTCCATTCCCGAATCAAGCCGGGAAAATCCAGAGGAATATCCTCACGCCCCGGAAGAGTCACCTGGAAAAACCGTACATCGTGGCCGTTGACTCCGCCGTGGCTCTCGTTGACTTCCCCGGCCGCAAAGGAGAGGGCCATCCACACGGACTCCCCTTGCGGAGAGTTCCACCCCTCGGAGGGCGGGATCACCGCAATCTGCCACATCCATCCTTCTCCGACGGGATCGACTCCCTTCGTCACCGCAAGCCCCGTTTCAGGTCCGAAGATGAAGGAAACACAGAGAAACGCGAGAAGAAACAACACCACCCGGGTTCGACAAAACACACGAACACCTCCTGTCGACCGACTCTCTCATTGTAGAGTATCATATCTCCGCGAGCTTCGCTGAATCCGGGGAGGTCCTGCCTCATGCTCTTCACCGTATCCGCTCTTGCCGTCATCGTTCTGTTCTTTCTCGGAGGGACACTCTCCGGAGGTGCGACGAAAACCGCGGGAGATTTCACTCTCGGCGGACGTCGCAGTTCTTCCGCAAGTGTCGTCGGCATTCTTCTCGGCGCCCTCGTGGGAGGCGCTTCCACCGTGGGTACCGTTCAGATGGCTTACCAGTACGGCTTCTCCGCATGGTGGTTCACTCTCGGAGGCGGTCTCGGCTGCCTGGTCCTCGGCCTGTGGTTCGCCTCGCCCCTCCGGAACACGGAACTCACCACGATCCCGCAATTTCTCCGCCTGCGCTACGGCGGCCCCACCGCCGCCACCGCGATGATCGCCTCGATTCTCGGAACGTTCATTTCCGTGGTGGCACAGTTCCTCTCGGGAATCGCCCTTCTCCAGAATGCCTTTCCCCTGTCCCCGGGATGCGCCACGCTCGCAACAGCCTTTCTGGTGATGAGTTTCATCTTCGCCGGAGGACTGCGAAGCTTCGGCGCACTGGGAAAGGCGAAAATCCTCTTTCTTTATCTCATTCTCGGCATCTGCGCCGGAGCGGCCTGGCTGAACGGGGCGACACCCGGGGCTCTTTGGAGCGCCCTGCCGTTCCACCCTTTCTTCAATCTCTTCGGAAGAGGATTCTCGAAGGATCTGGGCGCCGCAACATCTCTTCTCGTGGGAGTCCTGAGCACTCAGATCTACATCCAGTCCATTTTTGCCGCCTCCGACGCCGCGACGGCGAGACGGGGGGCGCTGCTTTCGGCGCTCATCATGCCACCACTCGGCATCTTCGGAGTCTGGGTCGGACTCCATATGCGGACTGCAGGCATCACGCTCCCTCCGGCCCAGGCCCTTTCCCATTTCATCCGGATTACCTTCTCCCCTCTCGTCGCGGGGATCCTCTGGTCGGGAATTCTCATTACCGTCATCGGATGCGCGGCGGGGCTGGCCCTGGGCATCGCCACCAACCTCGTCCAGGATGTGCTCCTTCCTCTCGCAGGGAAAAGATTGTCTCCCCGTTCCGTCCTCCAGGCAAACCGCTGGGCCGTTTTTCTCGTCGTCCTGGCGGCGGCGGGCTTCGGTCTCCTCGGAAAGGATTCGCTCATTCTCGTCTGGAGCTACCTCAGCATGGGCCTTCGTGGAGCGGGGACCTTTCTTCCCCTGGTCTTCGCGGTTCTCTTTCCCGAAAGGATTCCGGCCCGGATCGCCTTCGCCTCCAGCGTGGGGGGCATCGCAACAACACTCCTCTGGCCGCTCGCGGGACTTGGCGGCGAGCCTCTCTTCGCAGGGCTCGCGGTGGCGGGAGCGTGTCTCCTTCCCGCCCTTTTCCTCCGTTCCCGAGGCGCCGCGCCCCGGGATTCCTGAAATCTCCCCCTCTATTTTCCTCAACAGAGTGACACTTCCATATTTCGGCGCTCATCAACTTGTCTGTGCCATGAGCACATGGTATATTTCGTGGGATGCCTGAACACTTGAAACATCTACGAAAATTGGGGGTGGGAATTTTCGGTAGCCTCTTTGGTGATCGCATCGTTTCCTTTCGCAATTGTTTTCGTCATCCGCTTCTTCATCATCACTCTTCTACCCGGCAACGAGAAAGGGGATTCTGGACATGTCGGAAAGGAAATCCAAGGTACCGCATACCTTTGTGTTACTCTTCGGGTTGATCGTCCTCGCCGTGATCGGAACCTACGTCCTCCCGGCGGGACAGTTCGACCGCGCCAAGGACGAACGCACCAACAGAACGCTCGTGGTTCCCGGTACCTACCACCACGTGGAGCAAACTCCGGTCAGCCCCTTCAACACCTTCATCGCCATCCAGAAAGGCATGGTCGACGCCGGCGAGATCGTTTTCTTCGTCTTTCTCGTCTACGCGTCCTTCTTCGTGGTGCTTCAGACCGGCGCGCTCCACGCATTCATCGGCTGGCTTCTACGTCTCCTGAAAGGCAAGGAAATCTTAGCCATACCGGTCTTCATGTACACCTTCGCTCTCGGCGGCGCCATCTTCGGCATGTACGAGGAAACCTTCGGATTCATCCCTCTCTTCGTGGGACTCGCCATCGCCATGGGGTACGACGCCATCGTGGGCGTGTCCATGGTCTGCTTCGGCGTCGCCATGGGGTTCGCGGCGGCGTTCATGAATCCCTTCACCGTAGGGATCGCCCAGAAGATCGCCGAGATCGACCCCCTCTTCCAGGGGATGGGGTTCCGGATCGGCTGCTGGCTCGTCATGGTCTCCATGGCAGTGCTCTGGACCATGCGATACGCGAAAAAGATCAAACAGGATCCAACAAAAAGTCTCGTCTACGGATTGGACATGGGCAGTCTCGCCCTTGATCACGACGAACTCGTGAAGAGTCATTTCCGACCCAAGGACAAGGCGATCCTCGCTGTTGTAGTGGGTACCGTGGTGCTTCTCGTCTGGGGTGTCATCGAAAAGGGATGGTACTTCGACGAAATCGCGGGACTCTTCCTCATCATGGGCTTCGCCTCGGGACTCCTCGGTGGCATGAGCCCCAGCAAACTCGCCTCCTGCTACCTCGAAGGATGCCGGGACATCGTCTTCGGCGCCCTCGTCATCGGCCTTTCCCGGGGTGTCCTCATCGTCATGAAGGAAGGGCAGATCATCGACACGGTGGTCAACGGCCTTGCTCAACCGCTCTCCAACTTCCCCAGCTGGGTCGGCGCGGAGGGCATGCTCGTCGTTCAGACCCTGATCAACTTCTTCATCCCCTCCGGCTCGGGGCAGGCCGCAACGACGATGCCCATCATGGCACCCCTCTCGGACCTTCTGGGAATTTCCCGGAACACGGCGGTGCTGGCCTTCCAGTTCGGAGACGGCTTCTCCAACATCCTCTGGCCCACCACGCTGCTTCCCGTCATCTGCAGCATCTCCAAGGTCCCCATCGAAAAATGGTGGAAGTATTTCGTCCCCTTCTTCCTCCTTCTCTTCGTCGTGCAGATGGTCTTCGTCTGGGCGGCTGTAGCGTTCAATCTCCTGTAGCCCCACTTTTTTTCACCCGACTCCGGGAGGAGGGACACCGTTCCTCTCGGAGCCGGGCAAGCCTGCTCTTGCACAAATCGCTCATGTGGTTCACCATGGCAGGGGAAACCCTGCCCTTTTCATGGATGCCCCTCCCGTACGGGAACGGGGAGAAAGGAGTGCCTGCACATGAATGACCTGCGCATACGAGGAGGCATGGTGGCCGATCCCGAGAAGAAAACGCTCGTCGAGGCGTCGGTGACGATCTCCGACGGACGGATCGTGCACGTGGGCAAGGACGAAGGAAGATCGACGGAGGTTCTGGATGCGACGGGGTGCATTGTTTGCCCCGGCTTCGTGGACACGCACATGCACGATGAAGAACTCGACGACCCCCATTCGGTGGAACGTGCGCTGCTCCGACAAGGCGTGACCACCGCCCTCGCGGGCAACTGCGGCTCGGGACCTCTGCTCGGAACGGTTCGACCGAAGCGACAGACTCCCTGGCTCAATCTGGGCTATCTCACGGGACATCGCATTCTCCGGGAATCTGTCGGTGTGAACGACATCTATCGCCCCGCCACGCCAGACGAAACGATGGAGATGCAGATTCTGCTGGAGCGGGAGCTTTCCGAAGGCTCCTTCGGACTCTCCCTGGGACTCGAATATGTTCCCAATACCGACCCTGCGGAAATCGCCGCCCTCGCCGACGTGGTCGCGAAATTTCCCCACCGGTGGATCTCCGTCCACATCCGTTTCGACGGCCCCCGCTGCCTCGAGGCAATCCGGGAAGCCATCGACATCGCGGCGCGACACCACGTGCGCGTGCAGATCTCGCATTTCGGCAGCATGACCGCCTTCGGCCAGCTTCAAACCGCCCTGGACATGGTGGACCAGGCATACGCGGCTGGAACGGACGTGACCTTTGACTGCTACCCCTATGCGGCATTCTGCACTTCCGTAGGATCCGCCGTCTTCGACCCCGGGTTCGAAGAGCGCTGGAACAAAGACGTGGGGGCTCTTGAGGCCGGATCAGGAAAATTCAAAGGGCAACGCCTCACCAAAGCCATGTTCGAGGAAATGCGGTCCGAAACGCCCACCGCACTCATCATCGCCCATGTGCTGAACGAACCCGAGGTGCGCACCTGTCTCAGGCATCCCCGCTGCGCCATCGCCTCCGACGCGGTCTTGCGGAACGGCGAAGGACATCCCCGGGCCGCGGGAACGTTTCCCCGGGGACTTCGCATGCTCCGTGAGGAGGGACTTTCCTGGCCCGACGCACTCGCCCACGCCACGAGCATCCCCGCCGAAATGACCTGGCTCGATCGCGGCACGCTCCGCCCCGGAAGCACCGCCGATCTGGTGCTCTTCGAGCCGGAACGCTTCACGGACAAGGCGACATTTTCCGACCAGCTTGCGCCTCCCGAGGGCATCCGCGCCGTTCTTCTCGGAGGACGCGTGGCCGTACGGGAGGGAACGATAACGGAGGAGCCGCTCGGGACATTCCTCCTCCGCCGCTGAGAGAACACCGCCACTCTTCCAAACGCTCGGAAGAGACCAACCTCGAAAAGGGGATGAACGCATGCACCGACTCGCTGCATTGGAAACTGAAGTACAACGGGCTCTGGAAGCCTCTGCGGAAAAGGCCTACGGCCTGAGCGACCATCTGGCAGCCAATCCTGAAGTCTCGGAACAGGAATTCGCCGCGAGTCGCCTCCACGCGGACTTTCTGAGGAAATGCGGCTTCACCGTGGAACACCCCTTTGCGGAACTTCCCACAGCCTATTCGGCGGTCATGGGAAACGGAAAACGCCCCAAAGTGGCACTCCTCGCTGAATACGACGCGCTGCCGGAAATCGGCCACGCCTGCGGACACAACGTTCATGGCGCGATGACACTTCTCGCCGCCGCTGGACTCGCCCCGGCGATGGACCAGCTGAACGGGACCCTGTGGATCGTGGGAACTCCCGCGGAGGAAACCAACGGCGCCAAGGTTTCCATGGCGGCCCAGGGCATTTTCGACGACACGGACCTGGCCATGATGATCCATTCCGGCGCCGGAAAAAGCTTTGTACGCTACCGATGTCTTGCCATGGACGCCATTGAGTTCACCTTCAAGGGAAAGGCCGCCCACGCCGCAGCCATGCCCTGGGAAGGACACAACGCGCTAAACGGCGTACAGCTCCTCTTCCACGCGGTGGACATGCTCCGTCAGCACGTCCGACCGGAGGTGCGCATGCACGGCATTGTCCGGGAGGGCGGCGCCGCGCCGAACATCGTCCCAGAAAGCGCCTCCGCCCGTTTTTATTTCCGTGCCCCCTGGCGCACCTATCTGAACGAGCTCATGGAAAAAATCTACAACTGCGCCAGGGGCACCGCCCTCGCCACGGGAACCTCCGTGACATGGCGCAACTACGAAGCGAGCTTCGACAACCTGAAACCCAACCCCACTGCGGAATCCATGATGGAGGACGTCTTCCGGGGCCTGGATATCCCGGGGCATTCCGCTCCGGAACCGAGAGGATCCTCGGACGTGGGGAACGTGAGCTTCCGTTGTCCCGCCCTTCAGCCGGTGCTCGCCCTCACGGAGGAACCCATGGCACTGCACACGCGGGAATTCGCCGCCCTCTGCGCCTCCCCCGCCGCACACCCGGGCATCCTCCTGGGCGCGAAAGCCCTTGCCTTCGGCACGCTCCGGGCATTTCTCGACGAAGAACTCCGCAAACGCATGCGCGAGGATTTTCTCTCCGGCGAGGCGCAATGATCACAATTCATGTCGCCAGTGCAGGCATAGCAAGCTGTTCGAAAGGCCGCTTTCGTCCGAATATCACCGGGAGGTGGAAAGAATGAGCACTCGAGCGATCAAAGGGTGGTCGGTGGAACAGATGGACATTCCCGAAGGATGCAATCTCATCCTCGGCCAAAGCCATTTCATCAAGACCGTGGAGGACCTTTTCGAAGCTCTTGTGACCTCATCACCCAGCCTGCAGTTCGGTATCGCCTTTTGCGAGGCCTCGGAACCCTGTCTCATTCGCCACGACGGCAATTCCCCGGACCTTGTAGACGCTGCCGTCAGAAATGCCCAGGCCCTTTCCGCCGGTCACGCCTTCGTCGTCCTTATCCGCAACGGATACCCGATCAATGTGCTGGATCGCATCAAGGGCGTCCAGGAGGTCTGCGGGATATTTGCCGCGACAGCGAATCCCTTGGAGGTCCTCATTTTTGAGACTGGCCAGGGACGCGGGATAGCGGGAGTCGTAGACGGTTTTTCTTCAAGGGGCGTCGAGGAGGATACCCATGTCGCGGCCCGAAAGCGCCTGCTCAGGAGCATCATCGGCTACAAGCGCTAGGAGACTTTTGAACAGGCACGTATCAACTTGGGGACGGCTTTATTCAAGCCGTCCCTTTTCTTGCCCAGCCGAGGGCACAGCAGAGGGCAGAAATGGAAAGGCCCGCGAAGAGTGGATTCCCGGGTAGGCCTGTCAAGGGCCAGGCCAGCGTGATCGCCAGGCCGGCAAGGGAAGAAGTGAAAGCCCATCCTGGATTGAGGCGGCCAGGCGCGAGAATGGCGATGGAGAATGNNATGGTAGAAAGGTCCCGGCACCCCGAAGGCCCATGCTGAGGTAACTCCAGGAGAGGATCAGGGAACCCGGGGCGAGGAGGGCCATGGCTGCTGCGCTGAATACAAGCACCAGCAGGGTTGTGCGGCTAAGCCAGAGGAGTTCCCCATCAGTCCGTTTTTTCCGGGCGAAAAATGGCGATAGATCCCGTGCAAGGTTCGTGGCGATGCCGAAACAGAGCCCTGCCGCGGTTCCGATGATCGTTATGGCGATACCGCTCCAGAGGCACCCTGCGATCAGGGGCGGAAAATTCTGCGAGATGAAGACTGGGAGCACCTGGGATGCGACAAGTCCCGGTTGCTGGACCCTCATGCCTAGGCCGACCCA
>DIMS01000060.1:202-6096 GCA_002425685.1 Synergistaceae bacterium UBA5560 | reverse complement strand
CCGGTTCAGGGTCCATCCCCGATCCGGCGCCCGCCGGATTCCGGAAACGAACTCCGGATGCTCGGGAAGCACCGCGTCGAGTCTGATGGTCATGGCCCGCTCGTTCAGTCCGTTCACCTCATGCATCCTGAAAACCTCCTTCGGTACGGAATCGGGGCATCTCTTCAAAAACACGACCGCCGTCGCCCCGTCTTTTTCTCTCACGCGACAGCATGTTTCTCTTTTTTCGGCAGCCTCTCCGACAGCCGCAACGGCTTCCGAAGGGGCGTTCCGGAGACATCCACATGCACGGAAGCACACACGCGCCCGCCCCGGGTGGCTTCGGTCTCCTCGCCTCGCTTCATCCCGAAAAAACGGACTGCAACGCCCCGCTCACCCGGGCCGCTACGTCCTTGAGCTTTGCGACAAGCGCTTCCTCCTGCCCTTCGAAACTGGTCACCAGCCCGGCGAGCCCGAGCTGCGCCACGAATTCCCCCCTGCCATCGACAAGAGGCACACTGATGTCCCCGGCGTGCTCCATCCACTCTTCCCTGCTGTAGGCATAACCCCGCCTTCGGATCTCTGCAAGCTGCCGCCGCAGCACGTCCCCGTCCACACCCTCGGGGAGGCCCGCGGCGAAAATGCGCTCCCGGAGGTCTTCGCGGCAGAAGGCGAGCAGCACCTTGCCCGTGGCTCCCACGTGAACCGGAACGCCCATGCCCCTGTGCGCCACGTATTTCACCGCGGTTCCCTTCGGCTCCACGTGGTGAATGCAGAGCCCAGTCATTCCTTCCAGCACGCTCATCACCGCAGTCTTGCCCGTCTCGCGGACAAGTCGCTCCATCTCCGGCCCGGCGATCCGGATCAGCTCACCATGGAACAGGTCACCCCGATGCAGAAGAAAGAAGTGCACCCCCGGACGGAAGCGCTCCGACGAGGCATCCCGGGTGACCCATCCCGCCTTTTCCAGAGAGAGAAGCAGCCGGTGGAGCGTGCTCCGGGGAATTCCCGCTCGGCTCTCGATTTCCCGCAGGCTGAAGGTTCTTCCGGAGAGGCAGAGAAGTTCCATGATGGCGACGATCTTTCCCACGGCACTTTGCCGCTGTTCCTTCTCCTCCTCGTGCATCTCCTTCGGCCTCCTTTTTCAAAAATGGGACACATTGTCCCGTATTTTTGTTTTTCAGCCTACCGAACGGAGGGTGATCTGTCAAGAGAGGAACCGCCCTTCGGAGAGGAAAGTTTCACATCTCTTTCGCAAAAATTGAGGAATTTCCGAAAAACTCCGCGCCGATGTCGCCATTGTGCCCTTGAAGCAGGGTATTTTCCCCTTGTCGTCCCGCTGTGGGCAGCGCGCACAGGCGGCAATGCGAAACGGGGAAAGCCGTTATGGCCTTCCCCGTTGGATTTCGATGATTTTTCAGAGAGAACCGCGTAGGCGTTTTGTCGCGGAAACCCGAGGCGCGTGCGCGTCACCGATGTTGCCGCAATCACCGCACGGTTACGGAACCAGCGTGACCCTGCCGTCCAAAGCGGCGCCTTTCGCTGCGTCGATACCGCCCTGGGTGCGAATGTCGGCGATGATCTCGTTGCGGTAGATCAGCCCCGTGTCGATCTTGGGCAGGGAACCGATGTCGAATCCCATCACCTCGGCGGCGATGTCGGGAATTTTCTTTCCGTTCCAGCAACTGTCTCCGCCGCCGTTTCCGATATAGCTGTTGAACACCACCGTGAACACCCGGTCGAGCTGCTCCTCGATGGGCTTGCCGTGGAGCGTGATGTTCTCAGCAACGGTCTCCCCCGCATCCCGCCCCAGGCGGATCGTGTAGCGGAGCGCTCCGGAGAAATGGAGAAAGCCTCTTCCCACGTAGGTGTTCTTCAGGTCCATGCCCGCCGCCTCGTCGGGTCGGATGATGCGCTTGGCATTGTTGACCACCATGTCCCGAATCTGGGCTCCCGTCATCTCCCCCACCTGGAGCGTGTCCGCGAAGGGCATCACCGCATACCAGTCACTGTAGGCGAGGGACCCCTTGTCCACGCCGGCGATGACGCCCGAGGCGTTGATCAGCGCCAAGTCCACGGGCTTTTCCGAGAACGTGACCGCACGCCGCACGATGGCCTCGTTCATGAAATTGGCCAGGGCGCATTCTCCGGTATAGCGCTCCACGAGAGTTCTGTCCGCATCGAGGCCGTCCGCGGTCACCGCGCCGAGGGGCTCGTTCATCTTCTCCGAAAGCAGCGCGAAAAGGGGATCCACGGTGCTCTTCTCGAACGCCTCGTCGTAGTCTCCGTCGTGCTCGAACCTGCCGTAGTCGGGGTTGTCCGCAGCGACGCGGTCGTCGCGCTTTTTCAGAGGAACGAGAAACGCTTCCACGTTTGCAAGGTGCATCGCATCACCCGAGCGCACCAGATCGAGACGGCTCCTGCCGAGAAACTGTCCTCGCTGGCCGCCCTGCAGAATGGGCACGTCTCCCTCGCGCACCTCCAGCCCCTTTTCGTTCAGCACGGAGTGGCTGTGCGCCCCCACCACCAGCACCGGTTTGGACGTGAGTTCCCGAGCCTTGCGGGCAAGAAAACGATCGCTCTCGTCGCCGTAGATGGCGGGCTCGTCCTCGTATCCCACGTGGGTCAGGAGGATCACCACATCACAGAGGGGCTCCAGGGCGGGCAGAAGATACTGCAGCGCTTCGACGGGAGGAGAGACGAAAAAGCCCGGATCCTCGGGTTGTTTCGGAGAGTTCGTGGTGGTAAGGCCGACGATTCCCACCCGATATCCCCGCACCACGCCGAGAAGGGCTCGGTGGATCTGTCCGGGCCGAAAAACGGTCGAGCCGTGGAGATTCGCCGACAGAACAGGAAAACGGGCGTCCTGGGCGATGCCTTTGGCGAGGATCTCCGTTCCCTTGTCCAGGTCGTGATTGCCGATCACCGTGGCATCCAGGTCCGCCGCACTGTAGGCCCGATAGACAGGATCGACCCTGAACTCCGCCCCGTTGCCCCCCAGCAGTTCGTCGAAGGGTGTTCCCGTGTGGTCGTCACCGGCGGAGAGAAAGAGCACCGCCTCGTCGGCACCCTTCGCCGCCCTGGCCTCGCGTACCTGGTGCACCATCTGCGCGAGAAAGTGCGTATTTCCCCGCGTCTTGTGCGGAACGGTGATGTGGTGGTGCAGGTCATTGAAGTGAAACACCGTGAGATCCAGTCTTTCCCCCTCGCCACGGAAGGAGGCGAGCACCTCCGGGATCGGCCCCGTCACCCTCTCCGCAGGAGAGAGCGTGTCGCCGTCCACCACGTACACCTCGTCGAACCCCTTTCCGGACGTTCCGGAAAACGGCGAGAGGACCAGCTCGCCGCACCACCCCGCAGCGGCGAGAACAAAGACGAGGAGTGCACTTCCCAGAACCACCGCCGGAGACACCGACGCAGCGACACCGCGCCGGAAACGTCGCCATGCCTTGAACAACCCGTACATCACGATTCCATCGACCTCCCGTAGGATGAAGTTGCCGTTCCCCGCAAGCGTACCCTCTCCCCGTTACGGAATCATGACCCTTGTGCAACGCTTTCGTGCTCCCTCGCAAGGACATCGGAAACCTCCCGCCCGTCGGTGTCCCTCCCTGGCCCCGCACCCTCCGATGCGGTATAGTGATACCCGGACATGGTTTTCCTTTCCGCACTACTTTTGCCCGTCTCTGTGCTCCGCTGCAGGAGCTGCAAAAAAGGAGGTCGAACATCACCATGGAAACGAGATCGTTCAAGGATATCGACGGAGTCATCTCGCTGCTCGGCTTCGGACTGATGCGCCTGCCCACCAGATCGTCGGACAAAAAGGACATCGATCTCGAAACGGGACGCCGGATGGTCGACACGGCCATCGCCGCAGGCGTGAACTACTTCGACACCGCCTGGGTGTACCATGAGGGGGCGAGCGAATCCTTCGCCGGAGAGGTGTTGTCCGGACATCCCCGGGACAGCTATCACCTGGCCACGAAAATGCCCCCGTGGGTGCTTTCGTCAAAGGAGGATCTGGAGCGGATTTTCACCGAACAGCTGCGAAAATGCCGCGTGGAGCACTTCGATTTCTACCTGCTCCACAACATCGGAGGAAAAACCTACGACGCCGTCCTCGAATACGACGTCTACGAGTTCCTGCGGAAGAAAAAAGAGGCGGGCTACATCCGTTATCTGGGGTTCTCCGTACACGACACCACCGCTCATGTCGCGAGGATCGTCAACGAATGGGAGTGGGATTTCGGTCAGTTGCAGGTGAATTACCTGGACTGGGAGGACCTCGACGCGAAAGGCCAGTACACCCTCCTCGCCGAGCGGGGAATTCCCGTAGTGGTGATGGAACCCCTCCGGGGCGGCGCGCTCGCGGACCTCCCGGAGGCGGCGGCAAATACGCTGAAGCGGACCGACCCGGAGGTGAGCCAGGCATCGTGGGCGCTGCGCTACGCCGCCTCCCTTCCGGGAGTGCTGACGGTTCTGAGCGGCATGAGCACCCTCGGGCAGGTGGAGGACAATCTGAGGACGATGACGCATTTCCGCCCCCTGTCGGAGACGGAGCGAGCCCTTCTCGCCGATGTCGCGACGAGCTACCGCTCCTCCGGAACCGTCCCCTGCACCGGCTGCCGCTATTGTATGGACTGTCCCGCCGGAGTGGACATCCCGAGGGTGTTTTCGCTGTACAACCACTACCGCAAAGTCCGCTCGTCGAACCCGGGTCTTGCGGAGATCGTGCTCAGCAATACCTACTACCGCGCCTTGAACAAACGGGAACGGGCGGAAAGCTGCATCGCCTGCGGGAAATGCGTTCCCCTCTGCCCCCAGGGAATCGACATCCCCAAGGCCATGAAGGAGATCGCGGACCTCAAAAACAGGTAGAGAGTACGGAAGAAAAACACCGGAAGCGCCCCCCTGCACGAAGACACGAGACAGCCCCCCCTTCGGAGGGCCCTCCCGTGATGGTGACGAGAGCAAGACAGCCTCTATTCCATCCCCGTTTGGCGGGCGTAGGCTTTGAGCCGTTCCTCCAGGCTGCCCGCGTGCAGCTCGAACAAGTTGTCATCGTAGTCGTAGAAATACAGGGAGCGGCCCTCCCCGTGTACACGTGCCCGGGGAGGCATCATTTCCACGCCGAGCGCCCTGAGGCGGACTTCCAACACATCGAGTTCTTCATCGGCAACCCGAAACGCCACGTGCCTGTAGGAACGTGATGCAGGCTCGCCCTCCATCACGGCAACCCATATTCCCGCGAGGGAAAAGAACTGTTCCCGGGAGAGGGAGAAGTTTTGCGGCGAGCCGTCGTAGATCCGGACCGCACCGAGCCCTTCGGTCCACAGGCGGCTCGTCCGTTCGAGATCGCGGACCACAAAGGTGATGTGACTCAAACCGAGCACGGGCATCGGGCTCTGCCGCCTCCGCTCAGGCGTCGCCGCCGGACCCGCCGCGGCGAACTGCCGCGGAACTTTCGGTGAACTCGAGAAACTCTATCGGAACCCCATTTTCCAGAATAAACGCCACGACAACCCCTTCGCTCGGAGAGTTGGGGTGAATGATGATTTTTTTCCCTTCAAGCGCCTTTTCGAGATCGTCCACCTCGAACGCGAGGTGAACTTTTTCCCTGACGACCGCAGGCAACGTGCACCGCTCTCCATACCGCATCCATTGAAGCCCGAACGGATTAGACCTGTGGTCGGTGCAGTGAATGTCATACGACTCGAGGTAGACTTCCCCCGGCTGGGGAACGGTTGTCGGTATTCCCGAATGGTGATATCTCATGTTTTCTCCTTGTTTAAGCCTTCCGCGATGCGGGACCCGAGCGAGACGTCTCCAAACCCGATTGTTCTATGGAAGATCCGGATTCGGCGGTCGTTCTGACGCCGAAAAGCGCGGACCGCATACTGAACCTCTGCGCGGTC
>DIMS01000060.1:0-155 GCA_002425685.1 Synergistaceae bacterium UBA5560 | reverse complement strand
AAGCGTAACGGGGGTTGCTCTCTGCGACCAACTCAAGACCATCGACTGGAAAAACCGATCAGCCAGACCGGCCGGAAGAACAACCCCGGAAACACTGAAAGCAATCAGAGCACTCGTCAAGACGCTGCTCGTTCTTTAGTTTTCAGCTTCGTGAC
>DIMS01000041.1:7998-8173 GCA_002425685.1 Synergistaceae bacterium UBA5560 | reverse complement strand
GCGCAAATTTCTCCTTTGCCATCACAGAGACCTCCCCGACTGTATTGATGTCGCCCCATACAGGGCACAACGTCCGTCGATGATTGTATCACAAAGCATCCTTCATACCAAAAGAGATCCGAAACGCCTTCCGCTCCGGACCTCCAACGAAAATGGAGCCGACTTCCGGACTCGA
>DIMS01000041.1:0-7845 GCA_002425685.1 Synergistaceae bacterium UBA5560 | reverse complement strand
TGGAGGCGGCACCCGGATTCGAACCGGGGACCTGCTGATTACAAGTCAGCTGCTCTACCTACTGAGCTACACCGGCGTGACGAGCATGTATTATAGCTTCCCTGACGGGAATGTCAACAAGAGAAATGCCTCCGTGTCTTTCCGGCCGGAGGGCATTTCGCTTCTATATCCCTCGCGACAATTTCTCCAGTTCGTGCTCTTCCAGTCCGAGGCGGTAGACCATGCGATCCAGCTCCGTGCCCAAGGGACAGTTTCGATGCTCCTCCGCAAGCTCCATGACCATGAGACGAACGGCACGAAGGCGGCGATGTGCCTCGCGAAGTCGCTCCAGGTCGCTTTCAGCAAAGGTACGGAAGGGTTTCTCCCTGGGTTCTTCCTGCTGCCATCTCGGCTTTGCCATACACTCACGCTCCGAAGGGGATTTCTTTACAAGCTCCGTGGGAACGCGACAAGAGAAGGGCCTCGGCTCTTCTCCCTATTTCGCTTTTCCCTCGAAAGCATCGAGCCCGACCGCGAAGAGAAGATCCGCATAGCCCGAGTAGGCGTCGTAGACGGCGTCCACGAGAGCCGTCCTGGCACTGTTCAGGGCGAGGCGGGAATCAAGGACGTCGATATTCGTTCCCACCTGGGCGGTATAGCGTTTCAATGCCATGCGATAATCCTCTTCGGCGCTGAGGAGCTGATCCTGAGCCACCTGGATACGTACTTGCGCGGAGGCGAGATTGAGTTGTGCCGTGGACACCTCAAGGCTGACCTGCCGCTCCATATCGGTCATGCTATGGAGCAACTCACGACTCGAAGCCTTCGCCTGTTCCACTCTGGAGCTGACCTCTCCCGAATCGTACAGGCGCCACTGTGCCACGAGCATCACTTTCCAGTCGTCGTCCTCGGGAAAAAAGGAATCTCCCGTGCGTGTCACCTCTCCCTGGAGCGACACCTGCGGCCGCGCCTGCCCCGCTGCGGCGTCGGCATAGGCAAGGGCCGCGTTACGAAGATGCGCCATGGCGAGGAGATCCGCCCGGGAAGCGAGAGCCAGCTGCTCGGGATTCTCCGGAAGGGGCGATGCGACGTAATCGCTCTCGGGATCCTCCAGTTCGTAGGGCGGGCGAAGCTGCGCCCCCGTGGCCCGTTCAAGGGCCTTCCACATGACGTCCACCGTGTTGAGGGCACTTATGCGATCCAGTTGGGCGCTGGACACCGCCACCTGGACACGAAGCACTTCGTTTTTCGCCACCACGCCATTGTTATAAAGCGCCTCCACCTGACGAAGATGCTCCTGCGCCAGAAGAAGCGCCTCTTCCGCAACCTTCAGCTTGGACACGGCGCGCTGCAGATTGAAGAAGTTTTTCCGGACACTGTTCTCGACGGACTGAAAGGTGCGAACCTCCTCGGCTCTGGCGGAATCGACTTCGAATTCCGCAGCTTTCCTGTTCGCCCGGAGAGATCCTCCCGTATAGAGAAGCTGCGTCAACCGCAGACCCGCCGCATAGGTTTTCTCGTATCCCAGGGGAACGATACCGATGGGGACACCCGTTCCGGGATCAAGCGCCTTCGTCGTAGGGATGTCCTTCACCTGAGAGTACGAAAGCACCGCATCCACTTTCGGGCCGAACCCCGCCTCCACTTCCCGCAACTTCGCCTCGACCCGAAGCACTTTCTCCCGGGCGGCGGAGAGAAGTGGGTGCTGCTCCTTCGCAATCGTCATGGCCTTATCCAGAGTCAGAACCGGCGCATCGGCAGCGAAGGCGACCGCCCTCCCCCAAACGAAAAGATAGGCGCAACACAGCGACACCATGAACACTCGTTTCACGTTCTCGCACCCTTTACCAGGCACTCTCGTTCTCCTCCTCCAAGATACTGCGGCAACACCCCGGACAGAATAGCGGACCATATGCGCTTTGCCCTGTCCATATCCTTCCGGAGAGCCAACTGGAGCACAACACCGTCGAAGACGGCGTCCACGATAAAACCCAATTCTCGGAGTTCACTTCGTTTGCCGCAGGCCTCCTCGGGGAAGCAGGACTCTATGTTGTCACAAAGACGCTCCACCGCGTTGTCAGAAAACTCTTTCAGACATGTTTCCAGTTGCTCATTTCCCCGAAGTCCCTCACCGAGAAAATTGATCCAGAACCGCAGTGTATCCGGGTTCGTCGTCATGCACTCTTCAATGAAAGAGTCGCCCCGGCGAATGAGAAAGTTCAAAAGCCCCTCCCGTCTGTCTTCCTTCGAGGGGGTGAAAAACGCTTCTACCCTTCGCGCTTCCCGATCGGCAACATCCATGTAGATGGCAAGCTTGCTCGGGAAATGCCAATAAAGCGCGCCCTTGCTCAAGCCTGTCGCTTTTACGAGAGCCTCCATGCTCGCTCCACCAAAACCCTTTCTTGCGAAAAGTTTTCTGGCTTCCACGAGAATCAACTCTTTCGTGTCACTGCCGGTTCCCCCAACGGACCTTCCGCGTACGTCTCCATCCATTCCCGTATACCTCCGCATCTCGGAGGATTCTCCGTGGCTCAGCCTACCAAAGACCGTTCGGTCTGTCAAAGCGGAACGAGATGGCGCCGGAGAACGCGTTCAGCGGCTCCCCGCCTAAGGAGAAGAAAACGGCGCGACGAAGCGTCGCGCCGTTGAGCGAAGTACNNCCGTACTTCTTGCGTTCCACCATGCGAGGATCACGAGTGAGCAATCCTGCCCGCTTGAGCGCCGGGCGCAGATCCGGGTTGAGCTTGAGGAGTGCTCTGGCGATCCCCAGACGCACCGCGCCGGACTGTCCCGTCAAACCGCCCCCGTGAGCGCGAACGAAAACATCGATTTTCCCTTCGACATTCGCGATCTTCAATGCCTCCAAGGCATGAATCCGCCATTGGCTCCTCGGGAAATAGTCGTCCATCGTCCGTTCGTTCACAAGAACCTTGCCCTCTCCGGCACGGATCCGAACCCTTGCCACAGCGGTCTTTCTTCTTCCGGTACCCCAGTGGTACGTCATCGGAACATTCATCCCCTTCTCCCCCCTTTACGCGTCCATTGTCTCGGGCTTCTGCGCCGCGTGGGGATGAGCCGTCCCACGGTAGACCTTGAGTTTCCGAAACATGCTGCGGCCGAGCACGCTCTTGGGAAGCATGCCTTTGACGACCCGTTCGAAGAGGCGTTCCGGCTGCTTCTTGAGCATTTCTCCCATGGGAACGGATTTGAGACCGCCGCTGTAGCCGGTGTACCGATGCACCATGCTCCGCTGCGCCTTCCTCCCCGTAAGCAGAACTTTGTCTGCGTTGATCACGACGACGAAGTCACCGCAATCCACATGGGATGTATAGGTCGGCTTGTGTTTGCCCATGAGAACTCTCGCCACCTTGACAGCAAGACGGCCAAGAGGTAGTTCCGCTGCGTCCACCACATACCACTTGCGCTGGACCTCCTCGCGCTTGGCCATGAAGGAACGGCTGCCGATCATCGAACCTCACTCCTTCTCGAAATCAGAACATCGCTTACGCGAACATATGTACCGTCACAAAAGCAACGGCTATTCTAGAAGAGTTCCTTCGACACTGTCAAGAAGGAGATCCGGAGTACCGTGGGGGGGGACTCCGGTCACACAACCCGCATGTCGGGAACGGCTTCTTCCGCAGGAACACTCGCAGACTCGTGGAACTCTATGGTAAAAACACGGGTTCCCCCAAGGGGGCATCCGGGTTTTCTCTTCTCCGCCGTTTTTGCCGGTTCCGCTCAATGAACCACTAAAGAACCCTGCGAAGTCGCGGGTTCTCCTGGCGTCCTGGGACCCGGCCCCGTTTGGCGATGGGACGACCGTCCACTTCTTTCAGATCCATGGTCATGTCCCGGGGAGTGGCATGGGTGATGTAGCTTCCAACCCCGAAAACATCGGCGCCGCAAGCCGAGAGAAGACGAATTCTCTCAGGCGTGAGTCCTCCGGAAACGATGATCTTCACATGGGGGAAACCCGCTCCGTCGAGACGTCGCCTGATCTCATCCACGAGACCCGGGGTGACACCACCCCGCTCGCCTGGCGTGTCGAGACGGATCCCGGAGAGGCGATCACCAAGGGCAGCGGCGACACGAAGCGTCTCCTCCGCCTCGTCCTTGAACGTGTCCACCAGCACGATCCGGGGCTCACCCCCGGGAAGACTTTTGTCGTAGACCTCGGCGATGCGCAGCGTATCCCCCGCCACAAGAATGGCCGCATGGGGAATGGTTCCCTTCGGAACGACGCCGGCAAGCTTTGCCCCGAGAATGCAACTGGCACCGTTACATCCTCCGGCCACGACAGCAGCACGCTCCATGACGGAGGAAACCGCCGGATGCACGTGCCTGGCGCCGAAACAGAGAACGCTCTTGCCTTCGGCGGCCTCAACGCAGCGCCGGGCAGCCGTCGCCCATCCGGTGGAACTGCACAGCATGCCGAGAATGACCGTCTCGTACATGCCGAAGGCACCGTACGAACCGGAAATCCGACAGACCGTCTCTTTCGGGCAAAAAGTCGCCCCTTCTTCAAGGGCCTCGACAACGACACCCTTGTCCCGAAGAAGGCGCACGACCTCGCCGATCCCCGCGAAAACTCCCTCTTCCCGGGCAAAGATCTCCGCCGTGACAGGGGTTTCAAGGAGGCCGCAGGCGCCAAGCACATCCCTGGTCTTTACGAAATAGACATCCGTCGTGTGCCCCGCGAAGATTTCCTCGTGGGTGGCACTGTACAGTCTTTCCGGCGTAATCTGGAGGCGCACTACATCTTCCAGAGAATCAAGACGGTCCGAGAACACGGAGGAACTCCTTTACTCCCGCCTTCAACCGGCGAGAAAGACGAGAACCAGGGAGGTCGCCATGAACATGGCGCACAGAACGACACTCAGCTTTGTGAGCGTCGTAAAACGCTGCCACTGCCCACCGGAAGCATCGGCCTGAGTTCCCCCTCCGAAAATGCCCGAAAAACCTCCCGTTTTCCGCTGCTGCAGCAACACGGCTCCCATGAGAGCCACACAGACCACGATATGAAAAATACTCAGGAGAACCTTCACTTTCCCCTACCCCCTAGAAAAAATCACGATTGGACGCAAGAAGTCATTCTAGCACAGTCCGAGTAAAAAGCATATCCTTCATGCGGAATACCGCCCGGGCTCTGTGGGAAATTCGAGCTTTCACGTCGTCCCCCAAGATGCCGAAACTCTTTTCGTACCCGTCTGGAATGAAAATCGGGTCGTAGCCGAATCCGTTTTCTCCCCGGGAAACATGTGCGATGTTCCCCGCACAAACCCCCCGAGAGAGAAAAAAACACCCCTCTTCCGGGAAAAAACAAGCCAACGCGGCGACGAATCGCGCAGTCCGCGTGGTCTGTCCGCCAAGACGCTCCAGAAGCCACGCGATACGTTCCTCGTCGGAAGGGGCGATCCGGGCCGAGAGAAGCCCCGGTTCCCCAGCAAGCGCCTCGACTTCGAGCCCGCTGTCGTCCCCAAGGGCGGGCAAACGAACCTCTTCCGCCCACGTCCGGGCTTTCAGCAGGGCGTTGGCACTGTAACTGTCCCCTGTCTCCTCCACGGCAAGAGCGGAGAAGTCTCCGCCGAAAAGGAGTTCCACGGGAAAATCCTGAAAAAGAAACCGCATCTCCTCGAATTTCTGCCTGTTCCGGCTCGCAAAAACAATGCGCCTGGTCATGAACGAAAAGGCACCCGCTCTTCCGTCGTCAAGGCGAGAGCGTTCTGCTGCAGTGCAATGAGCGACAGGATGCTCCGCTCCGTCGCGACAAGGAGTTCCTGAAGGTCGTTCTTCGAGAAAGGACCTGTCTCACCGGTTCCCTGAATCTCCACAAATTCTCCGGCCTCCGTCATCACCACATTGCAGTCCAGATCGGCGCGGCTGTCTTCAGCGTAACACAGATCCATCAACAGGGCACCGTCCACCTTTCCGGCACTCACGGCTGCGATAAAGTGGCGCAGCGGAAGAGCGGCGAGCATCCCTCGGTCCCGAAGAGTCCGAAGTGCATCCACAAGCGCGACGAATCCCCCCGTTATCGCCGCCGTTCGTGTTCCGCCATCGGCCTGCAGGACATCGCAATCCACGACGACAGTCCTTTCGCCCATTGCGGAAAGATTCACTCCGGCGCGCAGAGAGCGTCCGATGAGACGCTGAATTTCACTGCTCCGCCCTCCAACACCGCCACGGACGGCATCACGAACAGTACGCGTCGCGGTCGCCCTGGGAAGCATGGCGTATTCGGCGGTGACCCAGCCGCTTCCGCTTCCTCGGAGAAAAGGGGGAACCTTTTCCTCCACCGAAGCCGTACAGAGAACACGTGTCTCGCCGAAGGAAATCAGCGCGGAACCCTCGGCGTAGCGGTTGACTTTCCTCTCGATCGTCACGACCCGCAGGTCGAAGGGACCTCTCCCGTCATCCCGGAACATGGAGACTCCCGGCTTGTTCTTGTCGCACACGCCCGCTCTCCTCTCTCTCCGTCACGATGATGGAGCGAGAGTCCACGGAACGGTGAGGTCCACGGGCTGTCGATCCGTCACTTCCTTGCCGTTCACGAGAATACGCACCTGGGACAGGGGCGGAAAACCCTCCGTAACGGTTCGGACAAGGCCGGTCATGACGAGAGCCCCCTGGTGGGAGGGCAACGCCTTCACGGCTGTGAGAAATGCATCGTTCACGTCGAGATATAACATGTCTCCGGCGCGAAAAACATGCAGGACACGCAGCGTGTCCCCCGCTCCGTTTTGCCCGCGAAGCGGTTCGAGCGCCACGTCGAGAACCTGTCGCAGGTCTTCCTCCAGAACACCGGGAACCAGGGGCACTTCCTTCTGCGTAAGCCCTTCCACCCCCATCACGTACGCTTTATAGACCGTTCTGCGCACGGCCACGTCCTTGCTCGTCACATCCTGCTCCATGAGTGCCTTCACTTCCGCGGGAGTCTGCACGACATCACGCTGTGCCAGGAGGCCTTTCTTGTCGATCCATTTCAGCCCCCCGCTGGCCACGAGATATCCCACACCGAAGCAAATGACCGCAAGAGATGTCCATGCGAGAAAACGAAGCGGCCAAGGGGCTTTCCGCGGCGCCTCCTCGCGATGGTCTGTTCCTCCCGAAGCCCGACGGGGCGGGGGTGGGAGCAGGATTCCCTCTTCGTCCTCCTCTTGCCATTTCTCTTCTCTGTCGTTCATGACGCTCCCTCCGATTCCATCAAGACCCTTCGTCACCTTTTCCAAAAGGTCTCCCGTCGATTCCACCGCATCATTTCCGTAGTGCGGACATCATTTGGGAGGAATGTAGGCGACAATTCCCGACACGAGCGAATCCGCGATTTTCTCCTGATAGGCGTCCGTGGCGAGACGTTTCGCTTCGCTGCGCTCGGTGAGAAATCCCATTTCCACCAAGACCGAGGGCATCCCCGCACCCCGAAGAACGAAAAACGGGGCCTGCGCCACGCGGCGCATGGGAAGTCCCCATTTTTCTCCGTGGCGGAAGAGCACCTCGGCGAAGGACATACTCTCGGAGATTTTCGCGTTCTGCTGCATGTCTCCGAGGATATGGAGCAACATCTGCGTCTTTTTATCTACCGTTTCCTTGCTCTGCATACCCTCGCCGCCCAGTTCGCGGTTCTCGAAAAGCGCCAGCTTCATTGCGTCTTCGTCTGTGGGAAGAGCCATGATGTAGATTTCCATTCCCGTGGCATGGCGCCCNNCTCACAAAGAGATCCGCATCGGCGTTGTTTGCGATGTCCGTCCGCTCCTGGAGTTTGAGATACACGTCCGTTTCCCGGGTGAAACGCACGTCGTATCCTTTATCCCGCAGTTTTCGACCCAATTTGAGAGCCACTTTGAGATTGATGTCCTTCTCCCG
>DIMS01000039.1 GCA_002425685.1 Synergistaceae bacterium UBA5560 | reverse complement strand
CCACTCTCCGCCGTCCCGGGCGGTTTTGTTTCCCCGGAACTGCTCTGCGAGGTATCTCCGCAAGGCGAAGGTGGTTCTTCCGTAAAAATGTACCACTCCGAGCAAGAGTTCCTTCTGACCTTTTCTCCCGGTATGTTGGGTGTCTTTTCGTGAAAATCGCCCCTCCTGAAAAAACTCCTGCAAAACACCGCTGTTCAAAAAACTCCCCGGAAAAATTCTTGCGGCCGCGATGTCCCTTTGCGGAGAGCCTGACCGTGCATGGAGCCACGAAAAGGTGTACGGCGTGTCGAGGTTTTACGGCCTTCCAGGGGGAAATGCGCCATGTTGCCGGAAATCGCATTCTCCATCTTGACCAAAAAGCGGGTTCCCCCATATACTTTCCCGGTAGCGGTTGCTGTTAATACCTGCTGTCAAAAGGAGGGGGTCGCACTGGCTCGGTCGGTGTATCGAAAGCTTCGACATCAGAAGCTGCTCTCCCTTTTGGATTCGGATCCTCTTCGTACCGACGAGGAACTCGCAGGTCTTTTGAGAGCCAGCGTGAGCACGATACGGCTGGACAGGGCTCTTCTCGGCATTCCCGAGCTCCGGGAGCGGACGCGACTGATGGCGGAAAAGGCCACAAGCCGTCTCAGATCCCTTCGGTACGACGAAGTCGTGGGCGAACTCGTCGATCTTGAACCCAACGTGTGGGGGCTTTCCATTCTTCAGACCGACGGTTCCATGGCTTTCCGGCACACATCCCTTTTGAGCGATCATCATATTTATGCGATGGCAAGTTCCCTGGCCATTGCGGTCATCGGGGCGGACATGGTCATCACGGGTTCCGCCAGGGTCAGGTACAGAGCGCCTGTCTATGTCGGGGACAAACTTGTGGCTCGTGCAAAAGTAGGCACATCCAAGGGAAACAAATTCGTCGTGAGCGTACGCATTCGTGTCGACGAGGTGGAGAAATTTCTCGGACGCTTCATCGTCGTGGTCGTTCCCGAGGCGGAGACCGCGAAACCCGGTGATTCCCTCTGAAACGGAAACAATGTCGGAGCCTTGGCCGGAGAGAGGTGGAGAGTATGCATCTGGCTCTTGATGTGATGGGGGGAGACCACGCTCCGACAGAAATCTGTCGGGGTGCCGTTCTGGCCTGTCGGGAGTTCCAGGATCTGGAAATCGCCCTCGTCGGGCAGGGACCTGTGGTGGAAAGGACCCTGGAGGAAATCGGCCACAGGGACGAGAAGCGGCTTCATATCGTTCATGCGGAAGAGACCATCGGTATGGATGAATCTCCCTCGGTGGCAATACGCAAGAAGCGGCAGTCGAGCATGCGGATCGCCATGGAAATGGTGCGTTCCAGGGAGGCGGAGGGATGCGTCTCCGCGGGAAACACCGGAGCCATCGTCGCTGGCGGCGTTCTTGTGGTGGGACGTATCCCCGGGATCGAACGACCTGCATTAGGCGCACCCCTTCCGGTTCTGAACCGGGTGTCCCTGCTGCTCGATGTGGGAGCCACCGTGCGGTGCAAGCCCATACATCTCTATCAATTCGCCGTCATGGGCGAAGTTTACATGCGATGCATCATGGGCGTACAACGTCCCGAAATCGCCCTGCTCTCCAACGGCGAAGAGGAGATCAAGGGAGACGATGTCGTCATGGAGGCCAGGGAGCTCCTGCGGAAGAACTCCTCCCACAGCTTCGTCGGCTACGTGGAGGGAAAGGACGTCCCGAGAGGCGTGGCGGATGTGGTCGTCTGTGACGGCTTCACCGGAAATATTCTCCTCAAGTTCGGCGAAGGAATCGTCCACGGCGTGTACGATCTTCTCCGGGAAGAAATCAGCAGACGCTTGTTACCTAAGGTCGGAATGGTTTTCATGATTCCGATGTTCAAGGACATATGGCGTCGTTTCGATTACGAACAGTACGGCGGCACTCCGTTGCTCGGGGTGGACGGCGCGGTCGTGAAAGCCCACGGCAGGTCCAAAGCCACGGCTATTTCGAGCGCTCTCCGGGTTGCCAGGGATTTTGCCCGGAGGAAGGGCGTCGCTATGATTCGGGAGGAATTGGTCCAGAGAGGAGATGCTCCATGAGTTTGTTCTCCGGGAAAGCAGTGAGCCTTTGGGGAACCGGCATGCACGTTCCCGAGCGCATTCTGACGAATCAGGAACTGGAACAGATGGTGGACACGTCGAACGAATGGATTCTGGAACGCACGGGAATCCGCGAGCGGCATATCATCGCTCCGGAGGAACAGACGAGCGATCTGGCTGTCGAGGCAGGCCGAATCGCTCTCGAACGGGCGGGACTCGCTCCGGAAGAGCTGGACATGGTCATCGTGGCCACGAATTCCCCCGACACGATTTTTCCCTGTACCGCCGCGAAGGTTCAGGGGAAGCTTGGCGCAAAAAAAGCGGGCGCTTTCGATGTGCAGTCGGGCTGTACCGGATGTGTGTATGCCTTGACCGTCGCTGTTTCGGGAATCGCCGCAGGCGTTTGGCGGCATGTGTTGGTCGTAGGGGCTGAAGCGCTTTCCCGTCTCATCAACTGGCAGGACAGAAACACCTGTGTCCTTTTCGGAGATGGAGCCGGAGCGTGCGTGCTCGGCCCCCGTCGGGAAGGAGACGGTCGATTCGTTGCCGCAGCGCTTCGGGCGGATGGGACGAAACACGACCTCATCAGTCTTCCTGCCAGCGGCTCGGAAAGGCCCGCCTCGAAAGAGACCCTCGAAGAGGGAGCTCATTTCGTGCACATGAAAGGCAACGAGGTCTTCAAGTTCGTCAACAGGGAATTGCCTCCTTTCCTTCAGTCCTTCTGCGAGAGTTCGGGAGTCGAGCCGGGGCATGTGGACTGGTGGATCTTTCACCAGGCGAACTGGCGTATCATGGAGGGCATTCTCAGGCGCTTCGGCGTCTCCCCGGAGCGTGCCGTGGTGAATCTGGACCGGTACGGGAACACTTCGGCCGCGTCGGTCTTTCTGGCCCTTTGTGAAGCGCTCGACGACGGCCGGATCCGGAAAGGGCAAAAGATGGTCATCAACAGCTTTGGAGCGGGCATGACCTACGGTGCGATTCTCCTGGAAGTGTGAGGTGAAGGGTGATGCGATTCTCCACGAGACTGAACGAACTGCTTCGTATTGACTATCCCATCCTCCAGGGAGGCATGGCCTGGGTCGCGGATGCCCAGCTTGCGGCTGCGGTGAGCAACGGAGGCGGTCTCGGCATCATTGCCGCGGCGAACGTGCCGCCGGAGATTCTGGATCGGGAACTCGTCAAGATTCGTACGCTCACGGACAAACCCTTCGGACTGAACATCATGCTCCTCTCTCCGACGGCCGAGGACGCATTGCTTCTCGCGGAACGACACAAGGTGCCCGTGGTCACCACCGGAGCAGGCGCTCCCGGGAAAATCATCGACCGCCTGAAGCCGTCGGGAACCGTGGTCATTCCCGTGATCGCCTCGGTGGCGCACGCGAAGAGAGTGGTCAAACAGGGGGCGGACGCGGTGGTCGCGGAAGGCTCGGAATCGGGAGGACACATCGGCGAAACCTCCACCATGTCCCTGGTACCGCAGGTGGTGGACGCCGTCTCCGTGCCCGTGATTGCCGCGGGAGGTATCGCGGACGGCCGCGGAATCGCTGCCGCATTGGCCCTCGGCGCGGAGGGTGTACAGGTGGGGACTCGTTTTGTCTGTGCCGCCGAGTGCACGGCCCACGAAAACTACAAGGAGATGCTCCTCAAGGCGGGAGACCGGAGCACGACGGTGACAGGGCGTCCCACGGGACATCCCGTCCGCTGCCTGAAAAACAAACTTTCTCAGGCGTTCGAGGAATTGGAGAGAACCTCCGCCGGCCTGGAGGAGTTTGAGCGCCTCGGGGCGGGGCGTCTGCGCAAGGCCGTCGTGGAGGGTGACGTGGAATGGGGATCCGTCATGGCCGGGCAGGTTGCGGGCCTGGTGAAGGACGTAAAGCCCGCCGGGCAGATCATTGAAGAGATGTTCGAACAGGCTCGTGAGATTTTGGGACGTCTGGCTCGTTGATGTTTCGAGGTTCTGAAGGAGAGACGGGAGGTCGATCATGAAATACGCGTTTCTTTTCCCCGGGCAAGGCGCACAGGAGGTCGGCATGGGGAAAACGCTCTTGGAGGAATTTGCCGCGGCACGCCGGGTGTTTGAGGTTGCCGATGGTGCTCTGGGTTTTCCTCTGAGCGACATGATCCTCAACGGGCCGGAAAGCGAACTGCAGAAGACGGAGTTCACGCAGCCCGCAATCATGACCGTGGGGATCGCCCTGCATTCCGTTCTCGTCGAGGAATTGGGTGTCACGCCGGCTCCGATCTGCTCTGCGGGACACAGTCTCGGCGAGTATACCGCGCACGTCGCCGCGGGAACGCTTGCCCTTGAGGATGCGGTGCGGCTCGTGCATCTTCGGGGAAAGCTCATGCAAGAAGCGGTGCCTCTCGGTGTGGGCGCCATGGCGGCCATTATGGGCCTTTCCGCGGAGGAAACGGAAGCCGCCTGTCGCGAGGTCTTCGATGAGGGGCGGGTCTGTGAGGCTGCGAACTACAACGCACCGAACCAGACGGTGATCTCCGGACACCGGGAAGCGGTGGACGAGGCGGTAAAACGGGCAAAAGAGCGGGGAGCGAAAAAAGCGATTCCCCTCAAAGTGAGCGCTCCGTTCCACTGCTCTTTGATGAAACCCATGGCGCGCATGCTTCAGAGCGCGTTCAAGGAAGTTTCCTGGCATCGCCCTTCCTGTTCCATCGTGGCGAATGTGAACGCCGAACCTGTGGAGGAGCTGCACGCCGTAAGGGATGCTCTGTATCGGCAAACCTTCAACCCCGTGAGATGGGTCGCATCGATTCACACGATGGAACGCCTCGGTGTGGAAACTTTCATTGAATTCGGTCCGGGAAATGTGCTTTCGGGCCTCGTCAAGCGGACCCTTGAAAACGCGGTCACTCTGAATGTGCGGGATTCCGGCGAGTGCCGTGCCCTCGCCGAACTTTTGAAGGGAGGGCGATGACGTGGAAAAACGGCCGGAATCGTCTTCTTCCGAAGTGTCTCCGAAGGTTGTTCTCGTCACGGGAGGTGCCCGTGGGATAGGCAAGGCGATTTCCCTGGAGATGGCCCGTCGTGGATTTTCCGTGGCGGTCAACTACAATGCCTCCGCAGGGCCTGCGGAAGAGCTTGTCCGAAACGCCGGCGGGATGGGAGTGCGCATTGCCGCCTACCAGGCGAACGTCACCGACGCGGCGCAGGCGAAAAAACTCTTCGCGGAGATCAAGGCCGATCTCGGACCTGTGGATGTTCTTGTGAACAACGCGGGTATTACCAGGGACACGCTTCTGCTGCGCATGAAGGACGAGGACTGGGACGCGGTTCTCGAGACGAACCTTCGCTCTGTCTTCCTGTGCACCCGCGAAGCCCTTCGGGACATGAGCAGAAACCGCTGGGGGAGGATCATCTCCATCAGTTCCATCATCGGGCTCGTCGGCAACGTTGGACAGGCGAATTATGCCGCCTCCAAGGCGGCGATTCTGGGTTTCACGAAAAGCGTCGCCCGGGAATACGGGGGGAGAAATATCACGGTGAACGCCGTGGCGCCCGGATTCATCGAGACGGATATGACCACGTCCCTGGGGGAGGATCTCAAGCGGGAAATGCTGCAGCGTATTCCCCTCGGAAGGGCGGGAACGCCGGAGGATGTGGCGAGAGTGGTGGCGTTTCTCGCCTCCGAGGATGCCGCATACGTCACCGGACAGGTCATCGCCGTTGACGGCGGGATGACCATGTGCTGAGATGGTAGAAAAGGAGGTGAACGAGATGAACATGGAGGAAGTCAGAACCCGTCTCAAGGAAATCGTTGTAGATCGCCTGGATTGCGAGGAAGGGCAGATTACTCCCGAGGCCTCTTTTGTGGAGGATCTTGGTGCGGATTCCCTCGATATCGTCGAACTGATCATGGGTATCGAGGAAGAGTTCGATATCGAAATCCCCGATGAGGACGCAGAAAAGCTCACCAATGTCGGTGAGGCGATGGAGTACATCAAGAACAAGCTCGGAGTCGAGGAATAGAGAGAAGTAATCCCCCCGCGAGAGCGGCATGATGTGCTGCTCTCGCGGGGGGACTTTGGCGGATGTACGAACATAGGGCATTCTGAAAACAGGAATGCGAAGGAGTGACTCGGATTGAGGAGAGTCGTTGTCACCGGTTTGGGTGTAGTGAGTCCTATCGGACACGGGCGAGAAAACTACTGGCGGGCTCTCTGCGAGGGGAGGAGCGGCGTTGGTCCCATCACGCTGTTCAATAGGGAGAATTTTCCCGTGCGTATCGCGGCGGAGGTCAAGGAATACAATCCCGAGCTCTATATGGAGCGCAAGGAGATCCGGAGAACGGACCGGGTCATTCAGTTCGCCGTCGGAGCGGCGGAAATGGCCATCAACGATGCGCGCCTCGACGTGAAGAGTCTGGATCCTTATAAATTCGGCGTCTATGTGGGGAGTGCCGAGGGTGGAATCACCACTACCAACGAGGGATACAAGGATCTCACTGAAAAAGGTCCTTCCAGGGTGAGCCCCTTTTTCATTCCCATGATGATCAGCAACATGCCCGCAGCATATGTGGCCATCCGCTACGGTGCCAAGGGCCCAAATATTTGTGTCGTCACGGCGTGCGCCACGGCGAACAACACCATTGCTGAGGCCTATCATGCCATGCGCCGAGGAGAGGCGGACGTCATTCTCGCCGGCGGCGCTGAGGCGGGGATTACACCCATCTGCGTCGCGGGCTTCGCCGCCATAAAGGCCCTCTCCACGAAGAACGACGACCCCGAACACGCGTCGAGACCCTTCGACGTGCAGCGGGACGGGTTTGTCCTCGGGGAAGGTGCGGGAGTTCTCGTGCTGGAAGAACTCGAACACGCCAAGGCGCGGAATGCTACCATCCTGGCGGAGATCGTCGGCGTGGGGGCATCCTGCGACGCCTATCACATCACGGCGCCGAGCCCGGACGGAGAGGGGGCCATAAGGGCCATGCAGCTCGCTCTCGAAAGCGCCGGATGGTTGCCGGAACAGGTGGATCTCATCAATGCCCACGGTACGTCCACGCCTTTGAACGACAGGACCGAGGCGTTGGCCATCTCCCGAGTTTTCGGAGAGAGAAACGAAAACGTTCTCGTCAACTCCACGAAGTCCATGGTCGGGCACGGCCTGGGCGCTGCGGGGGCTCTCGAGGCCATTGCGGGCATCCAGTCCCTCGTCGAGGGAATCGTGCATCCCACGGTTAACCTGGAGGAACAGGACCCGGAGTGCCCTGTCCACGTCGTCGGCAGAAATGCCGTGCGCAAGGACGTGAAGCGCTTTCTCTCCAATAGTTTCGGCTTCGGCGGTCACAACTGCGTGCTTGCCTTCTCCCGCTACATGGACTAAAAGCGAATGGACGCCGACGGAACCCGTGACGACTGGTGGTTGAGGGGACTCGATGCCTTTCAGGACCAGCTTGGCCACCGTTTCCGGAAGACAGAGCTTCTTGTGGAGGCGCTCACGCATGCCTCTTTCGCCCATGAGGCAGGGGTGGCTTTCTGGAACGAGCGGCTCGAATATCTTGGGGATGCGGTGCTTGAATTGACCGTTTCCGAGATTCTGTACGACGAGTTCCCCCGGTGGAACGAAGGAGAACTCACGAAGGAGCGCGCTCGGATCGTCTGTGAGAGGACCCTTGCCCAATGGGGAATGAAGATGCGGATCCCTCACCTCCTTCGGCTCGGGAGAGGGTTGCAGCGCCAGGGTGGGCGGGAGAATCCCTCCATCTGTGCGGATGCTTCGGAGGCGGTCTTCGGCGCCGTCTTCCTCGACGGGGCATACGCGGCGGCACAACAGGTGATCCGGCGGTTTCTCGTCGTTCTGCGGACACTGGAAGTCGAGGAAACCATCGATCCCAAATCGAAACTCCAGATCCTTTTCGCGGAACGTCGTGTCACGGATCATCGCTACCATCTCCTCGGCATGTCCGGGCCGGAGCACTCCCCCCTTTTCGAGGTGGAAGTGCGTGCCGGAGGGATGTCCTTCGGAAAGGGACAGGGCGCATCAAGAAGGGACGCGGAATGGAACGCTGCGCGGAACACGCTGCGGATGCTTCTCCGGCGTTCACCCCAGGGGCCGTATTCGAGCGTGAAATGAAACGAGAGAAAAATACCTTGCTCTTGAAAGGGCAAAGGAAAGGACACGGCATATCCGGTCCTTTCCTTTGCCCTTTTTCGTCGTCCTCGTGTTTTTTCCCGGAACACGGACCTTGCCCGTTCTGCTCCGCGCCGTATAGGCTTCCTGGGGAGGACGATCTTGAAGAAACAGGAGGGCAATCCATGCTTTTGAAAGGAGTACGACCGTGCAAAAGTCCGTCGTGACACGTCGGCTAAGCGGATGCGTGGGTACTGTAGTGAGTGTGCTTTTCGCGGCGACACTCCTCTGGGCCGGAGAATTACCCTGGATGGAGCACCGGGTTCGCGCCGGAGAGACTCCGGAGAGCATTGCCGGACAGTACGGTCTGGAAGCGGCGGAACTCCTGGCGGCGAACGAACTGGACGAGACCGTGTCCGCTCTCGATGAAGGAATGCTTCTGCTTGTTCCCCGGAATCGCTCCCTGCTTGTGGCAACCCTTGTGGAAGTGCAGCGGAGAAAACTTTTTTCCGAGAAGCTCCCCGGGAACGAGGGGAGCACAGTCGCGCCTGCAATGGACGGGGGACAGGCTTCGACGGCGTTCCCAGGTGAAGTGGCGGGAAGTGCGGTTGGCGCCGGTATGGGTGTGGACGTGGAGGAACCGGTGCGAGTAGAATCCGCAGATGAAGAACCACGTCCCACGTCCGGGGATGACACGTCGGAGTCGTTTCTTTCTCAGGAAGAAACTGAGACAGTGGGCATTCCCCTCGATCAGGGTGTACAATCTCATGGCTCGCGACTGTGGCGGGAGCATGTCGTTGTACGAGGAGAAACGCTCTATGCCCTTTCGAGACGCTATGGCGTTTCGGTGGAAAAGATCGTGTCACTGAACGCTTTGGTTGCCGAAGCCCCGTTGGCCGTGGGCATGACCCTGAGAATCCCCCCCGGGGAAGATCTGGCGATTCCGGTGGATTTTCAGAATGCGATGACATTGTCCCTGGAAACGCCGCCGGCGGCGACGGAAATTCCGCTTCCCGAGGCCCCGGAAAAGAAAGAGGCCGAAGTCGGCAAGGGGACGCTCGGCGCGGTTCGCGTGGAGATTTCTTCCGGAATGACAGGCCCGACAAGCCCTCCTGCGGCGAAACCTCTGTCTTGGCCTGCAAAAGGACGTGTGGTACGCACGTTCGAGGCGAGGCCCCAAGAAGCAGGAGCGGAATCCTCCGGTTCTGGCATTGTCATCGCGTTCTCCGAAGGGAACGACGTTCGCGCCGCTGCCGAAGGCAAGGTGCTTCAGGCGGGATGGATGAAAGGGTTCGGCAATACGGTGTTTCTGGCTCACGCAGCAGGTTTGACGACGTTTTACGGCAATCTGGAAGTACTCCATTGCAGGCCGGGTGAGTCCGTGACGAAGGGGCAGCGCATCGGAACTGCGGCGCGAGGTGAGAAAACGCAGGAGCGGGTCCTGTTTTTTCATGTTCTGAAAGGCGGAAAATCCGTCGATCCCTTGGCCTATCTTCCGACGGTACCATGAGGAGGCGACACGCATGATCGAATTGCAGACCGAACGCTTACGCCTAGTGGCTCTTGACGGAGAACATCTCAGGTTGTTACTCGAAAACCCAGAAGACCTCTGTCGACGTTTGGGAATCGCGTCGAACCGGGTGGAGGCGAACGAGGAACTGCGGCTTGCCCGGGAGGAGATGTATGCCGGAACGACGCGTTGCCCCGAAGGATATTACTGGCACACGGAATGGCAGGTCATCTACAAGGAGGAGAACAGCATCGTCGGGAGCTTTTGTTTCAAGGGAGCGCCGAACGAGTCGGGCGAGGTCGAGGTCGGCTACGGCACGGCGTCCCCGTATCGCAGCAAGGGATTCATGACCGAGGCGATGCGGGTGGTGGCGACCTGGGTGTTCAAGAACGCGGGTGTGACGGCACTCATCGCGGAGACACCGAAGGACAACGTCCCTTCCCACAGGGTGTTGCAGAAGATCGGCATGGAAATCGTCCGGGAAAGCCCCACCTCCTTCTGGTGGCGTCTCCGGCGACGTTCCTGACCTTTCGATGACGCTTCTTTTCACGGCTCCATGAGAGAGAAACTGCCACCTACCAGAGGAAGCATGATGAAGGCTTTTCGTGCCCTGAGGCTTGCGGAAAAGGGGCATGATTTGCTTGAGCAGAAGCGACAGGTCCTCATGATGGAACTCGTCCGCCACATCGATGAGGCCAGGGAACTCCAGAGCAAGGTCTCGGAGGTCTTTGACGGTGCGTACAAAGCATTGCAAAAGGCCAACATCACGCTGGGCATCGAGACGGTGGAGGAAATCGCCCTGGCTATTCCCGAGGAAAAGGGATTCATCGTGCGTCTCCGTTCCGTCATGGGAGTGGAAATTCCCGAGATCGATCCGGTGGATGGTGCGCCGAGGCCCTGTTATTCCTTTTGGGATACCTCGGCAAGTATGGATCGAGCATTCGTGGAGTTCCGCAAAGTGCTCGCTCTTCTTGCCCGCCTGGCCGAAATAGAGAATGGCGTGTATCGTTTGGCCGTGCAGATCAGAAAGACCCACCGGCGCGTCAATGCACTGGAAAAAATGGTCATACCCGGATATGGCGAGAGCATCGCGGCCATTTCGAACGCACTCGAAGAAAGTGACCGGGAGGACTTCGTCCGCATGAAAATGGCCAAGCGTTCCGAAAACACAGACTAGAGGCGTTCCAAAAGAGGGTTGTTTTGCGGGGGTTTTTCGTTGCCGTCTTTTTCCATTCGGGGGGCAGCGCAACGGAATTATCCGATCCGGACACGAACATCGGGGAGGTGAGTCGATATTGAGCGCGTTGCAGGAAGTGCTTGCTGTTCTTTTGGGAGCGGAAAGCGAAGCGAACCACCTCATCGAGGAAGGACGTGACGAAGCGGACCGTATTTCCAAGAGCATCCGGGAGGAATTTGCCCAGGAACGGGAACATCGCCTCCGGGCGGCCAGGGAACAGGCCAAGGCCATCGTCGAGTCCGCCCGAAGCAGTGCCGATGTGGAATCCGCGCAGATTCTCTCGATGGCACAACAGGAGGCGGCGGCTTTGACCAGACGTTTCGAGGAGAACGGCAGAGGTGTCGTCAAAACCCTTGCCGCGGAGATCGCCTCCCAGTATCTGGCGAGGGGAGGGGAGGCCGGTTGACGGGTTTTCTTTCCCTGGGAGAGCGGACTGCCGTAGGGGCCAAGGCACACGTCTTTTTCGGAAGATTGCTGACCGACGAGTCCTATTGGAGACTTCTTCATTGTGATACGATACAGGATATTGTGGAGTATCTCAAGTCGCTTCCCGGATTCGCTCCGTATCTCCTCTCCGTTTCTCCGGAGATCCACAGGGCAGAGCTGGAGGATATCCTCGAGATGCTTCCCCTGCGGGAGACTCTGATTTTTTTCGGCTATCTCACCGGAGAGCAGCGGGTGTACGTGCGTTGCTGGATCGATCTCTACGAGGCGGATCTTCTCAAGAGAACCATGCGCTCCCTCTTCTCCAGGAAACAGGATCGGGAGCAGTTGCGCCAACGATTTGCCCTGATTCCGAAGCCGTCCTTCTCGAGTGAGGCGCTTCTGTCCTCCGGAAGCTACGAGGAATTTCTGGAGGCTCTCTCGGGGAGCGGTTATTACAGAGTGTTGCGGGAACCTCTGACCAAGCTCGCCGGCGAGGGCGGTTCCCTTTTCAGTGCGGAAACGGCGGTGGATCTCCATGTTTTGTCCGCTCTTTTTCGCGCCGCAGGAAAAGTGGACCCTCGCAACGGGGCGGGCATTCTTTCCCTCGTGGGAACCATGGTGGACCTGTTGAACGTGTCGTGGCTGCATCGATCCGCCCGTTTTTTCGACATGCATTTCGAGGAGATGCTGAACCGTCTGCTTCCCGTGCGCCATCGACTCGGCTTGCCTTTTCTGCGCAAACTCTCCCGTGCCGAGAGCCCGGAGGCGTTTTGGGATCTTCTGCGGCGCTCCTGTTATGGTGGAGCGCTCGGAGAATCGCTTCCCAAGGAGGATTTCGAACTGGAAACTAGAATGAAGCAACATCTTTGGCGGCAGGCGAAACAGCTTTTCCGGAGAAGCGGCATTGGTTTTCATTCCCTGGTGGCCTACCTTTTTCTTCGGAGGTACGAGATTCAGGATCTCAAGACGATCATCGAGGACGTACGGTACGACTTCGACAGGCGAGGAGCATTGCTCTTCATGGTGCGCCCGATCGTCCCGGGAGGTGAACGCGCGTGGCGGTGGTGAAAATGCTGGCCCTCACTCTGGCCGGCCCGAAAGAGGAGACGGAAGTCGTCGCCAGGCAGATGGTGCTCCGGGGTGGTTTTCAGCCGATTCCTCTCGATTTGCTTGTGTCCGATCGCAAGATGCGGGCCCGGGTGGGTACGCCCACGGACAATCCCTACGACACGCTGCTGACGAAGGTTGCGTCGGTGTGGCATGCTGCGGGGGAGACGTTGCCGGAACCTTCACCTATCCTGTCGGACCGTTCCTTCACCTTGGAAAAGGCTCGCTGCATGGTGGAGGCCGCCGTGAGAAAGCTGGATCTTTGGGAGCGAAGAAAGCGGGAACTGGTGGAATCTGTGGAGGAACTGGAAGCCGCAAAAGTACTTCTGGACACGCTCCATGCGGTGTCGCATTCCCTGGAGGATCTCACGACGATGCGACACATGGCGGTTTTTTTCGGAAGAATCTCCGAGGAGAACGGAAAACGTCTTCTGGAGACCTCCGAGGATGTTCCGTTCCTGCCCATTCCCCTCAGAGTACAGGGAGGCGACATGTGGGTTCTCTGTTTCGCCATTCCAGGCTATCGCGACGGGGCGGTGAAACTTCTCGAATCCGTCAATTTCAAGGTTTTTTCCCTGGCGCAAATGATCGAGAGGCTCCGTTCCGCCGAGGGAAATCGTGTGGACCGGCTCATCGCGAACAGGAGAAGAGCCGCCGGAGGACTGGAGAAAGCCGCACGGAATTTTCTTTTCGATCACCGGCAGGAACTCGTCGCTCTTTTCAACCAGATCTACACGATGCAGCGCGTGTACGACCTTTGCAAAGGGCGGGGTGAGATCGGGGACATGTATCTCCTCTCGGGATGGATCCCCGAGGACATCCGGGAGGAGGCGCTCTCGGTCATCGCCGCGGAGGCACCGAAAACGGCGGTCTTCGTGGAGGAGACGGCGCACTCGCTCGCCTCCGGTTTCCGTGTGCCCACACTTCTGCGAAATCTTCCCTTCGTGCGCTCCTTCCAGGAGATCGTGGCCATCTATAGCCTGCCCTCCTACGGAGAAATGGATCCATCCTTTCTCGTGGCGCTGAGTTTCTGTGCCATGTTCGGCTTCATGTTCGGAGACGTGGGGCATGGCCTGCTCCTGGCCCTGGGTGGACACTTTCTCATGAAGCGGCGCGCGGTGACGAAAGCGATCGGGGCCGTCATCAAAACAGCCGGGGCGTCCTCGGTCCTCTTCGGTTTTCTCTACGGCAGTGTTTTCGGCATGGAGGGAATTCTTCCACCACTCTGGTTCTCTCCGATGGAACACATGGACAGGCTGCTCAAGCTTTCTCTCGGCGCAGGTGTCGGTTTCGTTACCCTCGGAATGCTCCTCAACATGGTAGCCCGCTACCGGGAGGGGGATTTCGGGAGGCTACTCTTCGACGGTCAGGGCCTTGCCGGATTGGTCTTCTACTGGTCGGCGGCGCTCATGGCCTTCAGCGCTTTCTCCGGGATACCTCTCCCATTCCCGAAGTGGGTCGGAGGAACGCTTCTGCTTATCCTGCTTCTCGTGATTTTCCTGCGGGACGTTCTCGCAAGGACGTTGCTGAAGCGACGGAGTACTGAGGTGGAAGAATCCCCGGTGGTGCACGTTTTCGAGGTTCTTCACGGCCTGCTCTCCTTTTTGAGCAATACCGCGTCCTTCGTTCGGCTCGCCGCGTTTGCATTGAATCACGTGGGGCTTTCCCTCGCGGTCTTCATGCTTGCGGACATGGTGCACAATGTCCCGGGAGGACCGATCCTCAAAGTGCTCCTCCTCTTCCTGGGCAATCTTCTCATCGTCGGTCTCGAGGGGCTCATCGTTTTCATCCAGACGCTTCGACTCGAGTACTACGAGTTCTTCAGCAAGTTTTACCGGGGCGGAGGAAGTCCTTTCCGGCCCGTGGGATGGACGGGAAGGGATCTGTCGCGCTCGAAGACGCGGTAGACGGTTTCTCACCCGTCGAAGGACCGGGAGTATCTTTTTTCATCGAGACGATTTGAAAGGAGACATGCTTCGTGAACATCATGGGCTTGTTGTTGACGGGTTCGGGAATTACGTTTCTGCTGGTTGCGGGAGGTTTTCTGAAAAAGAGACAGGTTGCCGATCCGAAGCGTATCCTTCTTGGTTGTCTTGCCTTTTCTCTTGCCCTGCTCCTTTCCGGGTCCCTCCTCGCCATTGGTGCCGGCGCCGCTACGGAAGCGGGAGAACCCGGCGCCGTACAGGCCGCCTCGGGATGGGCCTTCCTCGGAGCGAGCCTCGCGACGGGAATGGCCTGCATCGGTGCCGGTATCGCCGTTGCGGTGGTGGGAGCGGCTGCCCTCGGTGTCGTGGGGGAGAAACCGGAACTGTTGGGATCGACACTCATCTACCTCGGCCTCGCCGAAGGGATCGCCATTTACGGAGTCATCGTCTCCCTGTTGATCCTAGGAAAGGTGTAAGGGTTCCATGCGTGCATTTCTCGTGAGCGACAACCACGATTCGCTGGTGGGAATGCGCATTGCCGGTATTGAGGGAGTACTGGTCCGCAGCGGTGACGAGACGAGGCGAGTCGTGCAGGAACTCATCGAGAAGGACAGGGACCTGGGCATTCTCGTTTTCACGGAAAAGGCCGCCTCTGCGGTGCCGGACCTGATGAAACAGCTTCGGGAACATGGAGGCCTTCCCCTGATTGTGGAAATCCCCGATCGCCATGGTTTTGACCGGGGAGCGGATTTCCTGACGCGATATGTCAAGGACGCCATAGGAGTGAGGATGGAATGACCGATCTGCAGGCGGACAAACTTACGGGTCTTCGAGACCACATCGTGGAGAGGGCGCATATGGAAAGCCACTCTCTTCTTGAAACCGTGAAGAAGGATGTCGCGACATGGCACTCTCGGGAAGCGGAGAAGCTTGACACCGAGGTGGATCTCCTGCTGCGGGACGCACGCTCCCGTGCGGAGGAGATCCGGAGGCGGCAGATCGCCGCTGCGGAGCGCGAGCGGGTTCGGGAGCGGCTTCGGGTTCAGAATCGTCTTCTCCAGGATGCCCAGGGCATGCTTGAGGAGGAACTGGTCTCCCTGCGGGAGCGGGAGGATTATGACGGCATTCTCCTTGGGCTCTTGAAGGAAACGCTGGAACATCTCGGCACCGGGGGCGCCTTCCGTTTTCGTTTGGCTTCGGCGGATGGAGCGCACGGGAAAGAACTGGAGAAGGTCGTTGCGGCCATCGAAGGCGTCACGGTTTCCTTCGATCCCGAACCCGCCCCGATTTCGGGAGGAATTTTCCTGACTTCCGAGGACGGCAAGATTCATGTTCTCGCGGACTGGCATGTCAAAGCGCAGGAGATGACTGAGCCCCTGGCGCAGCGCCTGCTGCCGCTCTTGTAGGAAGGTACCGTGGAGGCCATTATGGAACGTAGGGGATGCATCACGTCAGTCAACGGCCCCGTGGTTCGGGGAAAGGGCATGCGAAATTTCGCCATGCGCGAGATGGTTCGCGTCGGCGAGGGCGGATTCATCGGAGAAATCATCCGCATGGACGATGACGAGGCAGTCATTCAGGTCTACGAGGACACCCAGGGGGTGCGCCTGGGAGAACCCGTCACGGGAACGGGGGAATCGCTTTCCGTCTCCCTGGGGCCTGGATTGATCGGGCAGATTTTTGACGGCATCGCCCGGCCGCTCCGCACCCTTCTCGACAGAGAGGGGCTCTATCTCGGCAGAGGACTTTCGATTCCCCAAGTGGACCCGGCGCTTTCCTGGGATTTCGCTCCGCGGGCACGCGTGGGGGATCTCGCGTTTCCGGGAATGCTTCTCGGTGTCATTCAGGAAACGCCTCTTTTCGAGCATCGTGTCATGGTTCCTCCGGGAATCGAAGGGACCTTCTCCTGGATTGCGCCGGAGGGAATATGTCGCGCCGATGCAGTGGTGGCAAGGGTTAAATCTCCTCTCGGGCGGGAGAGAGATATTCCCCTGCTGCAGCGCTGGGCTGTACGGACTCCCCGACCCGTGCGCTCCCGCCTTTTGCCGCGGGAGCCCCTTGTGACGGG
>DIMS01000005.1 GCA_002425685.1 Synergistaceae bacterium UBA5560 | reverse complement strand
CCGGAACGTAGACCGGGGCGACGCCCGGTCGGGTGGAGATGAAGCGGGCCGGATCCTCAGGGATCCGGCCCGCTTCATCTCCACCCGACCGGGCATTGCGGCAAAACGCCGCGTCGCCCCGGTCTACGTTCCGGTTTAGAACGTCTGCACTTTGTAGGTCTTCTTCAGCTCCGCGAGCTTATCTTCGTAGACCTTGCGCTGCCGTTCCCCGGCAATGATCTGCCGGATCTGCTCCTTCACCTCATCGAGAGGTTTCTGGGCCGAATCCTTGCGCTCCGTGAGCCTGATGATGTGCCAGCCAAACTGGGACTGCACGGGGTCGCTCATGTCGCCGCCCTTCTTCAGGGCGAAGGCGGCGTTCTCGAACTCGGGCACCATCTGGCCCTTGCCGAAGAAGCCCAGGTCGCCGCTCGCCTCCTTGGAGGGGCAGCTGGAGTACTCCACCGCGGCGGCCTCGAAGGTGATCTTGCCGTCCTTGATCTCTTTGACGATCTCCTTCGCCTTGTCCTCGCTGGCGACGAGAATGTGGCTCGCCCGGATGCTCTCGGGAACCACGAACTCCGCCTTATGCTCGTCGTAATACTTCTTGATCTCCTCATCGGAGATCTTGATCTCGTCCAATGCCTTCTGCAGGGCGAAGTGGCTCATCATCTCGCGCCGGATCTTCTCCAGCTCGGCCTTGAACTCGTCACCCTGGTCAACCTTGAGTTCCTTGCCGTAGAGATAGAAGAGGTTCCGGTTGATAAGCTGCTCCACGACCTTGCCACGCCCCAGAGGGCTGTTGAAGAACGCCGCCCGCTGGGGATCCAGGGAGGCGATGATCTCCTCCACGTCCTTCACCTTGATCTCCACGTCGCCCACCTTGGCGAGAACCCGCTCGGGATCGGCCATGGCCTGATCGGAGACGGAGCCCTCGGGAGCCACGTCAGGAGACGCCTTGGTCTCCTCGGCGAATCCTCCGGACGCCAGGAGCAGCAGAGCGCAGACGAGCACGAACGAAACCCGGAAAAACCTTCCTGCCTTTGACATGTACGAATTCCTCCCACCGATATGTGTTGGAGACGTCTTGTTTCCGAAGCCGTCCCATGATACCCGCGTTGTTGCGGCACGACATCGGATATCCTACCGAATCCGGAGGAAAATTACCACTGCCACTGAAGGTTCGACGGATTGTTCGACAGATTTCCGAAACCAATTCGTCGTGATTTCGAGGTATAATGACTATTTGCCGGATTCCGGCACGCGGCGCGACCGCCGTGACATTTCGCACTTCCTTACGATAGAGAAGAAAGGCAGGAACTCCCATGGATTCGACATTTCCCCGGGCGGAAGGCATCCGCAATGTAGCCATCGTGGCCCACATCGACCACGGCAAGACCACCCTCATCGACGGCATCTTCCGCGCCGCCCACGTCTTCCGGGACAACGCCCGCGTCTCCGAGCGCTTCATGGATTCGGGCGACCTGGAACGGGAACGGGGTATCACCATCCGCTCCAAACACTGCACCGTGGAATGGCAGAACTACCGGATCAACATCGTGGACACGCCGGGACACGCGGATTTCTCCGGCGAGGTGGAGCGGGTCCTCTCCATGGTGGATTCGGTGCTCCTTCTGGTCGACGCCTGCGAAGGCCCCATGCCCCAGACCCGCTACGTGCTCATGCGGGCGCTCGCCCTCGGTTACCGCCCCCTGGTCATCGTGAACAAGGTGGACCGCCCCAACGCCTCCCCCGACGACGCCCTCAGCCGCACCTTCGACCTCTTTCTCGAACTGGGCGCCACGGACGAGCAGGCGGATTTCCCCGTGCTCTACGGATCGGGGCTGCACGGCTGGATGGTACGCGACCTCGACAAGGATCCCCGGAACGGCATGGACCGCCTCTTCGAGGCCATCGTGGAGCACGTGCCCGCCCCCCGGGCTGACCTGTCGGCGCCATTTCTGATGCAGGTGAGCACCCTCGAATGGAGCGACTACATCGGCCGCATCGGCTGCGGCAAAATCCTCCAGGGGTCCATCCGGAAGGGAGCGGATTTCCTGCGCACCGCCGTGCACTGGAAGGACCCGAAGCGCACCGCCTGGGAAAAGGCGAGCACCTCGCCGGAGCGCTGCGTCCACCTCTGGGGAACCCGGGGGCTGGAGCGGGTGCCTCTGGAAGAAGTGAGCGCCGGGGACATCGTCTGGATCGCCGGACCGGAGGAGATCGGCATCGGCGACACCTTCGCCGCGACGGAGACGCCCGAGACGTGCCTCCCCCCTCTGGAGATCGAGGAACCCACGGTGTCCATGTTCTTCCTCGTCAACTCCGGCCCCTTCTCCGGGCAGGAGGGAAAGGCGGTGACGCTGCGCCAGGTCCGGGAGCGCCTGGAACGGGAGCAGAAGACGAACGTTGCCCTCCGTGTGGAGGATCTGGGCCGCGCCGACGGGCTCAAGGTGTCGGGACGGGGCGAACTGCACCTGGGCATCCTCATCGAGGAGATGCGCCGGGAGGGGCTCGAACTCTGCGTCTCCCGTCCGGAGGTGATCACCCGCACCGACGAGGAGGGAAATCTCCTGGAGCCCATGGAACAGCTCGTAGTGGATGTTCCCGAGGAGTATCAGGGCGTCGTCATCGAAAAACTCGCCCGCCGCAAGGGCGAACTCACCAGCGTGGCAATTCTCGGAACGGGGACACTGCGCCTGGAGTTCACCATCCCAACCCGGGGACTCATCGGCTACCGCAACGAATTTCTCACCGACACCCGGGGGCTGGGGATCATGTCCTCCCGGGTCATCGGCTACGACCTGTGGCGCGGCGACGTGACCGGGCGCACCCGGGGTTCCCTGGTGAGCATGGACACGGGAGAGGCCACGTCGTACCAGCTCGAAAACCTTCAGCCCCGGGGTGTGCTCTTCGTCGAGCCGGGAGACCGGATCTACGAGGGAATGGTGGTGGGCGAACACAGCCGCGGCAACGACCTTCCCTGCAACCCCACCAAGAGGAAGGCCGCGACGAACATCCGCTCCGCCACGAAGGAAACCACGGTGGTGCTCAACGTGCCGCGGAAGATGAGCCTCGACGCGGCGCTGGAGTGGATCGCCGACGACGAACTCGTGGAGATCACCCCCCGCTCCATCCGGATCCGCAAGGCCGTCCTCGACGCGGAGACCCGCAAGAAGATCGAGCGCAAGCGGCAGCAGGAAGAGGGGCGCACCGCCTGAACGAAAGAGAGACCGGAGAAGACCATGCCCGCTCGTACAAGACACCGCAACGAAAATCGCCCGTCCTTCGCGACACCGGGGGAAGAAACCCCATGACGATGTTCCCGTCTCCGCAGGGGACGTCCCCCTTCGCTCCGGCGGCGGTGCTGCTCGCGGGAGGGTTTTCCTCCCGTATGGCGTGTTGCAAGCTGCTTCTGGAATTGGGGGGAACGTCCGCCCTGGCCCAGGCCGTGACACGGCTCCGTGCGGCGGGGGTGGAAAACGTGGTGGTCGTCACGGGACACTGGCGGCAGGAAGTCGAGGCCGAGGCGGCCCGCCTCGGCGCCCGCACCGTGCACAACGACCGCTACGAGGAGGGCATGTTTTCCTCCGTGCAAGCCGGTGCGGCGGCCCTTCCGGAGGAGACCGGGGCGTTCTTCCTCCTCCCCGGCGACACTCCTCTGGTGAAGCCCGCAACCTACCGGGCGCTCCTCGCGACCTTCGCCGACGCCGGGCGCCGGGCGGGAACGCCCTTGGAATCCTTTCCTCTTGTCATCCATCCGCTCTTCGCGGGCGAGCGGGGACATCCTCCGCTTCTGGCGGGTTCGCTGCGGAAGGCCATCCTCGCCCGCACGGACGGGACACTCCGGGACGTGCTCGACGGAGCGGACGCACAGACTTGCTCCGTCCCCGATGCAAGCGTCCTCCTCGACATGGACACTCCCGAGGACTACCGACGCCTTGCCGCCTACGCCCTTCGGGAATCCGCCCCCACGGACGAGGAGTGCGAGGCTCTCTGGACCGTCGCGGACACACCCGAGCGGGTGCGCACCCACTGCCGCACCGTCGCGGCGGTGGCGACGCGACTCGGCGAGGCTCTCGCCGCCGCGGGGGTGCCACTGGACCTTCCCCTGCTCCGGTCGGCGACGCTGCTCCACGACGTGCGACGCCTCGAAAAACACCACGCCGAGGCGGGCGCGGCCTTTCTGCGCACGCACGGCTACGACGCCGTCGCGGCCCTCACGGCGGTGCACATGGAGCTGCCAGACTCCCTGTCCCCCGCCTTGGACGAGGCGAACCTCCTCTATCTCGCGGACAAACTCGTGGACGACCACCGCGTGGTCTCCTTAAAAATGCGCATCACCAGCCTGGAGACGAAATACCGGGAAGACCCGAAGGCGCTGCGGCGTGGCCGGGAACGGCTCGAACGCGCCGCCTCCGTGGCGCGCCTCCTGGAGGCGACGCTCGGAAAAAGCCCCGAGGAGCTTCTGGCCCCGCTCGGAACGCCCGAGAACGCGCCAAAAGCGCCTGAAAACGCCGAAAAGCACACCGGAAGCGCCTGAAGGCCCCCGAAAACGCGCCAAAAGCACGCTTAAAGCACCTCTGCGGAGAGGAATGTCCTCCCGCGAGAAGACCCACGCCGCGATCCGGCGGGCCGCTCCTTCCCGTAGAGGAATCCCGGAGATGAACTCCCCGGACATCCCCACCTCGGATCCCGGAGGATCTCCTCCACCATCACGACCCAGGAGGCGATGCAACCATGACCATCCGAACGACGGCAAGGCGCGATCGGGCGCCACTCCTTCCGGGAACAGCACGGACGTTCCGGCTCTGGGTCCTCCTCGGGCTTGCGCTCCTCCAGGGGCTCCCCGGAGTGTCCGGCACGCTTCCGGCCCTGGCACAAACACCTACGCAGCACGAGGGGACGAATCAGGAGCGACCTTCCGCACCGGAAGGACCGGGAGCGCCGGAGAACGCCCTCCGCATCGTGGACGACGCGGGGCGGACCTGCCTTCTGGCCGCTCCGGCAACGCGCATCGTCTCCCTCTACGCGGGGCACAGCGAAAACATCGTCGCCCTGAGTGCGGCGGAACGTCTCGTGGCAGTCTCCCGGGCGGACGATCCGGCGTTCTTTCCGGAGCTTCCCCGCCTTCCCGCCAAGATCGACGCGGAGCGCATCCTTGCCCTGGCGCCCGACCTGGTGCTTCTGCGCCCTCTCGTGGAGAGCCTCTCGCCCGGAGCGCTTGCAACGCTGGAGCGTGCGGGCGTGACGGTGGTCTCCCTGGCGCCTCCCGAGTGGGAGAGCATGCCCACCTATCTGGAGCGTCTCGGCCTGCTCCTGGGTGTTCCGGACGGAGGCGAGGCGTGGCGCAAGGCCCTCGCCGAACTCGACCTCGTCTCGACGGAGGCGGCCCGGCGCCGGGGGGCGGCGCCGCCCGTGCGGATCTTTCTGGAGAGCACGGGCCGGGAGCTGCACACCTGTGCGCCCCGCTCCTGGGCGGCCCATCTTCTGGCCGTGGCGGGAGGAGAGAACGTCGCCACGGACCTCGCCCCCCTGCGGGAGGGAAGCGCCCTCGCCGCCTGCGGCGTCGAGCGTCTGCTGGGCTACGCCGCCCGGGGGCTTGACGTCTATCTGGTGCAGCGGGGTCCCATGAACGACACCACGGAAGAGGAGGTGCACGCCCGTCCCTGGGCATCCGGACTCGGCAACGCCCGCATCGCCACGATCCCCGAGGAACTGGTGAGCCGCCCCTCCCTGCTCCGGGTCACCGAGGGGGCAAATGCGCTTCTCGACCTCTTTTACCCAAAGACCTCTCAAGAATGAGCACGGCCCCCGGAGGAACCACGTCTCTCCGGTAGCCGGAAAGCTCCGGGCACGACATCTCCGAACGTTTGCAAACCACGAACCGTTTTCGAACCACAAAGCGCTTCCGTGCAGGCTCTCGCACACGGGGCTTCAGAGCAAGCGCTTCCACACAAAGGCTTCCACAAGAAAACGAGCCGACGCCGTCAATCCGGCGCCGGCTCGTTTCGTGTTCCGTTCCCGAAATCCGCAAAGGACGCTGCCCGCCCGCATGCGGCGCGTCTAACGCGGGCGCTCCGCGTCCCGGTAGTCCTCCCGCACGGGGGCGAAGAAATCCATGACGAGGCACGGGCGGAGCGCCTTTCCCATGTGGGGCGCGTCGGAGGGAATATACGCTCCCTCCCCGGGGTGCAGCACCCGGACATCTCCCTCCACATCCAGCTCCAGCGCTCCCTCCAACACGTAGGTGAACTGCTCGTGGGGGTGGGAATGGAGCTTCAGAACGGACCCTTCCTCGATACGCCACAGAGAATGGGTGGCCTTCTCCCCGTGGATCATGCGGGCATGGAACCCCTTGGCGACTTCTCTCTCGGGCAACTCGTCCCACGAAATAAACGGCATCGTCTTTTCCTCCTCACTCCGAACGTCTCGCTCCGTTCCGGCGAGGGCCGGTGCACGCCCTCCACCGAGCGGAGTCGGAAGCGGAAAGGCCCCTTTCCTCCAGAGGCGTCGCGCCTGCAACGAGGATCGGCCCCCGTTCCAACATCGCCATCGTCACGCTTTGTTTCCGCTTCTGTTTTCACTCCTGTTTCCGCCGCCACTCTCCGTCCGTGTCTCCAACACTGTTCCGGCGCCCGGCTCCGCCGCCACCAGTCCGGTTCCCTTGCATTCCGACGGACTCCGCCCTACAATGCGCAGGAACACTTGTCTCACCATACCCCAGGCCCTTTCGCAGAGGATGAATGACATGACGCTGACCTTCGAACCGATCTCTCTGGAACGCCAGGCGGCCTACCGGGCTCTCTTCGGACGATGCTCCGTTCGGCCGGCCCTGGAATGTTTCGTCTCCCTCTGGGGCTGGACGGACACCTACGCTATGGAATGGGCCTGGGAGGATTTTCTCGTCTGGCCCCGCCAGACCGGCCCGGTTCCGCTCCGCTTCGCCCCCGTGGGGGAATGGCACGGCGTGGACTGGAAAACACATCTCCAACGGGAATTTCCGGAGCCGACGGAGTTCTTCGCCGTTCCGGAGGAACTGGCGGACCTCTGGGCGAAGGCACTGCCGGAGCGGGTGGTCCGGACGGAACAGCGGGGACAGTGGGAATATCTCCACCGCGTGTCCGACCTGGCGCAGCTTTCCGGAAACGCCTTCATGAAGCGACGGCAGAAATACAACCAGTTCCTGCGCCTCCACGAGGGGCGCTTCCGCTACCGCTCCCTGACCCGAGAGGCGATCCCCGCGGTCGTCGCTTTTCAGGAACGCTGGATGGAGCGGTTCGGCGACACCTCCCCGCGGGATCTCGGGGCGGAACACAAAGCCATTCTCCGGATTCTCAGCGCCTGGGAGAAGCTCGACGGACTGCTCGGGGGCGTTCTCGACGTGGACGGCGTCATCGTGGCCTACACCGTTGCGGGCGTTCTGGACGCGACGACGGTGGCCATCCATTTCGAAAAGGCCTGCCCTGACGTGCCCGGGGCCTACCAGGCCATCAACCGCATGTTCCTCGCCGCCGAGGGAACGCCCTTCGTTCTGGCGAACCGCGAAGAGGATCTGGACGATCCGGGCATCCGCCAGGCGAAGCTTTCCTACCGCCCCGTGGCGTTTCTCCGCAAGGAGACGGTCCTGCTCCGCTGACGGAGCCCGCTCCGACCCCGGCGGCATGCATCACCCGCACGCTTCCGCGAAAGCCTTCCGCGCACGCACACGTCCTTCGTCCTCGCCCGGTGCACCGCGAGTCCCCGCAGAGGGGCGATTCCTTGCCTCCGGGCTTCTCTCTCCGGCCTCTCGCACGTCCTCGCAGTCAGAGGAGGCGGCGCGCCACCCCGTCCGCAAGGGCCGCCACCTCGGCGTGGCGGAAACAGGACACCAGGTGATCGTTCACCATGCCCACGGCCTGCATGTGGGCATAGCAGATGGTCGGTCCCACGAAGGAAAACCCCCGGGCTTTGAGATCCCTGCTGAAGCGCTCCGCCAGGGGCGTGACGGCGGGAATGTCCTCGTTGCGCTCCCACCTGTTCGTGATCGGGACTCCCTCGACGAAGCGCCACATGTAGGCAGCGAAGGAGCCGAACTCCGCCTGCACGGCGCAGAAGGCCCGTGCGTTGGCCAGAGCACCCCGCACCTTGCTGCGGTTCCGCACGATGCCCGCATCGGGATCGGCGAGAATTGTCTCCATCCGCTCCTCGCCCCAGCGGGCCACCTCCTGCGGGTCGAATCCCGCGAAGGTCCTCCGGTACCCCTCCCGCTTGCGCAGAATGGTGATCCAGGACAGCCCCGCCTGGGCGCCCTCGAGGAGAAGAAACTCGAAGAGGAGGCGGTCCTCCGTGACGGGAACACCCCACTCCCGGTCGTGATAGGTCCGGTAAAGCGGGTCGCTTCCTGCCCAGGGGCAGCGCACGCGCTCCGGCGCCACAACGCCCTCCCTCACCGGATGTAGGCCACCGTCCCCTCCTTGCGGGCGGGGGCGGCGAGGGGCACGCTCGGGTCGGGATATCCGAAGCTCACCGCGTAGTGCGGCGTGTACCCCGAAGGCAGCCCCAGGGGAGCGAGCTCCTCCTTCTTCGCGAAGAGGTGACGGACGAGACCGTTCCAGCAGCTCCCCACACCCACGGCCTCGGCGGCGAGAAGCATGTTCTGGATGGCGGCGGCGCAGTCCACCAGGGGCGACATGGCGTCATCTCTGCCGGACACCACGATCACCGTGGGAGCGCTGTAGAAGAGATGGTACCCTTCCCGGGCGGCCATCTTCCGGACCCACTCCAGGGGACTTTGCGCCATGAGAGCGATGGTCTTTCGGCTCAGCTCGTCGAGGAGTTCCTTCTTCTGGATCACCGTGAAATGCCAGGATTGATCGTTGTGCGCGCTCGGGGCAAACGTCCCCGCCTCGAGAATGGCCTGAAGCTCCACCTCCTTGATCTGCCCGGGCAGATATTTCCGCACACTCCTTCTGTTCCGTATCGTTTCGAGCACTACGTTCACGAAAAACCCCTCCTTCATCCGGCATACGAATTTCACTTCGCCTTCCAGCGCATCATACTCCGACCGTTCCGATGGGGCGAAACGCCATTTCACTGATCGGCAAACGCCCCGAACGGAAACGGTTCTCCTCATCTATCGGGGAGGCGCCGAGACACTGGCAACGTAGACGTTTCTGCACCGCGTCTCCGGAACGAAGAACGCGCAGACGAACCCCGCCGCCACCGCGAGAAAGCAGACCCAGAAACTCCGCTGATAGGCGATCTCCAGGGGCGCACCAGCACTGAAGCGATCCAGGAGCGCCCCGATTGCGGGAGAGAGAAGCGCCATGCTCAGAAATCCCCACACGTTGAGCACCGACACGGCCATGCCGGCGAAGCGGGGGGCGTTGATCTCCTTCACCACCGCAAAGGAAATCGCGAAGGACATGCAGGAAAATCCCATGGTGAAGAGGTAGGGTTTCAGGATTCCTTCGGGAAGCCTTCCTCCGGGCCAGAAGATCAGAAGCGCCCACAGGACGAGGTAGAGCCCTCCGAAGAAGAGGATCGGGGGCCGCCGCCTGCCGAGGCGGTCCGAGAGCCACCCCAGGATGATGCCGCCGAACATGGCCCCCAGAATGAGCAGCACCACGTGGTTCGCCGCCCGGGCCTTGTCGAAGCCGTACACGGCCTTGAGGAAGGGAACGCCCCAGGCCCCGGCCAGGGCGAAATAGGTCCCCACGAACATGGCGTTCACCATGGAGGCGGCAAAGAGCCCACGGCTCCGAAGAACCTCCGCGAGGGCCGGCAGGAGAGTCTTTGCGCCGCCGCCCTTGCCTCCTCCCTCGACCAGCGGAGGCAACCCCACATCCTCGGGGGCGTTCCGGATGATCCGGTAACAGCAGAACGCCAGAACCAGGGAGAACACCCCGATCCCCGCGAAGGTGCCCCGCCAGGTGAAGAGCACCACGAGCCACGCCAGGGGCGTCTGGGCGAGAAGCCCTCCCAGGTTGCCGAGAAAGTTCGTGTACCCCGTCATGGTGGCGAACTCCTCGGGAAGAAACCATTGGGAGATGATCTTCAGGATGGACACGAACACCGTGGCAACGCTCAGCCCCACGAGAAAGCGCGCCGGATAGAGCCACGCCTCCGAGGGAGCGAAGGCGAAGAGCAGCGACCCGACGCCGGAGAGCGCCACCCCCGCGGAGACGATGACCCGTGCGCCGAGGCTGTCCGCGAGCATGCCCACGGGAATCTGCATGAGCATGTAGGCGAAAAAATACATCGACGCCAGCGTGCCGAACGCCCCGTCGGAGAGTCCGAAGGACGCCACGAGATCGTCCCGCACCACCCCCACCGCGAGCCGGTGGAAGAACACCACCATGAAGGCGAGGGCCATGATGCCCCAGATGGCCCACCGCCGGGAATACTTTTTTTTCACACACTCCCTGTCCTGCTCCACGTTCTGTCCCACTCCTCTCCGCGTCATTCCGCGGCAGTTGTCCGACGGCGCGAAAAATCCCCTCGCGCCAGAGCGCCCTCGGTACACGACACAAAAGTCTTCTCGCAGCGACCAGTCCACAAAGCGTCCCGCGACGCACCACGGATCTCCCACGGCGCGTTCTCTTCCGCCCGCTCCGGAACTTCCGGAACGGGCACCGCAAAGACTGCACGCCTCCACGCCTCTTCTTCGTCAGCGACGACACGACCCGGACCGTTTCCGCAAAATGACCCTTGCGACGCGGCGGATCGAATGGTGTACTATGTACTTCTGAGAAAGAGACGCCGTACGCTGCCGGAAAATCCCCGAAACCCTCCGGAACGCTTCTTTCTGCCCAGGTCCTGGCCGGGTGGAACTGACCGGTCCCGGTTCGGCCGCATTCGAACGAACGTCTCCCGGAAATCTTTTCCAAGGCACGACGCTCCGTCCTTCTCCGCCGGAGAGGACGCAGAACGCGTCGAAGACGAGAAAACGGAGGAAACCACCATGTTCCGAAAATCGCGTGAGCGGGACGACGATATCATGCTCAGCCGCGCCTACCGGGTCCGCGACGAGTGGCGGAGCACCTTCAAGAGCATCGTACTCCTCGGCGCCGTCATCGGCGTTCTCTCCTTCGCCATCCTCTCCCTGCACCCCAAGGCGGAACTGCCGGCGAAGCTCTCTAACAGTCTCTCTCCCGCCGCACCGACCGAGGCTCCCTTCCCGGCGGATCCGGCGGCGCAGCCCCTGGAGGCAGCCCACCCCGGAGGCGAAGGGTCTTCCGCCGCCGGCGGAAGCGACACCCCGGCGGGTGCCACAAGCACCGAGGGCGCCGTGGCCGTTCCGGTCGGCTCCGGCACAAGTCCCGCCGCGCCGACCCGGGTACCCTCCCCCCAGACGTTCCGGGAGCACACCGTCGCGGCGGGAGAATCCCTGTCCGTGATCGCCCGCCGGTACGGCACCACCGTGCAGGCTCTGGCGGACGCAAACGGGTTGAAATCCCCCTATCCCATCCGGATAGGTCAGGTCCTGCGGGTCCCCGTTGCAGCGGGAAGCGCTTCCGCTCCGACCGCGGCCACAACCACCGCCGCAGGCGCCGCCTCCTCTCCTGGAATGGCCCAACCCGTGCGCACCGAGACGCCCGCGCAGGCTCCGGCCCGCCCGGGGGCGCCGCGCACCACCGTCCACACTGTCGCCGCGGGGGAAACCCTCTGGTCCATCGCTACCAAATACGGCGTGACCGTCGCCACCGTGCTGGGCTCCAACGCGCTCACCGACCCGAACCGCCTCCAGCCGGGAATGAAGCTCCGCGTTCCCGACCGGAACGGCATTTTCCACACCGTGAAAAGCGGCGAATCCCTGAACGCCATCGCCTCCCGCTACGGCGTCGCCACATCGGCCATCGCGGGGGCGAATCCGGGCCTCCAGGGAGAGACCGTCGTGGCGGGAAGCGAACTCTTCATTCCCGGCGCGAAGCCCTGAGATCACGCATCGGCAGCGCGAGCGCGGAGGGACACAGAGAAAGCCCGCCCCGGGCGGTGCAGCGCAGCTCCGCAGGAAGCATGGTTCCCACGGCGTACACCGCGTCCACCGTCTCGTCCAGGGGAACGGCATTGACGTAGCCTCCGGCGACGAGATCCGCGCAGACGAAGGCCGACGCGGCGGCCACGGCGTTCCGGGTGTGGCAGGGGATCTCCACACACCCCTGCACGGGGTCACAGATGGATCCCATGGTGTTCTGAAACGCCACCGCCGCGGCGTCACAGGCGAGTTGCGCGCTTCCTCCCCAGGCATCCGCCACCGCCGCCGCGGCCATCGCTCCGGCGGCGCCTATCTCCACCTGGCACCCCGCCACCTCCGCGGCGAAGGTGGCCCGCAGGGCCACCACCAGCCCCACTCCCGACGCAGCGAAGAGGCTCCGTACCACCTGCTCCTCCGAAAGCCCCCACTCTTCCTCGAGCGTCACCGCCACCGCGGGCAGCACCCCTGCGGAGCCCGCCGTGGGCGCCGCCACGACCACGCCCATGGCGCTGTTCTCGTGCATGGCCGCAAGCGCCCGGGCCGCCGTCCGGGTGTGAAGCCCCCCCTGGGGGAGGCGCCCCTCCCGCTCCGCCGCGAGCACCTTGCCCGCGGAGCGGTCCAGAAGGCGCATGGGGTCTCCCTCGGTGCAGAGCCCCCGCTCCACCGAAGCCCGCATGATCCGGTAGCGGCGGGTCATCTCGGCGGTCACTTCCTCCTCGGAAAGCCCGAGGAGCTGCGCCTCGTAGGCCCGGGAGATCTCTCCGAGTCCGCATCCCCGCTCCGCGGCAAGGCGGACCGCCTCCGCCGCGGAGGTGAAGAGAGGCTCTCCGGAGGGAACGAAAAAGACGGGAGTTCCCACGCGCAGCACGCTTTCGGCGAAACCGCTTCGGGCGCACTCCTCCGCGAGGAGCGCCTTCAGAGCCGCCCGAACTTCCGGCGAGGGCGCACGGCGGCAGGAAACGACCAGGTGCACCCCCTCTTTCGCGTCGGCGAGCGACATCTCTCCGGGGCACGCCCCGTCCCGCCCCAAGGCGGCGCACACTGCCCGGGCGCACTCCCGGGATGGCACGAGAGCCACTACATCGTGGGCATCTCCTTCAAGGTGCACGGGGTGTCCGTCCATCTCGGTGAGAAACACCGCTCCGCCTCCCACGGAACGGGCGCGACATCGGAGTTCACCGCCGCTCCGCCCGCGAAAGCGCACATCCATGTCGTTGGGGTGCTCCGCTCCCGGCAGCGTCGTCACGGCGAACGCGACGGTCACGCCCTGGCGGCGCGCCGTCTCCAGCGCCTCGAAGAACCGCCCGTCGTCGATGGGCCATCCCAGCACGCCGCAGGTGAAGGCGAGATCACTCCCCTGCTGGGCGTACACCTGCCCCCAGGAGCCGTTTTCGTCGAAGGCGACGTGCGCCTCCACAGGTTCTTCTCCCAGAAAGGAGCGCACCAGCGCCGCGATGTGGTACGCCGCGGCGGTGTGCGAGCTGGACGGCCCGTGCAGAACGGGACCGAGCACGTGGTTGAAGATGCTTTGGGACATGTGCGAACCTCCTCCGTAAAGTGGACTCCGGGGCGGAAAACCGTTCCGCAAGGACCGTTCAAGCCCCCGTTCTTTTCGCTGCTTTTCGTGCTTTTCCCCGCTCCTGTCGCCGCTTTCGTTCTTTTCGTCCTTGGACTGCCACGTCAAACGCAACGGAGATGGAGCCGGCTCACACTCCGGAAGTTCTTTCCTTTGGGCAGAAACGCTCCAAGGAGACCACCATTGCCGTTTCGAGCCGCTGCCATCGTCCGTGTTGCCGAGCCCTCTCGCCCGCCGCGTTTTCCGGGGCGTGCCCGCGGCGGCGTGCACGGCGGAATGGACCCGTTCATCTTGCCAGATGACACACGCCTCGTCCAGAGACCAAAGCGAAAGAGGCGCACCATTCCATTTCCATTTCCATTGCCATTGCCATTTCGAACAATCGCAAACATTTCCATGCAGTATACGACAAACCACGGAAAGCCGTTCTTCTTGACATTCTCCGGGTGTTCCCCTAGGATGGCATCCAAACAAAGGACGATCACACCACTCCCCCAGACGAAGAGCGGGAGCCCTTTCTCAAGGGCTCCTTTCTTTATTTCCGAAATCCGTCGAAAAGACGGGAAAGTGTGGCCTTTCGCTCCGTGGCGACGCAAACGCGAGGGAAATCGGCGGCGGATCGACACGAGACGGATCGGAACAGGGCGGAACGGGGCACGGCGCGCACGACAAAACGGTCCTGTACGGCACGGGGCGGAAGGGCAAACGGACGAAAACGGAAGAAAACAGAAGGGAAAAAAGCGGCAGAAACGGAGAGGGGGATCTTTGCGTGAGCAAGAGACTGACCGTGGCGAACCGGGACCAGTGTGTGGGGTGCTTCAGTTGCATGTACGCCTGCAGCCGCACCTTCCGCAGGGCGGGAAGCACCAACAAGGCGGCCCTGCGGGTGCGGGTCTATTCCGGCGTGGAGGGGGCCTTTTCCCTCCGAACCTGCCTGCGGTGCGCCGAACCGGACTGCGCCGCCGCCTGCCCTACGGGAGCGCTGGTGGTACAACCCCAGGGAGGAGTGAGGCTGGAGAAGGAACGCTGCATCTCCTGCGGCGCCTGCGTGAAGGCCTGCGCCATCAGCGCCCTTCAGTGGG
>DIMS01000107.1:4233-4389 GCA_002425685.1 Synergistaceae bacterium UBA5560 | reverse complement strand
GCACCTGTCGTCACCGTCAGCTCACCCCGCCACGGCCGGACGAACGAGTACATTTCTCTTCGCGCCCGCAGTTTGACAAGATTCCCCTAGGTTGCTATCCTTGCGCTGGAGAGCGTTGCTTGCGGGGTCCCGTACGCTGGCGGCACCAGATGCCCA
>DIMS01000107.1:0-4209 GCA_002425685.1 Synergistaceae bacterium UBA5560 | reverse complement strand
AGGCAAGAGCAGTGGAATTTCTCTTACGCACGCGTTCGGAGCGGGGACCTCACCACCCGTACCGCACACCCCTCCGGAACTAACATGAACTTCATCGCGGTTTCCGCACTGCGTGACTACCACCCGTACCGCGCCCCCTCCGGAACGTCCTTGACCGTCCACAATGCGCTACGCGGCAGGAAACCCGCCTCTAGTGAGGAAAGGGATACTCTTCGAGATTCCCTTTCAAATTTAGGCCTTTCTCGCCGACTATGGGGGAATATGCCTTGCGGGACCTTGAAAATACTCGCTTTGAATCCGTCAATGAGAACCATGACGCGCAACATGGTGCTCCTCCTCGGAGTAAAAAAATCCCGGGCTTTCGCCCGGGGACCACTTCCGGCGGAAGCCCGCTTCAGTGGGAGGATGCTTGTGCTTCGTCGTGTGTCCTGCGTCTTTCGAAACAAGAAAAGAGTCCCGTTTGCCGGGGTCGCGGCCTCTGGTCTGCCGCTCGCATCCGTACAAACAGGACTCCTGAAGCGTAAGATAGCAGCCGCAGCGGATCTNNCCGCCGCAACGTACAGCGCTCCGCCAGCGGAATCACATCGAACAAACGGACATCCTCAGGGCTGCACTCCCTCTTTCTCCTCGATTCGCAATCCACGCCGCGGGACTCTGTAGAAGAACTCTATTTTCCCGAAAACCTCAGTGCTTTCCGGCGGAATTCCTTTCCCGGACTCTGGATGCAGCAGCCCGTCGTAATATTCCATGATCGTGGGGCCGCTCGTGAGATAAAAGTTGCCCTCGATGCATTGCACACAGGGGCACAAAATGATTTTCTCCCAGCCCTTGGAACCAAACCCCAGGTCACTCCCCGCTTCAATGGGGAACGGGCACGGAACTCCCGGTGCGACCTCTATGTATCCCGCAACAGTCCTCCGGAACTCGCTTCTCGACACGACAATTCCTCCCTTCCTTCGGTCAAAAACGCCTCTGTTTCTACCGCTTCCACGCCTTCCGCCATGATCTCTTTCCGGCGCGACACAGGGGCTCTTGCTCCGTCGAGGCCACATCCGCGCTACTCCCACTCGGCATTTCTGGATTTTTGGAACCGGCCCTTCAGTCTCCCAAGGAGGAGATCGAGCAACCTCCCGTAATGCTCCATCGCCTCTTGGTCCTTCTCCAGCGCCGCACGGGAAAGCATTTTCCGCACGTTCTCCACGGTCAACCCCTCCCCGCCGCCGGCGCGCATCAACCCCATGGCGTCATAGAGCATCTCCATTTGGGTATCCACCGGGTAGCTCTTGAGCCCGGTGAGGAGCTTCACCCATTTCTGAACGCCGCCCATTTCGGTGTGGTAGGGACGGGTCTTTTTCTGTCCGGCCGCTCCGCGTCCGGAATATCCGGGCACGTCGAAAACGCCGCCGGGATTGAGCCGATCCAGCGTGGAGAGCAGCCTTGCCACCGGAAGAAGATCCGAGAGTGATGCCGTGGTCGTGCGCACGGATTGCCCGAGGAAATTCGTCCTCGCGTTTCCCCGCAGCATCCCGCCTTCTTCGAAGATTCCCGCGGCCTCGTCCCGGAGGACATCGAGCGGCCTGCCTCCGAAGAGATCTCGATTGGACACGTGTTCGACAACCTTCTGAATGGGCGGATTCAGATTGCCCACCACATTCATGACGAGCGCCTTCGGGTCCCCGACAAACCGGAAGAGATCCGCGCTTGGAATCCAGTTCCCGAGCACAAAAAACTCGTCGTACCCGTTCGCGTCCTTCCGCCACCGTATGGGAAGATTCGCCTCCATCCAATCCGGCACCGCGGCGTTGTAGGGTTCCTGGTCCCTCGGGTCCTCCGGGTTGGTCCCCCATGCCTTTTCCAGGTGTGCCTTGCCTTTCGGAAGAATGGCCATCTTGCCCGGATGACGGATCAGGTTCTCCACCTGGGCGGGGAGATTCTTCCGGTAGAACGAGTAGAACGGAACGGCAAAGGTCCGGATCTGGCGCTCCAGGTCGGTGAGGTCGCCATAGTCGTACAGGGTCTTCGCCACCACCCGCGCAGCTTCGTCGAAAGTATCCCCCTCCCTGAGCCGCCTGGTGAAGAAGGCGAGCCTGCGATTGTCCTCCAGGAAGCTCCCAACCTTCACGGGAACATCGAGGTCCCAAAAGTGTTTCCGGAACCAACCCTTTTCCTTGGATGCGATGGGCTTGACCACCTCCTCAAGCAGTTCCCCGTATTGGCCGGTCCCGATCACGCCGTATCTTCGCGCCGCGTCCAGAAGTTCCGGCCCGCGAAGTTTGCCATAGGCCGGAAGGGAGATCGGGAGATCCTTTCCCCTCTGCAGCGCCGCAGCTCCCAGGAGATCGCCGGTCATTTCGGAGGGTTTCCATCCCTGCATCCATCCGTTCCACAGGTCTCCGACCACGTTCCGGGTGTGGTACTCCAGAAAGGGGAAGAGCGTGTACCGCTTCCAGACGCCCATATATCCGCTCCACATCTTGCGCATGCCGAGCAGGGTCGCCTCCGGCTGTGCGATGGTCTTCCACCTTCCCTCGACAAGGCGGCGAAGCGACGGCTCCATTGGCGTCTTCTGCAGCATTTGAATCTTGTCGCGGACAGGGAACATCTCTCCGTCCTTCACGACGAACCGGGCGGGGACCTGCAGGCGCGGCGGCCTCCATCCGGCTTTCACCGCGGCATCCACCCCGCCGAGATCCTCGACGCGTTTCCCTGCTTGTTCAAGAAACGTCTCTATCTGTCGTGCTCCGTGAAGCGCCCTCTCGTTCCGCAGCGCCGCAACGGTAACCGCCTCGGCGAGGTCGCCGGAGAAGAGCTTTCTCCCGAGCGCTCCGTTGATCTCATCCACCGAAGCTTGGCGGGACGCGGCAAGCACCTCATCCACGCTTTTCCCCGTAGTTTCCGCGTACCGGGACACCGAATCGAGCACCTCCTTGCCCGTTCCGGCGTCCCTGATCCAGCGGTATTCCCTCTGCAGTGTGTGGGGAGTTTTCGCCGAAGGCCTTCCGCCATGCCCGGAGACCGACATCTTCATGCGCTGAAGAAGGCTCTCCTCTCTCGCCACATGCGGCACGTAGGCGTATCCGGCCTCCTCGACGGTCTTTCCGAGGATGCCCCTCCGGGCCATCTCTTCCGCTTGCCTGGACTGAAGTTCCGCCACTTCGCGCACCATGGCGGCCTGTCTCGCATCGATTCCTCCGATGGCGGCCTGTCCCTTCACGCCACCGACTCGTTCATACCATCCTGCGGAGGACCGTCCTCCGAAGGCCTTTTCGGGCAGTTCGTCGATGCTCCTCCGAAGTCGCGTCCCCGAGTCCAGAATATCCGCCTCGTTCATCCTGTGACGCAGATCAGCTTCCCGGATCGCTCTGTCTGCGGCCTCGTTGCCCGTCCACGTGAGGAATCTTCCGGTCCCGGCAGGAGAATCGGCGAGTGTTTTTTTCCCCCATGCGAGACCCTTTGCCACCGCTTCGTTGAACGCCTTCGGGGTTTTCATGCCAGCGAAGCTCCCCGCCGCCCATTGCCCTTTTGCAGCTCTCTCGACAAGGGTTTCCCCAAGCAGTTCCGTACCCTTTTTCGCCGCTTCCGCAATGCGATCCATGACTCCCGGAGAATAGCCTCTGTCTATCAAAGCCTTTGTCAGAGCGCCGTCGCCGTTTCCCAGGACCCTGACGATTCGCCCGCGCACGACGGACCTTGCCGCCTCATCCCCCGACCTGGCAAGGGCAACAATCTTTTCACCCCGCTTTCCGCCGAAGCCGAGAAGTGGCGCCACTGCATCCAGGTGGCGACTCTCCACCCCACCGACCACGGAGGTAAGCAGCTTCGATGACTTTCCTAGTTTCGTCGCCACGCCCAGCCCAAGGAGGTTGAGCGGGTCAAGGTAGACATCCGCCGCAAATCCCACCCAGGGAGTGAGGGCAAGGTCCTCTCTTTCTTCGAAATCCGGAGCGCTCCCGCCCCGAAGCTGTTCCATGGTGGCCCCCAACACGTTCATACCCGTCGGCGACGAGGAACGCCCGATGGTCATCTCCGGAAGCAGGTCCCCCCAGGACACGTTTTTCTCCATCTTCGCCGCTGCCGCGATGTCGGAAAGGGGGAGCTGTCCCGTGGCGGCTCCGACCGTGGCGGCGAGCACGCTTCGCGGCGTGTCCAAGACGCGCATTGCGGTTCCCGCCGCACCTCCAAGACCGTGCAGAACACGGGTAAGCCCTC
>DIMS01000101.1:281-21934 GCA_002425685.1 Synergistaceae bacterium UBA5560 | reverse complement strand
GCCCCGGCGATCGGCGTGGCCGAGGACCCCGTCACGGGAAACGCCCATGGGCCGCTCGGAGGCTACCTGGTCCGTTTCGGGCTGGCCCGGCCCGGGAACGATGGCGTCCTGCGTTTCACGGGTTTTCAGGGCGAAAAGATCGGCCGCCCCGGAAAGGTACACGTGGAAGTGCACGTCAGGAACGGTGAACCGGAGACGGTGAAGATCCGGGGGGAAGCGGTGATCGTGTTCAAAACCACCCTTTCCGTTCCGGCATCGGCAGACGTGCTCCGGTGAGAAAACGGAACACGGCGGAGAAACTGCGACGGAACATCGCCACCTGAGCCGGCACCGACCCGAATGTTCACCCGCCGCATCCGGCCGGATGCGAGCCCGACGAGGAAAGCGGCCCCAAAAGGGACAGTACCGTGGACAGAGGCAGGCACAGAAGACAGTGAAGGAGGGGTTTCTCTTGGACATCAGGAACAGCTTCAGCTTCGAACTCCCCACGCGGATCGAATTCGGCGCCGGCGTTTCCGCCACCATCGCCATGGTGCTGCAGGAACTGGGGAAAAAGCGTCCGCTTCTCGTTACGGACCGTGGTGTGATCGACGCGGGCATCCTCGCACCGATCACCGGGGCTCTCGAAAAAGAAGGGATTTCCTTCGAGGTCTTCAGCGCGGTGGAGCCGAACCCCAAGGACAGGAACGTCATGGAGGGCGCCGCCGCCGCCGTGGCGTTCGGAGCGGACTGCCTTCTCGCCGTCGGAGGCGGAAGCCCCATCGACTGCGCCAAGGGCATGAGCATCGTGGCAACCCACGGAGGAAAAATACGGGACTACGAGGGGCGGAACGCGGTCACAGGAGAAACGCTGCCCCTGGTCGCCATTCCCACCACCTCGGGAACCGGCAGCGAAGTGACCTTCAGCTCGGTCATCACCGACACGACGGACAAGTTCAAGTTCAGCATCAGGCATCCCCGGATTGCGGCGAAAGTCGCCCTGTGTGATCCCGGGCTGACCGCGTCCATGCCGAAGATGCTCACCGCCGCCACCGGCATGGATGCACTGACCCACGCCATCGAAGGATTCACCGCCCTGCCCGCGGAGCCCCTCGCGGACGCCTGCGCCCTGCACGCCATCGAGATGATCACCGCCTCTCTGCCGAGGGCCGTCCGCTCCGGAACCGACGACATGGAGGCCCGGACGGACATGCTCATGGGAAGCGTTCTGGCGGGCATCTCCTTCTCCCACTCCGACGTGGCGGCGGTGCACTGTCTCGCCGAAGCGCTGGGCGGCCTCTACGACGCACCCCACGGCATGTGCAACGCCGTGGCGCTCGCCCCGGTGATGGAGTTCAATCTGCCCTACTGCGCAAAAAAGTACGCCCGGATCGCCGCCGCCATGGGATATTCCTTCGCGACCGACGAGGAAGGCGCACGAAAAGCCGTGACGCACGTGGCGAACCTGGCCGAGGAAGTGGGCCTTCCGTCCTTCGCCTCCCTGGGCGTCAAAGAGGAAGACCTGGAGACCATCGCCGCCTACTCCGCACAGAACGGAAGCAACCGCAGCAATCCCAGGCCGATGACGAAAGAGGACTACCTGACGCTCCTCCGCTCGATGATGCGGTAGGAACAGCGCTCCGCAGAGGACCCGCCGTGGTCGTTTCCGCCACCGCACCATTCCTGCGTGCGGAAGCGACCCGGTCCGCGCAGGCTGTACCGCTGCGGCGGCATCACCGGACATGCGACGCGGGGCGACAAACGGCGATTCACCGCATCTTCGCTTCGGCGGCGATCCGCAACATCACCGCCAGGCTTCGTTCGCACTCCTCAACGGTCGTCGCCCAGGAAGACACACTGAGTCGCATGGCCGTGCGTCCCCGATACACCGTACCGCCGCACCAGCATGTTCCATCCTGCTGCACGCGCTCGACAACACGGCGCGTCGTTTCGTCGCTTCCGAAGGAGACTAAAACCTGATTCAGGACGACCTCGTTCAGGATCTCGTATCCGGCGCGACCGAGCCCCTCCGCGAAAAACGCCGCGTGCCGGCACGAACGCTCGATCAATTCCGCGAGCCCCTCCCGTCCCAAAGACTTCAGGGCGGCCCACACGTTGATTCCGCGCGCCCGTCGCGACATCTCCGGAACGTACTCGTCAGGTTGTCGGTGCTCCGGGAGCGTCAGATAGGCAGCGCTCACCGCCATTGCCGCCCGTAAATGCCGCGCTTCGCGAACGAACACGAGCCCGCTGTCGTAGGGGACGTTCAGCCATTTGTGCGCATCGGTGCCCCACGAGTCGGCCTCGGAAAGTCCATGCACCAGATGGGCGCGCCTGGGCGCCACTGCGGCCCACATGCCGAACGCGCCATCGACATGCACCCAGGCCTCCCTTTCCCGTGCCGCGGCGCAGATCTCCGCGAGCGGATCGAAAGCCCCGGTGGCCACATGACCGGCCTGCGTACAGATGATCATCGGGCCCTTCTCCTTCGGCAGGAGTTCGGGGCGCATACGACCCTGAACATCCGTCGGCACTCGCCGGACTCTGCCCCGCCCCAGCCCCAACAGGCTCAAAGCCTTGAGTACGCTGACGTGCACGTCGTCACCGACCGCCACTGTGATGGGAGGCGCCCCGAACAGACCATCCCTCTCCACATCCCAGCCCTCGCGTTGCAGCAACGCATGCCGCGCACCGGCGAGACCGGCGAAGTTGGCCATTGTGGCACCGGTAACAAACCCTACCCCCGTACCGGATGGAAGCGAAAACAACTGCATCAGCCACCTCATGCAGACACGCTCGAGCATCGCTCCGATCGGCGCAGTGACCTCCTGGCCCCCCTCCTGATCCCACGCGGTGGTCAGCCAATCAGTGGCCACAGTCACCGGGAGAGAGCTGCCGATGACGAACCCGAAGAAACGTCCACCGGCACTCGCCATGGTAGCGGGCGAGCCGATCTCATCCAGAAGACGAAGGACCTCCTCCGGAGAGGTCGCCCCCTCCGGCAGCGGTTCATCCAGAAGCGTCAGGCGCCGCAGCGCTTCCGGAGTCGGCACGACGGACCGGCCGGCAAGGGTCTCCCGATAGCGCGTCGCCCGACGTGCGGCATCCGACAGCAGGTCTCTCATGGCTCCCTCTCCGCGGTCAGGCATCATTCCACGACAACATTCTTTCTTCCATGCCGAGGCACCTCTCATCCAAATCCACCGGACACGTTCCCTTCCCGGGAGCTCCTCTCGTTCCGCTTCCCGGAGAACGAAACCGAGGCGAAACGATTCTTCGTGAAAGGGACGTTCCCCGGGAAACAATTCCCTTTCACGGTTGGCCGGGACAGAGTCCTTTCACTCGGATCGCAGGCTTCCACAGCAGGCACTCCTCTCGGATTTCCGAAACCCACGGGGGACCTCCGGAACGATCCGCGCACTTTTCCAATTCCGACTGCGCCGCAAGAATTTCGCCGCCGTTGCAGAAATTCCATCGGGAAGCGGAACTCATTTCTCCGCAACGAGCAGAAAGCGATGAAGAATGAAGTCCCTGTATCCCCGCTCCTGTATCTCTTCGTTCAAGAGACACAGTCGCCTGAAGTACGCGTCGATGGAAAAATCGGCAATCTGCCAGGGAATGCACTTCAGGTAATACACGAGACTGTATATATCATAGAACCGCATTTTCCCGATGTACTCACGGCACATTGCAATTTTGAATCCCGCATGCAAAAGGTTTTCCTTCGCCTCAAGCAGACACCAGCCGACATGGTCCGATGGAGGCGCGCCCAGAGACGCGTTGATGTCGAGACCATTCATGCCGCCGACCTGCTGCGTGATGAATATTCCCGATGTCCTCAGGATTCTCGCCACCTCTTCGGCAGCAAACGATTCGTGACGGTTGATCACCAGGTCGAAGGAGCGGTCGTCAAACGGAAGCGTATCGTCGGTGGCGATTTCGACGACCTGCACGTTCTTCTCACGCAGTCGGGCTTTCGCGATCGGCACGTTCGGTGCGTATCCCTCCGTGGCAAATGTGACCGGAGGCAGTGCGGGCAGGGAATCGAGAAACTCACCGCCTCCGGTTCCCATGTCGAGCAGCGACTCGGAAGCGGAGACGGCATCCGCCACAACAAGACGATAATTCCAGGGCAGTGGATCCGAGACCATTCTTTCATTGACGTAGGAAAAATCCCAGCCGGAAAAGGATCTCCCGTATTCGGCCGTAAGGGCCTCAAAAAAGTCCTGCTCCGTCATTTCCTTCCTTGCCTCCATCCCCCGTCAAGTGGACGGGCCTGGGAATCCTCGACAGCCGGTGCGTTCGTCACGGCGACGAGGTACACACTGCACGACAACCGCGGCTCCAAACCGCCTTGGGGAGTCCTCAACCTGAAAGCCGAGCAACATCCTCCGCACCCGAGCACATGCATCACCCCCCAGGAACTTCATTCGGCATCCCTGTTTTGAACTGACTTTCATAGAGCCGGAAATAAAACCCCTTTTTCTCCAGCAAAGACTCGTGAGTCCCCTGTTCCACGACGCGCCCTCCGTCGATCACGACAATTTTGTCCGCATTTTTGATGGTGGACAGCCGATGGGCTATGACGAAACTCGTTTTACCCTGCATCAGTGTCAGCAATGCACTCTGAATGATCTGCTCCGTCCGGGTATCCACCGACGACGTCGCTTCGTCCAAAATAAGTACCGAAGCCCTGGACAGGAGACTCCTGGCGATGTTCAACAGCTGACGCTGTCCCTGTGAGAGATTCTGGCCGTTATCGGTCAGCACCGTATCATAGCCATGCGGCAATTGCAGAATAAATTCGTGGGCATGGGCCTGCCGGGCCGCTTCAACCACCTCCTCGTCGCCGGCGTCTATTCGGCCGTACCGGATGTTCTCCCGGATCGTATCCGAAAAGAGAAAAGTGTCCTGCAAAACCAACGACACGGATCGTCGCAGGCTACGGCGGGTGATCGCCTCGATAGGCATGCCGTCGATGCGGATCCTGCCGCCGTCGGTGTCGTAAAACCGAGTGAGCAGGCTGATGATCGTCGTTTTTCCCGCTCCGGTAGGCCCCACTATGGCCACCGTCTGGCCGGGTTCCGCGACGATATCCGCACCCCGAAGCACAGGCTTGCCGGGAACATAGGAAAAGCGCACGTTTTCGAACCGGATGTCTCCCTCTATTCTTTCGATGTCCGACGCACCATCCGCGTCGCACTCCGGTTGTCCGTCCATCGTTTCAAACACCCTCTCGGCGCTGGCCAGCGCCAATTGCAGCGAGTTGGCCATAGCGAGAATGTTGTTGATGGGATTGGTAAAATTGCGCATGTACAGCAAAAACGAGAAGACAACCCCCACCGTGACATCCCCGATGTTCCGAATGACACAGAAACCTCCCGCAACTGCCACGAGGAGGTAGGCGATGTTGTTGACCATGTTGTTGCACGGACCGATGATACCGCTCACCGCCTGTGCCCGAAAAGCATCGCCCACGTAGCGGCGGTTGATCCGTTCGAAATCCTCCACCACACGCGTCTTGCGCGAAAACAACCGCAGTATTTTCTGTCCCGACACCATCTCCTCGATATAGCCGTTCAGCCTGCCCAATTCCCGCTGCTGTTCCACGAAGAAGCGCTGCACATTTCTCGCGATGATCCGCGTCGTGAAAAAAGTCAAGGGCGTCGTGATCAGGCAGACCAACGTGAGCGGAGGACTGAGAAACAGCATGGCTGCCAGCATGCCTGCAACGCTGACGATGCCGGTGAACAACTGCACTGTCGTCTGTGAAATCGCCGTATTGATGTTGTCCACGTCGTTCGTCAGCCTGCTCATCACATCTCCGCTGCTGTGAGCATCGAAATAGGCCGGCGGCAGATGTGCCACACGTCGAAACAGGTCGCGACGCAAAGCGGCGGATGTCCTCTGTGCCGCACGTATCGTCAAGATGCTCTGGACATAGCTCGATGCAACCCCGACGACGTACATACCCGCCATCAGGAGACAGACGATTCCCAGCATGCGCGCATCTTTGCGGGCGATGAAAGTGTCCACCGTGTAGCCGTTGAGACGTGTTCCCACAATGGTGATCCCCGTGGAGACCACTGCACAGACAAGGGCGAACAGGAGCGATGAACGCCAGCCGAGCAGATACTCCAGGATCCGTTTGAGCGTACCCGTGACGTTCGTCAGCCGAGGCTTCTCCGCGGCGAGGTGAAGCCATGGGCTCTGTCGCCCCGTGAAGTTGGGCTGAAGGGAAGGGTTTCTGTTCTCAGACACGAAACAACGCCTCTTCTCCCAATTGGGACAGCACAATGGAGCGATAGATCTCGCTGGACTCCATGAGACAAGCATGGCTTCCCTGCGCCGCAATGCGCCCCTTGTCCATCACCACAATGCAATCACAATCCATAATGCTCGAGATACGCTGTGCAACGAGAATCAGCGTGATTCCTCCCGTTCTCTCGCGCAAAGCCGCCTGCAAACGCGCCTCGGTGATGGAATCCACCGCACTGGTCGCATCGTCCAGGATGAGAATGTTCGGTATCTGCAGCAGCGAGCGGGCAATACACAAGCGCTGCTTCTGCCCGCCCGAAAAGTTTTTTCCGCGCTGTGCCACCTCTCCGTTCAGCTCCCCCGGAAGAGCCCGAACGAACCCGTCGGCCCGAGCGGTTGCAACAGCCGCCCACAGTGCGACCTCATCGGCACTTTCATTACCGTAGCGCAGATTTTCCGCCACCGTTCCCGAGAACAGCACACTATTCTGTGGAACGAGACCTATCTTTTTCCGGAGCACATCCATCGGGATCTCCCGAACATCAACGCCGCCAAGACACACGCTGCCCTCATTCGGGTCGTAGAGGCGGGCCAGCAGTGCCGCAAGCGTGCTTTTTCCGCAGCCGGTCGCACCGACGATTCCGACCTTCTGCCCTCGGGGGATGTACAGGTCGATGTCCCACAACACCCTTTCGCCGCTCGTGTAGCCGAAACTCACATGACGCAACTCGATGTCGCCATTCCGGGGTAATTGGGGATGCTCCGGAGGGGCAAGCGAGGAGTGGGTATGCATCACTTCTCGGATGCGCAGGGCCGAGGCCTGGGAACGGGAGATGTTGACCACGGAGTTCGCCAGCATCACCAGCGCATGCGTGATCTGCACCAGGTAATTCACGAAAGCCATGATTTTCCCCAAAGGAAGCACTCCACGAATCTGCATCAGACCGCCAAACCATAAAGCTGCTACAACACACAGATTCATTACCAATGTGACAATCGGCATGAGCAGAAAGGTCGCCTTCTGCGCCTTGATGCCATTGTCGGCAAGATCGACATTGGCTCGCTCGAACTGTGCAATTTGCCGGTTTTCCAGCGCGAATGCCTTCACCACTTTCATACCGAGCAGATTCTCGCGCACAACGCTGTTGATCCGATCCATCCGATTCTGTACCACAGTGTACAGAGGAACAGCCCTTCGGATGATCCATATCGCGCTGACCGTCAACAGAGGCAGAGCGACGCACAGGACAAGGGCCAGCCGAAAGCTGAGCAGAAACGACATGATGATGCCCCCTGCAAAAAGCATAGGAGAGCGAGACATCGCACGCAACAGCATCACCATCATCTCCTGAATCTGTGCCACGTCGTTGGTCGTCCGGGTCACGAGTGACGATGTCTCCAAGTTGTCCACCTCGGTGGCCGCGAGAGTGAAGATCTTCGAAAACAGACGCTCTCGTATCGAACCCGCCATGTGCGTCGCCGCATACGTGGCGAAGACGGAACAGCACCCCCCACCGACAAGACCGATCAGTGCAAAGAGAACCATGCGACCACCGGTGCGGAGCACGTAGCCGAGGTCACCGCTCGCCACCCCGATGTCGATGATATCCGACATCAAGGTAGGTTGCTGCAGATCCATGAAGACCTCGAGCAACATGCACAAAGGCGCCAGGATCGCGCAGGTCCGTGCAGTCCCCTTGAGGTGCGTCCGCATCAGTTCGAACATGAGCCAGCCCCGTCTCCGTGCCTCATCGGCCACCTGTCGCACTCCCGGTTCTTCCACAGTGGTGATGGCCTCCGCAATCTCCTCCTGTACCGTCGCCTTCGCCGTCTCCCCGGCACTTTCGGCGTTCGCTCCCGTGATGGAACCCTCGGTATGCCTCGTCCTCGTGCCTCTGTTCACGGCCGACAACCAGCGATTGCTCTTTTTCGAGAAATGCGCACAGCTTGTCGCATATCGCACAAAACATCCCGGCCTCGTCGTCCGTCAGACAGGCACGCAGTCGTGCGTTCCGCTCCCTGTGTTCCGCTTCCAGCCGCACGTGTTCCTCAAAAGCCTTCTTCGCCGCAAACACGCGAATGACCCTGGAGTCGTTCTCATCCTTCTCCCGGCGGAGGTATCCACCCTCGCCCAGGCGCCTGAGCAGCTCGGTCAGCGATGCCGGGCGAACACCCATTCTTTTCGCCAGATCCGTGGTACGGATACCATCGTTCTGCAACACCAGATGCAGGAGCCGATGCGCTCCACGCGAAAGACACTGTTCGTCCGTCGGCCGTCGGCGCACCATCCGAAACAGCCGGGCAATATACTCCATCAGATCATCCGCTTCTTTCGGCATCCGGAACTCCCCTTGCATATATTTAGGTACCGTAACATTTTATGCCAAGAGAACTCTCTCTTCAACCATCTCCATCAATCGCTCCGTGCGACTACCCAGACAAACTGTCCACAAATCTCGACTTTCGTGGAAAATACATTCTCCGGAGGTGCTTCGAGCAGTTCTTTCGGAGGAAAACCACAGGCGGGGCATGGGGACGTCACTGAAGCAAAGAAAATCCTCTTTCTGTTCCCGGTTTACCCGGAAGGGCTTTTCACATCGTCTTGCCCACGAAACTCCTCTGTCTTCGGCCTTTCGTCGGGAAAGCCCGAAAACGCTGCACCAGAAGCATCACTACCGACACTCCGGCACCGCATTCGGAAGGAAAACACTTCTGTATCACCCCTGTGAAAGCTCCTCCACCGGATGGGGCGCAAAGGCGAAGCCCTCCTCCAGCAATGCCACACAGGCGTCCACCACGGCGGCGTCAAACTGCCCGCCCCTCCCCGCGGCAAGCTCGGCGAGCACGACGCTCCGGTCGTGGGCGGGACGATAGGGGCGGTGGCTGGACATGGCCTCCGCCACGTCCGCCACGGCGAGAATCCGCGCAAGGGAGACAATGTGGCGCCCCGAAAGCCCCCGGGGATACCCCGATCCGTCCAGGCGCTCGTGATGCTGTACCAGCGGCACCGACACGGAGGAGGGAAAATTTTCCCGGTCCATCAGGGTTTTGCCGATGAGAGGATGCCGGTGCACGAGAAGCCACTCCACCTCCGAAAGAGGACGGGGTGCGAAGAGGATGTCCGTGGGGATCGCCATGAGGCCCATGTCGTGCATCATGGCCGCCGTCACGAGGTCGTAGAGTTCTCCGCCGCTCACGCCGAGATGTCTGCCGATGGCGGAGGCGAGCTGCGCCGTACGGCGCTGGTGCTGCCCCGTGAAGGAATCCTTCAGCTCCACGATGGCCGCCGTGAGGGACACCGTGCGCGAGCGGGCCTCCTCCACCTGGTGCAGGGTTTCCCGGAGCCGGTCCTCCGCAGCGAGGCGATCCTCCACATCCCGGAGGATGAGCACCGCATGGACATCCCCGCTCGTCTCGGGCACGCTGACGGAGAGTTCACAGCGCCGCAGCCCCTCGTCGGTAAAGAGATCGAGCACGCAACGCCCCTCCTCGCCGGAGTCGAAGGCCGACGCGGCAAGAATACGGTCCATGTCGACCCCCTCTCCGTTCCCGCCGAGGAGAAGGTTTTTCAGGGGAAGGCACTGCAGTTGAAGATCCTTCGCCCCCAGAAGCAACCCGTAACGGCGGGCGGACGCGTTGGCATAGCGGACGCACCCGTCCCGGAGGGAGACGAGAAAGATCGCGTCGTTGGCCCGGTCGAGGAGCGTGCGGAAGCGCTCCAGTTCTCCCAGGCGCTTCTGAAGTTCCGGATAGTAGCTCTTGTGGAGAGACGAATCCCCGAGCCCCATGAGCCGGAGGCGCAACGCCTCCCGGTTCTTCGCATCACCAGGCTCCATGGAGTACCTCCTCCAGTTCCGCCGCATCCAGATGCCGCGGATTGGTAAGCAGGCAGGCGTCCTGGTAGGCGAACCGGGCGATTCTCGGAATGTCCTCCCTGCACAGGCCGAAGTCCCGAAGACGCACTGCAATGCCGGAGATGCCGCCCAGCACCTCGACACGTGCGACAAGCTCTTCCAGAACCTTCTCCGGAGGCGTCGGCGCCACCGGAGACATCGACGCCATGCACTCCCCCTCCCGAAAGGCCTGGAGAATCCGGGCGAAACGCTCCGGCACGGCGGAATGGTTCGCGGCGCATCCGTGACGCAGGAGCAGGGCGTTGCATTCCCCGTGCGGCAGATCGAGCGCTCCTCCGAGGCTGTGAGCGAGGGCGTGCACCATGCCGAGTCCGGCGTTGGAGAAGGCCAGGCCCGCGTAGAGGGATGCGAGCATCATGCCCCGCCGGTGCTCACGGTTGTCAAGCTCCGCTGCCGCACCCGGAAGATGCCGCGCCACGAGACGCACCGTCTCCAGGGCATGCAGATCCGTGAGAGGCGAGGAGGCATCGGAGACATAAGCTTCCACGGCATGGGTGAGCGCATCCATGCCCGTGGCGACAGTGAGGTTCTTCTCCATGGTGAGTGTCGTGCGGGGATCGATGAGGGCCACATCGGGGACCATGGTCTTGCTGATGATGGCGAACTTCACCTTCCGGACCTCGTCGGTGATGATGGCGAACTGGGAGACATCCGCGGCGCTTCCCGCCGTGGTGGGCACGCAGACGAGGGGCGGAGGCGGCAGGGCGACATTGTCCACCCCTTCGAACTCGAGGACGTGCTGTTCATTGGAGACCACGGCGCCGATGGCCTTGGCGCAATCCATGGGACTGCCGCCTCCGACGGCGAGAATCATGTCGCACTGTTCCCGGACAAACACGGAGGCACCCTCCATGACCGAGGCGGTGGAAGGGTTGGTGCGCACGTTCTCGTACACGACGACGCTCAGATTCGCCCCCTTGAGGCTTTCCAGCACCTTCTCCGTCCACCCGGCGGCGATCACCCCCGGGTCGGACACGACGAGAATCCGTCGCCCGCCCAGATTGCGGACGAAACGGCCGGAAAGTTCGAGAGCGCCCTCGCCGAAGACGATCTCGGGTGCGACGAATTTCCTCAGGCTCTCCCCACCCACCATGACGTCTCCTCCCCCTCCCGCGCAAAGCCGCGTGAAGCCGCCGCGACAGAATTGAACAAGGATGACTTCGTTTCATTCTATCATGCCGCGACCGCCTCCACGGGTGGACATGTCCGAAAGAGAAACCTTTCCATAGAGATTTTATAGATTTTCTTTTCCTCCCGGCGGTCTGGTAGTGCCAAACATTCTTCGCAAAAAGTAAATTCAGACGATTTTTTCCCGAATCAGCGGCTTCGCCACAGCGCCGTTGTCCCTCTACGCTCTTCTCCACATCCACATCCCTCAAAGGAACATAGCCAGATGTTCCTTTATTCTCCATTAACGGGAGAAACTGGCGACTCCTCGGGTCGCAACCAGCATGAGGGCCGCGTCGCGGTCAGGGAAACGCCCGAAGGCTGTTTTTCCGCAGGAAAAGGCCTCGACGGCGCATCCTCGTACGACCTCTTACCCAAGCGTGCGAGACGGACAAGACTGAACCCCACACAGGACTTCTCTCTCGAAAACCCCCGGCAGACACCCCCACGGAGGAACACCTCCACGTCCCCGAAGCGGAGCACTTCGATTCCTCCGGAGAAAGCTCCGGGCCACCGAAGAAAAACGATGCGCACGCAAGACTCCATCGAAAACGACAACGCCGCCGCGTGCGGTTGACGCCACGGCGCTTTCGGAACCCTTTTTCGCTCCGGAACGGGTGCCGTTCCTTTCCATCCGTTCCGAAACGGCGTATGCGTTGTGATACACTTTGCGCACTCAGAAACATTCTCCTCTGTCAAGTGCGTACACGTGTTTTCAAGGGTGTTCCGAGGAAGGAGCCGACTCATGAAGGGCGTTTGCGTGGGATTCGATGCGGGTTCTGCGGTGATCCACTGGGTTGTCCTGGACGAATCGGGGCGGATCGTGGCGGCTCCACCGGGGCGCTTTCATTTCGGAGCCCCCCTGGCGACGCTTCGCGGGATCTGGCATGAACTCCGCCGCAACCTGAACGGAACACCCGTCCTCACCACAGCCTTCACGGGCAGCGCCGCCGCCCCTCTTGCGGAGCTTTTTCCGGGAACGCTTTTCGAGTACGAGAGCGTGGCCATCCCCCGCGGAGTCGGAAACCTCGTCCCCGGAGCGACCTACGTGGCGCACATGGGCGCCAAGGACTCCTATTTCTTCACCCTCGGCACCGTGGATGTCCAGGGCGAAGGGAACGGATCCACTTCTTTCCCCACCGTTTTCCGGACGGTCCTGCTCGACTGGAGCACGAGCACCAAATGCGGCGGCGGCTCGGGGACACTTCTCGAAAAACAGGTACGACGCCTCTTCGGAAAGAACCTGGAGGGAGCGACCGTTTCCCGGAACGACCGGGAGACGGCGCTTTCTGCCTGCTTCGCCGAGGCGGAACAAGCGGCGACACGCCACTCCTCCGAGGAGGGGTACAATGCCCGGTGCGGCGTCGTGATTCAGTCGGACCTCATCCACGACCAGAACGAGGGGCTCCCCCGGGATCGCATCGTGGCCAAGCTCCTCGCCACCGTGACGGCGAACTTCGTCACCGACGTGGTGGGCTACCGCGACCTCGATCCCTCCGCCGAGGCGGTCTGCACGGGAGGGGTCTTCGCTTCGCCGTGGATCCTCGAACGACTCCGGACACTCACGGGACTCGCCTTCCACAGGCCCCCGCATTTCGCGAACGTCGCCGCCCTCGGCGTCGCCCTCGGAGCCCTCGCCGCGGGCAACCGCGTCGTCGCGGAGCTGGATACCCTTCAGGAAACCCATTCCGGCAGCGAAAAAGGACGACGCTTCGCGCCGTCTCTGAGGAACGTTCTTCCCCTGGTGCATCTCCACGAAGACGAAACGCCTCCTGGGGCTTTTCCGCAGAACGACTCGGAGGCGCATTTCCGGGACGTGGTCATCGGCGTGGACGGAGGCTCCACCACCACAAAGGCCGCCGTGCTCGATCTGGAGACGGGAGCGCTTCTGGACGGCATCTATCTGGCCACCGCGGGAGATCCCGAGGGAGCACTCCTGGAGGTCTTCCGCCATCTGGAGAAAAACCGCCACGGCATCTCCGTGGCGGGGGTGTGCACCACCGGATCAGCCCGGAAGCTCTACGAGCGCATGCTCCTCTCCCGGAATAAAAAAGAAAGCGCCCTGGCGGAAGGATGCGTCGTCGCCGACGGCGCCGTGGACGAGATCACCTGCCACGCCGCGGCGATCAAGTTCTGGGACCCCGACATCGACACGGTCTTCGAGATCGGCGGGCAGGACATGAAGTTCACCGCCTTCAAACGCACCGCCGAGGGAGCCACGGACGAGATTCGGGAGGCCCGCATGAACTACTCCTGCCAGGCGGGAGCCGGACAGACCCTGGAGAACCTGGCGCGCATCCTCGGCATGGACGTGAAGGACTCTCTGCAGGAGGCGGCACTCCGGGCGGAACGGGTCCCCCTCATCGACGCCACCTGCGGCGTCTTCATGGAGATGGACGTGAACCGTCTCATCGCGGAGGGACTTCCCCCGGAGGAAATCGCCGCCGGGGTGGTGCGCGGCACCGCGGAAAGCTATTTCACCAAGTTCGTGGGAGGCAGGAAGGCCGTGGGAGAACGCTGCTCCTGCCAGGGAGGCCCCTCCCTGGGAAAGGCGTTCCTCGCGGGACTCGCCGCCGTGACGGGAACGGAGATCCACGCCTACCCCGACCGGGAACTTTTCGGCGCCGTGGGGGCGGCCCTCGTGGTGCGGGACTCGCTGCGCAAGGCCAGGAATGAGGGACGGGAGACACGCTGCGCCTTCCGCGGCTGGGAGGCGGTCCGCTCCCGCATGGAGAGCGCGGAGGTGCTTTGCCGGGAGCACTTCGGAGAGCTTTCCTGCGGCCAGCGCAATTGCAAACTGCGCATCTTCCGCACGGAGGGAGAGGACATTCTCACGGGAGGATTCTGCCCCCGGGGCAACAGCGAGACCTCGGGACACGAGCGCCCCGACTACGTGGAGATCTTCCACTCCCTGATGGAACGCCATTTCGACGGCATCCGGTGGCAGAACCTGTCCGAACTGGACCCGGAGGACGCGGAGCGCACCGTGGCGATACGGCGGAGCAACTCCACCCTGGGACACCTCGGCATCTGGTCCGCGAGGGTGCTCCATCGGCTGGGATTTCTCCCCGTGCTCACTCCCGCGACGGACGACGACATCGCCCAGCGGGGCATCAAACGGGCCCGCACGGAATTCTGCATCGCCATGAAGATCTCCACGGGGCACGCCCTTCTTGCCGCGTCGGAACCGCGCATCGCCTACGCGTTCAATCCCGCTTTCATCGAGGAGCGTCAGACACGTCCTCCGCATCTCAAGTTCTGTGTCTACAGCGAAGCCGAGGGGTTCATCCTCCGGGACGCCCTGGGGCGCCTGCGGGACCGCTGCATCGATCCCGTGTGGTACCTGGGGGACCGTAAAAGCATGGCGACGGAGCTGAAGCGTGTCCTAGCGAAGCTCGGAAGAATTGTCCCGGACGTGACCATTCTCGAGGCCTTCGCCGACGCCGACGCTGGTACCGCCGCTTTTCTGAACGATCTGGCCCGGATCGGCGACAGCTTCCTCGACGCGGTGCGGACGAGCGGCGAACCGGGCTACGTCGGGCTGGGACGCGACTACGTGGTGCTGGATCCGAAGGCCTCCTCCTCGTCGGGGCACATGTTCTCCAAGGTGCGGGGCATGCGGTACATCCCCCAGATCTTCCTGCAGCACCGCTACCGTCATCTCTCCATGGAAGGAGTGGCGGAGAATGAATACTGGCTCCACAGCCTGGACATTCTCAAGGCATCTCTCTTCGTGGCGGAGACGCCGGGGCTCTATCCCATCCGGCAGATGAATTTCGCCTGCGGACCGGATTCCATCAAGTTCTTCATGGAGGAAACGCTTTTCTCCCGGGTGGACAAACCCTTCCTCCATCTCGTCACCGACGCCCAGACCAACAACGCGCCCTTCGTGACCCGTGCGGAGGCCCACGAGCGCATCGTCCTCCGAAGCGCCCTGTCGGAAAAACGGGGATCTCCTTCTCAGAAGACGGGACCGCTTGGAGAAAACGCTTCCACGGAAGGGGCGGAACCGGCTCTCCCCTGCCTCGGAGCAGCGTCCGGTGCTGCGGCGACACGTGCCTCGGAATGCCGCACATCCTCCCCGGACGGGGAGGACCGGACGCGGCGGACCGGATGGGCGCGGAAACGCTGCTGGCTCGTCCCCAACATGGGGGACGCGTCGCACATCGTCACGGCCTTCTTCCGCCATCGGGGCATCGCCGCCCGGGCGATTCCCACGGACACTCCGGCGTCGCGGGAGCGCGGCGCGGCACTCATCAAGACCGAGACGTGCTTTCCCCTCAAGGGCGCCGTGGGAGACGTGACGGCCTTCCTGGACGAGCTGGCCACAGAGCACGGTGGCAGGGAACAGGTCGGCGCGACCTTTCTTCTCGTCCTTCCCACGGCGAGCGGCCCCTGTCGTTTGGGCAAGTACGCGGAGGTGCTCCGAATTCTCCTGGACCAACAGGGCTTCGACACGCTGCCCATCCTCCGCACCTCCTGCGACGACGCCTACCTGGACATTCTCGACGCCGCCGGAGCCGTTTCGTTCAGGGACAAGGCCCTTCTCGCCACGGGGCTCTACATGGCGGCCAGACTGGCGGACGCCTTCGACGACGCGGCCCTCCGCTTCCGCCCCTACGCGACGGACCGGAATCACTTCGAGGAGTACCGGAAGGAACGTCTTGCGGCACTGGAGACGGTGCTCGCCACACAGGGCATCTTCTCCCGGCGAATCTTCCTCTGGGCACAGGAGACGCTCGACGGTTTCTCCGCCCTCGCCCCCCGGGCCTTCTCCGTTCGTTTTCCCCTCGTCCTCTACGCGGGAGAGATCTACATGCGCCAGCACGACCCCTACACGCGGTTCGTGATCCACACGCTGGAACAAGAAGGACTCGAAGTCATACGGGGACCCATCTCGGAGTGGATGGACTACGTGGCGCATCTCTCGGGAGAGAGAAAGAGCGGACTGGTCCGCATGGTGGGGAGGGCTTTCCTGAGCTGGGCGGATCAATGGGCGGCCCGTCTCTTCCGGGGGGTCACGAAAGACCGGCAGGTTCTCCCCTCCCCCGAGACGGTGCTCTCCCGCATCGAGGAAGCGGACATCTTCTCCCGGCACATCACCGGAGAATCACCCCTCTCCATCGGCCTCTTCTTCGAATTTATCGAGGGAAGGCTCCGGAGCCGCGAGGGCGGCCCCGAGATCTGCGGCTACTTCCACGTTGGCCCCTTCACCTGCATGCAGGAAGGGGTCGCCACGGCAATCATGAACGATCTTGCGCGGGAGCGGCGGCGGCGTTCGCCCAATGCACTGGTTCCGGTGGTTCACGCCTTCTTCGGCGATTCGCCGAACCCGAACCTGCAGGCGGAGATCGCCGCCTTCCGGGAACAGGTGTACCTGAAATCCGCCATGAACCGCAGAAAGGTCTCGTGACGCGTCGTCATCGCACCGTGGAGTCGCCGTCACGTTTTCCGGCAGCGGCTCCCTTCTTTAGCCGTTCAGTTCGGCAGCGGCTCTCCGGGGAGCACCACGGGGGTGCCGCGATGCATGGTCATCTCCACCCGGACGTCGTAAACGCGCTCCACCATATCACGTGTGAGCGCCCCCTGAAGTGCGTTCTCCACGAGACAGCCCTTCTTGAGAAAGAAGAAGTGCGTTCCGTAGCGGAGCGCCAGATTCAGGTCGTGCATGGACACCACCACCGCCATGGCATGCTCCCTGGCGATGCGGGAGACGGTCTCCATGGCCTCAAGCTGGTTCCTGAGATCGAGATTGCTCGTCGGCTCGTCCAGGAGCAACACCTTCGGCTCCTGGAGCAGCGCCCGGGCGATCCCCACCTTCTGCCGCTCTCCACCGCTCAATTCGTCCAGATAGCGGAGCGAGAGGTCGGCCAGCCCCATTCGGTCGAGAATCGCCGCCGTCATGGTCACGTCCTTCCGGGACATGCGCCAGGCGATGTGAGGGCGGCGACCGAGCAGCACCGCATCAAAGACGGTGGTCTCCGTCACCGGTTGTGTCTGAGGAATGTAGGCGAAGGTCCGCCCCAGTTCGCTCCGGCTCATGGAGGCAACAGGGCGCCCTTCCACCGACACCTTTCCCGAGGCGGGAGCGAGGATACGGTTCAGGCACTTGAGAAGCGTGGTCTTTCCCGCACCGTTGGGGCCGAGAACCACCGCGATGTCCCCCCGTTCCACCGTCAGGGAGATTTCGGAGAGGACCGGCGCCGCTCCGTAGCGAAAAGAGAGATTCTGCACAGTCAGCACGTTTTTTTCGACCTCCTGCAGAGCAGCCAGAGAAAGACCGGCGCCCCGAGGAACGCCGTGAGGATCGCCACGGGCAGTACATGCGGCGCCAGAATGAGCCGGGCCGTCGTGTCCGCCGCAAGGAGAAGGCAGGCACCCACAAAGGCCGCCCCGGGGAGCAGAAAGCGGTGATCGTCCCCCAGAATGCGCCGCGTCATGTGGGGCGCCATGAGCCCCACGAAGCCGATGACGCCGAGAAAAGCCACCACCACCGCCGTGAGGAGCGACGCCACACCCAGAGACCACATCCGGAGGCGCGCCACGGGAACGCCAAGCCCCAGGGCCGTCTCGTCACCGCTGTCCATGGCGTTGTAGTTCCACACGTTCCGGAAGAAAAACAAGGAAGCGACCCCCACGACGAGAGCCATGATCCACAGTTCCCGCCAGCCCGCACGCCCCACGTCGCCGAAGCTCCAGAACACCACCGCCGCGAGCTGCACGTCCGTGGCGAAATACTGGAGAAACATGGTCCCCGCGGAAAAAAGGGAGTTCAGCGCCACCCCCGCGAGGATCATCGCCTCCGGCGATGCACGACGCATTCTGGAGATGAGAAGCACGATCCCCGACGCGAGGAGGCAGAAGAGAAAGGCGATCCCCGTGGTCTCCAGGGGACTTGAGATCTGCACCGCGTCGGCCATGCGGCTTCGCATCACCCCCGTCCCGAGAAGGATCACCGAAAAAGCCGCCCCGAAGGCCCCCGCCGAGGCAATGCCGAGCGTGAAGGGCGACGCCAGAGGGTTGCGCAACACAGACTGCATCACCACACCCGCCGACGAGAGCGCCCATCCCGCCACCACCGCCGCCAGAGCGTGGGGAAGACGGATCTGGAGCACGATCATATCCCACCTGGGGGAGACATGCTCCCCCAGGAGCGTCCGCAGGACCTCTCCCGGGGGAATGGAAACCGCACCGAGGGAAAGGGCCAGCAGAAAGAGGAATCCGAGCAGAAGTCCGCCTCCGAGAAGCAGCATTCCCTTGCGGAATTGGTGGCGCAGGTAGCCCCGCGGCGTCGAGCCGCCTTCCAGATGCACCCCCTACTCCTCCAGGGGGATCTTCTTGAAAACGAGTCCCTCGAACGCTTCGTCCAACTGGGCGAAGAGGGGTTTCCCCACGAGGAACGTGTAGATCTCGTCGGCCTTCGCCTCGGGACGCACGTCGGAAAAACGGTCCGGATAGAGAACGGTGCCGATGAAATAGGCATCGGCGAGCACCGAACCGTAGTTGGTGGTGTAGGAGTTGTAGGGAAGAACACCGTGAACGTTTCCCCCCGAGACGGCGGAAAGGGAGCGGTAGACGGGATCCGTCCTCAGCTCGATCAGGCCGTTCGCCTCCTTGCCCGATCCGAGTGTTCCGAGATCGAGAAAGACGAGTTCCGGATCCCACAGAAGAAGCTGCTCCTTGGCGATGTCCGCCTGGCGGAGCTGTTTGTCTCCCTTTGCGGGGTCAGCCGCGACGTTTCGCGCGGAGAGAAAGAGGAAGGGAGGGTAGCCGGGCTCCGTGGACTGAAACCCGTGGGTGCCGCGCGATCCGATACCGCCCACGTAGCAGCTTCGGCGCTCCGCCTCGGGCACCTCTCCCGCACGCCGTATCAGGTCGGCGATGGCTTCCTCGAAGAAGCGGATCACCGCTTCCGCCCGTTCCTCCACACCCAGCACCGTTCCCATGAGCCGAAGCGTCTCGTAGAAGGCACCACGGTTCCGCCCGAGGTCCCCGTAGTCGAGCACCACCACGGGAATTCCTGTTTTCTCCTGGAGCTGCACCGCATCGTAGCCGCTTTCGCTGTAGGTCTTGAAGATCAGTTGCGGCTGCGGATCGAGGCCCGCGACGAGCTCCGGATTGTCCTGTCCGCGGAACTCGCCGAAGAGGGGAAGGTCGCGGAACTGCGGGTTCGCCACCGCGTAGGGGCGAGCGTCCGCCACTCTGGTGCGGTGCTCGATGCTGTCCACCGCCACCACGCGATCCTGGGCGCCGAGATAGACCAAAAGGCGCAGACATCCCGATCCGGAACAAAGCACCCGTTCCGGATGGAGCGGCACGGCCTGTTCCCTGCCGAGAGCATCCCGAATGGAAACCGTCTTCGTCCCCTCCTCCGCGAGGGCGGTCCTGGGAAACGACAGCCCTGCGGCAACAGACAGAACGAGAACCAAAACCAGTGCGACAAGTGCACCCGAAGACCTCCGGGCAGCTCGAAAACTCCACCATGTTGCTGCAGCGCGTGTCATGACTGGGCCCTCCTGCGTACTACAAATTTTAAACTTCGTGTTACTATTGTACCTATCCCGGCGAAAAAGGCAAACGCCCGCCGGGAATGTCCGGACAGAAGGGAGTCTTCATTCATGACATGCGCACTGTCGCAGGAAACGTTACAGCAGGTCGTCACCTTTCACGGGCACTCGTGTCCCGGCCTGACGCTGGGCATCCGCGCCGCCGAGATGGCGCTGCGGGAGCTGGGCCCCCGTGCGGACGACGAGGAGATCGTGGCGGTCACCGAGACGGACATGTGCGGCGTGGACGCCGTGCAGTTTCTCACGGGATGCACCTTCGGCAAGGGAAACCTTCTCTACCGGGATCGCGGCAAGGTAGCCTTCAGCTTTTACCGCCGAAGCGACGGAAAATCCTTCCGCCTCGTGGCGAAGCCGTTCCGCATGGACGGAGATGATGGCAGCAGGCAGGATATGCTGCGACGCAAGGCTGCGGCGCAGGAACTCACTCCGGAGGAAACGGAGGAGCTGCGTCGGATCCGGCAGAAAAGGATCGACGCCCTGCTCGCCGCCCCGCTGGAGGAACTCTTCGACATCAAACCCGTCGAGGAGTCCCTGCCGCCCAAGGCCCGCCTCTTTCGAAGCGTCCCCTGCGCCTGCTGCGGCGAGACCTTCATGGAACCCCGGGGGCGCCTTTTCGAGGGAGAGACGCTCTGCCTTTCCTGCTTTGAAAAGAGGACGGGACGGAAGGACTGAGCCGACCTCCCCGCCGTCCTCCGAACAGAGCGGAAAGGTGCGCTTTCCCGCGCCGAACTCACGACGACACGAGTAGCATTACGTATCTTTTCGCAAAAATTGAGGAAGCTCTGATGAAAGGGGTTTCTTTCTCTCGATCTCGATCACATCACGCCTTCCTGAGGTTGGCGTGGCGTTTTTCAGAGGTTCCTTGAATTCAGACGAGGTGTTCCCGAACCAGAAGCTCCGCCGTCGCGTCGTTGGTCCCAGGAGCACTTCTCCACGTCCGCCTCCCTCAAAGGGATCATATCCAGGCACCACCGTGTTCCCCATTGATGGAAGAGTATGCAACGTCGTCGGACCGCAACCTCGTCTCGTCGGTGACCTTTGCGAAGTCTCTCCCGAAGCGGATACAACGTAGTCGAACCGCAACCGGTATCCTGGCCGGGCTGCATCGTTCCGAGAGGAGCACCTCGAGAACATTGAAAAATTGCAACGAAAAGGGAGAAGGAACGCGTCTTCCTTCTCCCTTTTTCTTTTATTTTATTTCCTTTCCTTTTCTTCAGACCCCCGGGAACATCTCAGCCCGGAACGGAGGGAAATCCCCGCGGCATCCTCTGCGCGTTCTGCCGCTAGAGCGGACGCAGTTCCGAACCGGACCTGGCGTGACGTTCCTCTTCCTTCTCGACCCGGAACTGGTCCAGCAGCGTCCGGAGATGCTCCGCTCCACCGGCAAGTCTCTGGGATTCCTCGGCGACCTTCTCCGAGGCTTTGGCGGTTTCTCCCGTGGAATTCCCGATGCCCACCATGGCCTCGACCACTTCGAGGGTACCTCGTGTGACCTGGTCGATACCCGAGGACATCTCCTGCGCCGAAGCGGCCTGTTCCTGGGCCGCCGCGGCGATATTCTGCATGACGTCACTCACCCGGGAAATCTGTTCGAGCACCGAGCCGAGTTCCCTCTGTGCAACCTGAGCGGCGGCGACGGTCTCCCGCATGACCGCCCCGGCCCGGGTGGTCACATCGAGGGTGCTCGCCGTATCGTTCTGCAGGGAGGCGATGAGGGTCTCCACCTCTTTGGCCGCGGAATTGGACTCCTCCGCCAGTTTCCGCACCT
>DIMS01000101.1:0-212 GCA_002425685.1 Synergistaceae bacterium UBA5560 | reverse complement strand
GCAGATTCGTCTGGTCCGCGATCTGCTTGATGGTCCCCACGAACTGCGTGATGGAACTCACCGAGGTCGCCACGCGGTTCATGTTCCGCAGGGAGTCCTCCGACTGGGTCCCCACATCCTGGATTCTATTGATCACCGCCTCGACCTCGGCCACAACGCGCTCGCAGGTCTCGGTCGTCACCGCCGCAGCCTCCGCACCTTCCGACGCACTA
>DIMS01000102.1:77603-80041 GCA_002425685.1 Synergistaceae bacterium UBA5560 | reverse complement strand
GTTTCTTCCACGCGCACCACTCTTGTGGCGCTTTCACCGTTTCTTCCACGCGCACCACTCCTGTGGTGCTCTCCCACCGCTCCCGCGCCGCTTTCATCGCTCCTGTTACTGCCCTTCCCGTTGCGCCTACCGGCTTGCACCGCTCCCGGCGCTCCCATTGACAGGATGCCTCTTTTTCCAAAAGGCATCATAAACCTTTACACCATGTGAAAGTCAAGACAGACGGCACCGCCCCCGCGGCACGCGGAACAACCGACCGGCACTCCGTAAGAGCAAACATCCTCGAAGAAAAACACGCCCCCAAAAACATGAACGTCTCCCAAGAAACATGAAAATCTCCGGAGAAACACCGCCCCCCGAGCAAACACACCCTCTCCCCCTTCAAAGAAGGCCACTCCCCCCGGGTTCTCCCTCCGCTTTTACGCTACAATAGGCACCGCCCGGCGCACCCGCGAGGACCCGCGAAAACCGACGCAGAACCGCGGCAATGCGCTGCTCCGCGACCCAGAAGGCGCGTTTCCCGTTCAGAAAAGGGAAAACCGCTCCAGAACGCCGGAAAAGAACGACACGCAAGAACAGTACAAGAAAACAGCATGCAAAAACAGCACGAAAGAACAGTACTGGAAAACAGCAGACAAGACCAGCGGGAGAGAACGACAGGGATGTGACACATCCCTTGAGAGACCGAGCTTCGATGAACATGAAAAAAACGGCAGGAAAGAACGACAGAGCGGAGCAACAAAACAGAACAACAGCGCAAACCGGCAGAGCAGAGAGACAAAACAAACCGGCAGAGCAGAACGACACGCAAGAACAGCACAAGAAAACAGCACGGGAGAACAGCAGACAAGAACGGCAGGGATGTGACTCCATGATCGCAACCGCATTCGACGCGTTTTTCCTCGACCTCGACGGCGTCGTCTACATCGGGGACCGGCCCACCGAAGGCGCCCCCGCGGCGCTGCGCGAACTGCGCCGAAGAGGCAGGGAACTCCGTTTTCTCACCAACAACCCCACCTCCGCGGAGGAGATCGTCCGGTGCCTCCGCGCCATGGACATCGACGCCCGGGAGGACGAAGTGATCACCTCCGGAACCGCCACGGCAACCTTCCTCGCCGAAAAAGGCGTGAAGAACGCCTGGGTTCTCGGCCACGAAGAACTCAAAGCCACCCTCCGCGCCGGAGGCGTGGCACCGGAGGCGAAAAACGCCGGCGACGCCGACGCCGTCGTCGTCGGCTGGGACGACGACATCACCCTGGCGGACATCCGCGCCGGCGCCCTGGCCCTTCGCCGGGGAGCCCTCTTCGTCGCCACCAACGAGGACAGAACCTACCCGGGACCGGAGGGACCCCTCGCCGCAGTGGGAACCCTCGTGGAGGCCCTCGCCGTCGGATCGGGACAAAAGCCCGTCGCCATCGGCAAGCCCCAGCCCCTCATGTTTGACCTGGCCCGGCGCAGCCTCCGGAAAGGGCAGCGGGCCGTCATGATCGGCGACACCCCCGAAGTGGACATCCTGGGCGCCCACCGGGCGGGCCTGACCGCCCTCCTCATGGGCGAGGCCCCCGTCTTTCCCTACCGGCAGGATTTCCGCAACCCCGACGGAAGAATCACCGCGCTCGCCGATCTCTTCCGGGACGACCTCGACGGCGCGCCCCTCCGCGAATGGGATTCCCCGCCTTACTCCTGGCCGGAAAGAGTCGAACCCGGCGTCGCCGCCATCGTCCTCGACGGCCGCGGCCGCGTGCTCCTCATGCGCCGCCGGGACAACCGCCTCTGGGGCATCCCCTCGGGACACGTGGAGCCCACGGAAACCGTGCAGGCCGCCGCACTCCGGGAGATCCGGGAGGAGACGGGGCTCGAAGCGGAAGTCACGCGGCTGGTGGGCGTCTATTCCGACCCCCGCTCCCAGGTGATGACCTACCCCGACGGCCGGATCCGCCACTTCGTCACCACCTGTTTCCTCTGCCGCCCCGTCGGAGGCGCCCTCGTCTCCACAGGACCGGAAACGCTCGAGACGGGCTTCTTTCCTCCGGAGTCCCTTCCCGAGCCCATGATGACCATGCATCCGCGCTGGCTCGCCGACGCCCTGGCCCGAACCGGAGCCCCCTTCATCCGCTGAGATGGAGCCGGGATGAATGGGAGCATCCCGTTCCGTTGGTGTTTTTCGTTCGCACCGTTCGCGCCTTTACAACTTGCCGTCCCGAAAGGAGAGCTTCCTGCCCGCGGATGAACAGCTTTTTGTGCCGCGGCAGAAAACTGATGCGAATCGCTGCGTCGGAGATCGGCGCCGGAAGGTGCGGAAAACACAAAGTCGGACTACAATAACGCCGAAAGCCCTATAAGACACCGTGCGCCGCGTTCCTCTGCACACCATGTCCGCTTGTTTTCGAACGCCCTCCGGACCGAGGCGCAATGCGCACCCGTCTCCGTTGGGGCGA
>DIMS01000102.1:70291-77580 GCA_002425685.1 Synergistaceae bacterium UBA5560 | reverse complement strand
CCTCTTCGTCGGGATGCTGCGCCGCTCTCGGGAAAATGCGATGCGAACTGCGATTGGGAGAGGACAAATCCTACTTGATCAGGACTTCCTTTGTTTTTAAACACGAGAAGAAGGTGATCGCAATCATCAACATAGCCATCGTCGACGACGACCCTCGGACGCTCGCAGAACTCTCCCGCAACGTCTCCGACTATGCAGACAAACATCGCCTCCGCTCTTCGCTGCATCTCTTCGCCGGCGGAACCGAGCTGCTCCGTTCTCCCCGGCGTTTCGACCTGGTGTTCCTCGACATTCAAATGGATGACATATCCGGGATGGACGCGGCAAAGCGGCTGCGCGAGAACGGAAAGGCAGGGCATATCATATTCGTCACCATCTTCAACGAGTACGTCTACGAGGCGTTCGAGGTGGAGGCCTCCGACTATCTCCTGAAACCGATAGATCCCGCCCGATTCGAGAGGACGATGGACCGCATCTGCCGCAGCCTGCACACGGCAAAAGAACCCGGCCTGCTGCTTCCATCCCGGGGCAACACCTTTTCCTTCCTTCGCTTCAGCGACATTCTCTACTGCGAAGCAAGGAACCACAAGATACTCATTCGTTCCACAACAAAGACATCGGAGTGTTCTTTGAAAATCGACGACCTGAAAGAACGTTTGGACGATCGTTTCTTCCAGTGTCACAGGAGCTATTTCATCAACCTGCACTACGCCTGCGGGTACGAAGCCGGACTCGTCGCGCTTGAGAACGGGGAGAAAATTCCAGTCTCCCGGCTGCGGGCGCGGGAATTTTCCCAAAAAATGCTGCAACACATCAAAGAAAGGGCAGAGTGATGTGGATGTCATCTCAATACTGATATTCGCAATCAATGAATTCAAAAGAATACCCGCGTTCCTTTTCTTCTCCAAGTTCACGAATCATCAAGCGCGAGCGCCTCATTTCCTTCTTTACCTGGCGCTTTCCGGAGCGATATATGCGTTGCAATCACGGGTGCAGGCGGACCTCGCGTTCTCTTTTGCCCTTGAAACGGCGGCGTTCTGGCTGATCGGCGTCGCAGTCCACAAATCCCCTCTTCTCACCGCCGCCTCGGCGGCGCTTCTCACAACATCCATCATGATACTCTCGAACGGAATCATGAACCCGATACTCCACATCCTCGGTTCCGTTCTCGTCCGGACAAACAGAGGACTGCCGCCGTTTTTAGGGGTCGTCGTCTCCCTCGCGTCCACGCTCTTGGCATGGGTCAGCTATCGCGTCATCCTCGAAAAACTTCGACCGAAACGCAATATTCCGGATCGATATCTCATGATATTCATCATCACAGTTTTGCTTCTGCTCATGATAGAACACTACCTTTCAGTATATATCTACGGCAACACGCTCACCGTTTCCAGGACCGGGGGGCCGCTCCCCGACGTCGGAAACGCGCAGCTTTTCATCCTTCAGGCCCTTGCCTACGTGTCGCTTTTCACCATTCTCCACGCCTGCCGAAAACTCTCCGAGGACCATTTCGGCCAGATGCGCCTCGCGCTTCTGGAACAGGAAATCCGCCGCCAAAAAGAATACGTACAGGAGGCCGCACTGCGCCATAAACAAACGCAAGGATTTCGCCACGACATACAATGGCACCTCGCGGTTTTGAACGGCTTCCTGACAGAGACGAAAATAGACCAGGCACGGGAATACCTCGGCAGGCTGGAGGGAATTTCTCATTCCCTTTCTTTTCCCTGCCGGACCGGGAACACCGTGATCGACACACTGCTGAGCACTAAACTCAACCTGCTGCAACACAACGGAATACGTATCGAATGCGTCGTCAACATACCGCCTTCCGATTCGATCAACGATTTCGATTTATGCGTCATCTTTGCGAATGCACTGGACAACGCCACCAAAGCGTGCGCACAGATGCACGACGGGAAACGCTTTATTCGCATTTCCGGCAAGCGCAAGGGAGATTTTTTCATGTTCGAATTCGAAAACAGCTTTTCGCCCGAAGCCGACAACGACGGAGGTTCCGGCATCGGCTTGTCGAACATCGAAGCCGTGGCAAAAAAGTACCACGGCGCCCTTTCCGTGGAAAAAGAGAACACCGTCTTTCGCTTGAATGTCCTGCTCGTCATTCCACGCCGATTACCCGACATCTCGGGCGAGACCGCTTGAACCCCGACACCGCGCCGCGTAGAATCACACCATCATCACTCGGACGGGAGGTATCGAGCATGAGCGTGGGATCCGTTTTAATGAAAAACGTGCCTGTTCATCGCGACGCCGAGGCAGTCGGCGATCCGTCTTCGAGGGCGCAGAGCCTTGAGGAAATGCGGAAAAAACTTGCCGAGCAGTTGAAGCACGCGCAACAAACCACTCCAATGAATGCAGTCGAAGAAAAAAGGCAAGAGAGCATTCAACTGCAACTCGATGCCATCGAAAAACAGACCCTGTCGCTGCGACGACAACAGCCTGGAAACGCCGCGCCTTCAAGCGCCCCCTCGACAAACGCGGACGACGCGAAGGACAGCTATATCCGAGGCAGCTTCTCTCCCTCCAAGGCAACAGGGGTTTACAGTCTCGGAAAGGACGAGGACGGAAACCCGAAGATCCTGTTTGAAAAGCCCGACGCGTCGAACCGCGCCCCTCTTTCTGACGAAAACGGCGCGAAGCGGAGCGACGAAACCGAGAAAAAGACGAGCCCCGCAAAACCCTCCGATGAAGAAGACCAACGCGATGTCGCCCCCGCAGAAGAAGACCAACGCGATGTCGCCCCTGATGAAAAGGACGAAGACGAGAAGTCGAAGAAAGCCTCCGACGATAAAAAAACCGTCCGAACCGGCACTGTGGACACCGGAAAGGTGGACGCGGAGATCCGAAAACTCAAACAGGAAAAACAGAGAATCGCACAAGCTTTGCGACAGGCCGCCGGAGACGACCAAGACCAAGAAGCGCTGCAAAAACGCCTCGAAGCAGTCGACTCCGAACTGAGAGTCAAAGATACCGACGCATACCGAAAGCAAAACGCGGAGTATTCGGAGAGGAACGGGTAAGCCCATCGAAAAGAGACGGAGGAAGCCCTGGGCTCTCCATGGCTTCCTCCGTCTCTTTTCGCAACGCGTTCTCATTTTCTCAAAGCGAGGTCGCCCTACAGGACTCTCTCTCCAGAACAGTCGTAGAGATTGTCGGCGACAGACCTTGCCGGTGTCTCCGCAACATGCATGGAGAGCGCCACCGAAGCCCTTCCGCGGTAGCGACGTCGTGCTCCTCTCCCCTCGGCGTGACCGCTACCGTTCCGGGCACGTAGTCGATCCGCCGCCTCTGCACGGTGCACACGCCGCGACCTTCCACGACATAGTGAATCTCGGTGTTGTTCTCGTGCACATGTCTTCCTATCGCCATGCCCGGATCTATCCTGACCAGCAGACAGAGATCGCGGCCCCCTCCGTGCTCTCCCCCGCTATCACCGTGTGTCCATGAACACACCCCAAAAACTACTGTGGGGCGTCCACCGTCTCTCCCCGGCCAGGACATTTCCCCTCTCGATGTCGCGCTTTTCACCGCCCATGCTGCTCGTTCCCCCGCCGGTGTCCATCATGCTCATGTCTATGTCTTTTTCGCCCATGTCCTTCATCGCACGAACCTCCTCCCTTCGGCGGTAACTCGGCGACGTGTCGGCAAAGTGCCTGCGACCTTTCGCCTCGCCTGCCCGAGAGGATATCTCCGAACTCTCTTCCGGTCTTGTACGTTTTTGAACATTCCGGATCGACCCCGCCGCGCCGCCTCCATCGCTACTGAGCCGCCAGATAGGCGCGAACTCTCTGCTCCGCATTCCTCTGAAGGTTCCTGTAGAAAAAGGTGTAGTCGTAGGGGTGGTAAAAACCGGGGATCTTGACGGCACTCAGAATGCCGATATTCGAAGGTTCCGGAATGACAAAGGCCCCGTTCACGGTCCGGCCGCCCGTGTAGTGCGGAATTTCCAGAACGCCACTCTCCGTGTAGAAGAGCGCCCCAAGGTTCCGCTCCGCGGAAACCGCCTCGTCCGTGATGGTCATGGAGAGAGGGTTGACCGCCACGGCGCCCTTCCGGACAATGCTGTAGCCCGGATTTTCCCCCTGAGTGTTGTACGTGACGATGACTCCCGTCTGGTCCGGGGTTTCGGCAATCTTCAGATGCGGATATGTCGCGAGGTCTTCCTTTGTCACCGACCAGCCCACCAGGTAGGCCGCCACAAGCACCTCCTGCAGAGAAGGATCCGCAAAGTGTCGTTCCATGAGGGTGAGCAGGTGCTCGGCGCCCTGGCTGTGCCCCGCCAGGAAAAACGGACGTCCTTGGTTCCAGAGAGCCCTGTAGGCATCAAAGGCCGCTTCGACATCCGAGTAGGCCACGTCCAGAGACTTCCGCTCCGGGCTGTCCTTGTCCGTATGCAAAACCGCCAGATTCGCCTGGCGATAGTAGGGAGCCACCAGGTCCGCGCAGGTGGAGAAGACGCCCGCCTGATCGAGCAGGCAGCCCGCCACTTTCGGGTCGGCCTGCTCCCCCTGCAGAGACTGGTTCCAGTTCTCGCTGCCGTTGTATGTGGTGGGATGGACGTAGAAGACATCCACGGAAAAGTGCCGATCCTCTCCGGGAAGGGCTGCCCAGTTCGAAGGTTGCCCATAGTCCGGCCGAGGCGGTACCAGAGCCGGGTCGAAGGGCTGGCTGGGGCCGGCCCAGGAAGGACAAGCCTCGACCAAGAAAAACGCCAAAAGTCCAAGGAGAAGAGGCAGCGCCGGTTTCACGCATCCCCGCCGCACCTCGCGGGCAGCGAGGCGGCGGCACATCTCCGGGTCCGACCCCTTTTTTCTGTCCGACATATCCGCATGCCCCCATTCCTGGATTTATGCTGTCTGTAACAACGTAGTCCTCCAAGGGGTATGTTGTCAAATCCGGTGTACGAACAGATCAGACAAAAGTTGCCTGTCTGGCCGATCCGGTAATCCGGCGCTCATAACCCACCGATGAACACAACGCCGATGTGGGCAAATTTCTTGTGATGTGCTTCCGTTTTTCTTCCATCGACTGAAACAGCGAAGGCCGTTTCCAAAGAGCCACAATTCCGCCACCCTACGTCTCACCATGGCAATAATGGAGTCGCGGATCGGATGTGGATTTGGCACTATGACAGGAAGCCCCAGAAGGCTGGGGGGCTTTTCGGCTTTTTCCAGACACTCCTACAGCTCCGACTGCGTTTCCAACGGCGTCCTTATCCTCAGATACGTGGGATTGAGCGGCATAGGCCCTGTCCCGACGGGCGAAAAGTGAACCCACATTTCCAACGTGTCCATGCGCAGAATGATGGACTGCACCGTCACAATACGGTTCGAGAGAAACACCGCCCCAGACGTGTAGGCGTTGCCATCGGTTCCGAAGTACCCCGCAATTCCCTTCATCTTGTCCACGTCGATTTTCGCCCCGCGGGCCAATTGGGATGAAAGAAGCGTCCGGTAGGTTCCCCAGCGGTTGTTGTCGGACGGATCGTCGTCGGGATAGACATAATTGCCCGGAAGTCGATAGTCGTTCACCGTCGCCACCGCATCGGGCACATTCCAGAAAACGCCCTCACGCAGTTGTGAATCCGCCCTCCGAAACCCGCGCCCGGGGCTGCCAATGTTCTGCTCCAGTACCCCCGCGCTGTTTTCGTCCGCCATGAACACGAGATGATTGAAGGCATACTCCTTCGTCTTCATGAAATCCACCATTTCCTGTATCGTCGACATATTCTCCAGCGCATAGCGGAAGTCGAGGCTGTAGGAGCGTTTTGCACTGAGGTCGACAGGATAGGGCGCTCCCGTTTCCGCATCGAGGAAAGCGCCGAAAATCTTTTCATCGTTGTACGCGCTGTCGGGTGTCAATGTTCCAAGAAGATGCACCATTACTATCGATTTTTTGCCATTTTTCATGGTAGTCACCGCGTGAAGCTTGGATATATCGTTTCGCGGCAGGGCATCCCAATCGAGATTACGCCCGAGAACCGTCTTCCCCGTAGCCGATGACTCACCGAAAGCTGCTACACCAGAACACTGTGTCGGACGAAGCACATCCTGAAAAACTTGCAGAATAGCCAACTCATTTTTTGAAAGCCTGCCATCACCCAGGACATCCTTATCGAAACTGAAAATTTCCTGCATGCCTTCCAGTTCATCCAAGTACTCCTGAGGAACCTTCGGCAATATAGCCTGAGCTCGGCTCAGTGCTGTGGGAAAATCGGGGGGCAGGTCGTTGCTCGCCAGCAAGTTGAACTGATCTTCGAGTAAGGAATCCGCAATGGATTCATAATCGGGCACAACTTGGAGAATCTCCCGCGCAAGTGCTTCACCCATTTCTTTGCTTGTGCGGTCTGTGTAATCCATGACAACATCGTAGTAGGTATCCTGTATTTTCTGTATACTGACCATTACAGAAGATCCGCCATTTTCCCCACCACCACAACCGCCAAGTAGAAACAGTGAACCCAGAGCAAAACAAGCCAAAAGCAAAGAACCAACAGCAATTTTTTTCACAACAACGTCCTCCTTAAAAATTTTTTTATTGATATATTTATTTCATAAAACACACACTCAACACGACATCGTTTCCCTGTTGCTTGCTCCCATTGCCTCCTTCCCATTTCCGATATTTCTCGAACGTGATGACACTCACGGGGATTTTCCATTGCCTCACAGGCCCTCAGCCCTCGGAAAGAGATGTTGTGCCACGGAGAAACAACAGTGCTATGATCTCTTCTACCGTTTCGAACAGCGATTGGCTGCAGTGTTTTCCAAGGTTTTCCTGGGAGTGTCCGAACAAGGACAGGAAAGAGCTTTTCGCCTTCTTAATATACAATGGACCCCATAAACTAGGTGACTTGCCAAGTTAGAACTGAAACACGACTGTATCATATACTATCGGAAAGAAAAGGGCCATTTTATCCGTGATTTCCCGTCGAAACACTGGATTTACCTCCGAACGTTTAATCCGATCGAATCCACCTTCACCACGGCGCGGCTCAGGACGGTCACACCGCGGAACTACGGCTCCCGGGAAACGATGCTCGCCTTGATTTTCAAGCTAATCCAGTCGGCGGAAAAGAACCGGAGGCCTATCAAGGGGTTTCCTCCCATCGACAAGGTCATTCCCGGCGTTGTGTTCACGGACGGAGTGCGCACGTCGGATCACCCGGCAGAAAAGCCTCCTGACTTTTTTCTCATACACCAGATGTGACAAAGATTGAGTGATCTTGCCCACCAACAGTGGACAGCGAGCTAAGCGGCAAATTTCGC
>DIMS01000102.1:70076-70224 GCA_002425685.1 Synergistaceae bacterium UBA5560 | reverse complement strand
CCAGGAGTACAAAAGCGCTTCCGACACGCCCAGCTGCCTTGCTGCCGTCGGGACGCCCACGCGTTCCACGAGCTTCAGCGCCTCTTTCTTGTACTCCTCAGGATATTTGGTCCGGGTTCGCTTTTCCTGCTTCGCCTCGTTTTTCATG
>DIMS01000102.1:69726-70048 GCA_002425685.1 Synergistaceae bacterium UBA5560 | reverse complement strand
GCTGGTATTGTACTCGCTTCTCCGAGTGTCCAGCAAAGGTGGGTAAGATCACTTTCCGCCGCCCATGCCCTTCATGCTCGTGTCGCGCTTTCTTTTGCCGACGTCCCTCACATGCCCATGCCCTGTAGCCCGACCCTCCATGCCAATCTGCCTTCCGTTCGTGTACTTTATGCCCATGTCCTTTTCTTCACCCGTGTCCTTCATCGCACGTACCTCCTCCCTTCGGCGGTAACTCGGCGACGTGTCGGCAAAGTGCCCGCAACCTTTCGCCCCGCCTGCCCGAGAGGATATCCCCGAACCCTCTTCCGGTCTTGTACGTTTT
>DIMS01000102.1:68860-69707 GCA_002425685.1 Synergistaceae bacterium UBA5560 | reverse complement strand
CCCGCATCATCAGGGCACATTGACACCTTCCACAAAGGGTGCTAGAATATTTTCCATATTGTAGAAATTTTTTCCGCATATCGGAAAAAGGAGTCCTGCCATGAATGCGGTCGAGATGGATTTTTACAATGGTGAATCAACAAAAGAGAAAATTAAATCCCTGGAGAAGGCGTTTCAAATTCTTGAATTGTTCGGAAGAAGCAAGTCTCAGTTGACGTTCTCCGAGATCCAGAAGCTGACGAAAATGCCCGTCGCCTCTCTGTACAGATTCCTTTCAACACTTGCTCATTCCGGCTATCTGGAATTTTCCTCATCCACGAAACGGTATTCGTTGGGGCCGAAATTGGTCTTTCTCGGAAACCTCGCCCTTGAGGGACTGGATATCGTAAAGATCGCAACTCCCTACATGGAGGCGCTGAAGGAGAAAACGGGAGAAACGGTCACTCTCTTTGTGCGAAGAGGCTTCCGAAAGGTGTGCGTGAGCAAGATCGAGAGCGATTACTCCGTTCGCTACACGGCCAAAGTCGGACAACCCACTTACTTGCACGTGGGTGCCTCCGGAAAGGTTCTTCTTTCGGGTCTCGACAAAGAAACGTTGGATGCTCTCGAAAGGGAAGTGGGTTTTCCGCGGATGACGAACCAGACAATAACGAGCAGGAGCGAACTGGAAACAGTCCTCGAGAAGGTACGGAAGGATGGCTTCGCCGTCAGCTCCGGGGAGCGACAAGAAGGGGCTGCGGGAATCGGCACCCCGGTTTACGACGTCAAGGGTGAAGTGATCGCCAGCCTGAATATCTCGCTTCCTTCAGAAAGGCTTACTCCTGAAAAAACAACCGATTGGGCCGGT
>DIMS01000102.1:0-68844 GCA_002425685.1 Synergistaceae bacterium UBA5560 | reverse complement strand
AATTTGCCGAATGACCCGGAAGAGAGAGCGCGGTTCATCCTCAGGGCTTTTGGAAGTCCTGATCTGAGACAAATCGATGGATTGGCCGGAGCGAACTCCCTGACGAGTAAAGTAGCCATCATCGGAAAGCGGAACGACGAAAACGTGATCGACTATACATTCGGACAGGTCTCGATCACGAGCAAGGTGGTGGATTGGACGGGCAACTGCGGAAACCTTTCTTCGGCGGTAGGACTGTTTGCCGCCGGCGAGGGTCTTGTTCCGGTGGAGGAACCATTCACAAAAGTCTGTGTCTTCAACACCAACACAAAGAAGAATATCTACATCACGATGCCCGCCTCGGACGGAAAAATCGAGGAAAACGGAGACATGGTGATTCCCGGGGTCCCCTTCCCCGGTGCGCCCTTTCTTGTCGAATTCGAAGACCCGAGCGGCTCGGTGACGCAAAAACTCCTCCCCACGGGGCATCCGGTGGATTTTTTGGAAATTCCCGGTGTCGGCAATTTTCACTACTCTCTCGTGGATGCGGCGAATCCTGTGGTTTTCCTGCGAGCGGAAGAACTGGGGTTAGAGGGAATCGAGCTGCCCGAGGCAATCGAAAAAAGAACAGACAAGCTTGAAATGATCGAAGCCGTCAGATCGCGGGTTTGTGTCCAGATGGGCCTTGCAGAGACCCCGGCAGAAGCCACCAGGTTGAGCCCGGCGATACCCAAGATCGGATTCGTCACCAAAGCAAAACCTTACGTGACGCCGGACGGGAAAACCGTGGGCGAGGGACAGGTTGATTTGGTCGCTCGGCTGGCGTCCATGCAGAAAATGCACCGGGCGTATATGGTTACGGGTGCAATTTGTACGGCAGTGGCATCCCGAATCGAAGGAACGGTGGTTTGGGACGCAACCCGTGATGCCACTGGAACGGCGGAGAAAGTGAGAATCGGTCAACCCTACGGTCCCATGGAGGTGAGCCTGACCATGAACAACCGGGAGGATGGTCTGAAATTCGAAAGGGCCGGTGTGTGGAGAACCGCACGGAAGATCATGGACGGCGTCGTTTTTGTTCCGGCAGATCAGATCTGATCGGTGAGTGAAGGGGGGGTGAACAATGGTGGATAAAGTGAACAGGGAAAACAGCGATCTACATTCCTCACTTTTTTTCATTTTCGCTTCGCTGTTCTTCTTCCCGCTGATTCAGAACTACATCGAAAGCGCGCGCATGGCGGAAATAAGCCCGCAGTTTTGGCCGAGCATCGGGGCGACCCTTTTGTTGTTCTTTTCCATCGTCGCACTTGTCAGAGAACTCACAAAAGGCGAACGTCCCTGTCTCAAAACAGTCCTCAGTATTCTTTGCGCTCCAAAGAAACAGTATGCCTTTCTCGCGATGGCGATACTCTATATAAAATCAATGGAATCTCTGGGATTCATCCTCGCCTCTCTCGTCGCACTTCCAATCTTTCTCTTTTATTTCGGCTGCAAAAACAAACTCTATTGCATCTTAGGATCGATTATTTTTGTTTTTGCCGTCAACTACTGCTTCTCTGAGATTTTCAAAATCAGCTTCCCAAAACTGAATATTGGTTAATCGACATGGAAATCTTAAGCGTTCTTCAATCAATTGTAACAGTCAATAACATTCTCTATCTCTGCCTGGGCGTTTGCGGAGGCATCATCGGAGGCGCGCTGCCCGGCATCAGCCCCAGCATGACCATCGCACTCCTTTTGCCCATGAGCCTCTATCTCCCGACATCGAACGCGATCATGCTGTTGATCGGTGCATATCAGGGCGCAATGTACGGTGGATCGATTTCCGCGATACTCATCAACACCCCGGGGACGGCAAGTGCTGCGGCGACGGCATTCGACGGGTATGAAATGGCAAGACAGGGCAGGGCGGGAAAGGCCATCGGAATCTCCCTGGCAGCCTCCTGCACGGGAGGAATCATTTCCTGCATCATGCTGATCCTGTTGGTAAAACACCTCGCGCTTCTTTCTCTCAAGTTCGGACCGGCGGAATACTTCGGGATCATGCTCTTCGCTCTCACGATGATCGCGGGAGTCTGTGGCGGCAATCTTCTGAAGGGACTCATGGCCGCAACATTCGGAATCATGCTGGCGACCGTCGGAATGGACCCCGTCACTGGAACAGAGCGCCTCACCTTCGGCATATTCGACCTTTACGATGGTTTTTCCATGCTGTCGGTATTCATCGGTGTTTTTGCTCTTTCCGAAATCCTGGTCCAACTGCGGATGTCACGCGAGGAGCTGGACACGAAACCGGAAATCCTTGATTACACACGGGATCGCCTGACGTTCGGAGAATACTGGTCTCAAAGATGGAACATGCTCATCAGCGGTATTCTCGGGTGCCTTATCGGAATTCTTCCGGGAGTCGGAGGAAGCACTGCGTCCTTCGTTGCCTACGCGGAAGCGAAGCGGCGATCGAAATACCCCGAGAAATTCGGCACAGGCATCATCGACGGGGTCGCGGCCTCCGAAGCGGCAAATAACGGCGTCTGCGGCGGAGCGTTGGTGCCCATGCTGGCCCTTGGCATTCCGGGCGANNTCTCTTCACTCAAAACATAAAAGATGTTTATTTGATATACATAGGATTGATACTCTCGGTCATTGCGCTTTTTGTTATCGGAATTTTTTCTATTCGCTACATTGTAAAAATCGTTTCAATAAAAAAATCAATCCTCTTTCCCTGCGTTTTTGTTCTGTGCGTTGTCGGAACCTATGCCGCGAGAGGAAACCTGTTCGATTGTTTAATTATGATCATTTTTGGCTTGTTCGGATATTTCTTGAGGAGAAACAAGTTTCAAATAGCACCGTTCATCATTGCATACATCCTTGGACCAGAAGTAGAACTCAACTACAGGCTCGCTCTCAGGATTTCCAATATGAACTACTTAACCTTTTTCCAAAAACCAATATCCTTGTTTTTTATATCCGCTACCCTTTTGTTTATTGCTTTCTCCATGTTCAAGGAGCAGATCTCTAGAACATTGCGTTTCAAAGGATCCAAAAATCAATAAATGGGGGTGTGTGTAGTGAGGTATGCGAAGGTGGCATTATGCGCGGCGGTTGTTGGTCTTGTGTTGCACCTCGGTGTCCTGGCGGTCGGATCGGACGCAGGCGAGTTCCCTACAAAGCCGATAGAGATGGTGGTTCCCTATGCACCTGGCGGTGGTACCCATATCGCGGCGGAAATCCTTGTCCCCGGGGCGGAACAGTTTCTTGGCCAGCCGTTACAGATCACGACGAAACCCGGTGCCGGAGGCGCTGTAGGGGCGACATACGTAGTGAAATCCAAGGCAGACGGATACACATTGCTCTACACGACCTTGTCCCTTGCGATCGCACCGTATCTGGGGAAAGTGGGCTACGACCTGAACGATTTTATGGGAATCGCCCAGTGCTCCGATGTGGCATCGGTCATCGCGGTCAAGGCGGATAGTCCCTGGAACAATGCGAAAGAGCTCCAGGAATGGATCAAGAAGAACCCCGAACAATTCTCCTGGGCACATCCCGGAGTGGGATCCAGCCTGCATATTTTGGGAGCGAACGTGTTTCATCAAATGGGTGCCCTGAAAGACGCGAAGGACGTGCCTTTCAAGGGAACAGCACCGGGAACAGCTGCGGTTCTAGGGGGACATGTCCAGGCGATCAGTACGTTTTTGCCTGCAATCCTTGAAAATGTCAAGGCGAACGAACTGAAAGTCATCGGCGTCTGCGGGGCAGAACGCCTTCCGGAACTTCCCGATGTGCCGACGTTTGCGGAACAGGGCTTCCCTGCCATGTCCACGAGTTGGCGAGGTGTTTTTGCATCGAAGAACATTCCGCCGGAAATCCTGAAAAAACTGGAAGCGTCTTTTGCGGAGATCATCGCAAGCCCGGCGTACAAAGAGCGTTCCGACAAGCTGGGAGAGCCCCTCGTCTACAAGAACATGGAAGATTTTACCGCTTTGCTGAATCGTGATTCGGAAGCGATGAAGACATTGCTCGAAAGCATGGGACTTGCTCAAAAATAGCGACTCCAACCGTAACTGATCATCGACAGTGCAACCGCCGGACTTGACTATCCACCTGTCCGGCGGTTGCATTGTTGTAGTTCTCTTCGCACAGGCTGTCAATGCAGAACATCCTCTGGCACCCATGCACCCGCTCCCGGTTCGCCGCTCCCAACAGATCGAATCCGCCCCGCAGAACATCCGCCAAAAACAGGCAGAGCCACTCCCCCATTCTCGAGCAACAGTAGCGTCAAGTCTCTTGACGCAAAAACTGAATGCAGACGCTTTCTTCCCGAACCAGAAACTCCGCCACAGCGCGCCGAGTAGTGCCACGTATCGGCAGTGTCAAGCATTTTTCGCAAAAATCGAACGCAGACGATTCGCTCCCGAACCAGAAACTCCGTCGTAGCGTCGTTATTTCTATGCGCTCTTCTCCAGATCTGCATCCTCTAGGGGCATCATATTCAGGTACCGCTGACGGGATTCTCCATGAGAACAGCCCTCTTCAGAGAGGCGCGGGAAATACCGCAAGAATATCTCTCGACCCCGGAGTGGTCGCCGTCTTTTGGAAAGGCCTGCTCCTCTCAATTTTGTGAAAGAGATTGCACGTTATCGCAACGACGCAAAACTCCGACTCCAGATCAGGACACACACTACCCCTTAAAAATCAATAGCCATTCTTCCTGGATATCTCAGCACCGGCCCATCGCAAAAGGTCAACCCACTCGGGAATCCGTGCCTGGTCGTATCTGTCCGACGGCAACGTTATATTCAAACAAGCCGCCACCTTCTTCGCGCAGTCGAATATAGGAACTCCGATCCCAGCCGAATTTTCAGATCTTTCCTTGAGACTTATCGCATAACCGTCCTGTCTTGTTTTTTCCAACGATGCCTCGACCGCAGCCCTGTCCAGCAGTGTCAAACTGGCCAGTTTCTTGAAACCAACCACCCTCTCGTATTCATCCAGCTCTTGAGGACTCATGGTGGACATCAACACTCTGCCCGAGGCCCCCCCGTGCAAATAGGTCAATTCTCCGATCTTCGAAGAATACCTTATCGAATGACTACTTTCAATTTTGCAAACACACATTTTTTCAAGTCCTCTTTTGACATACAAAGAAACTGTTTCATTTGTTCTCTTTCTAATTTCCTCCATGAAAGGTCGCGCTATGCCGACCAAGTCAATAGACTCAACAGCCACACTTCCCAAAAGTATCATTTTAGGGCCTAGGCTGTATTTTTTTGTCGCTTTTTCAAATTCTAAAAAACCACAACTACATAGAGTAGATAAGAATCTATAAACGCTCCCAACTGGGATATCAAGCCTATCGCTGATCTCCGTAAAGGTAAGTCTTGGATACTCCACAGAAAACGCGCCCAGTATATTTAGTGCTTTTTCAACTGACTTAACTTGACTTTTAAATATATTATCATCTTTTTTTGTAAATTTATCGTCACTCACACAATCCCCTCCAGTTTCACAACATCATTTCCCAACGCGATACATCGCAAAGCGTATTTTTAGTACAGATTCTGAACATCTTTTCTAGCCCAACAACACAAGGCCAGCCTCCAACACCGCACCGCAGCACGCCACCCTACCTGCCCGGCGACACAGCACCAGCGACACATCGGCTCGCCTTGTGGACTTCCTCTGACGTCGCCAACGCACCTTTGCACCACCCTATCCGTGCCGGCTCCCGCTCAAACCCTGCCCGGGAACGCTGCTCGCCTTCGGCGGCGACGAGCAAACCGATTCTGAACACGCCCTCTCGCCTTCTGCACTCATTTCCCAAGCTTGCCTAGTTTTTCCAGATGGGGATCATGGTAAAGCGTGCGCGATGCCTCATAAAACTGACCCGGGCCATTCTGGCGGCCCCGCTCCAAAACGCTTTCGAGCAAGCGAAATTCGTCCGCCTTCCGTACCGGCAACCTTCATCGCTAGCATAGCCCTTACCATCCCTTTTTTTCAACCAACCACACACCATTCTCCTTCCATATCCGGCACCTTTGTCGAGAAGAGCGCTTTTGGCGTCCCATTTTTCCAACTTATCACAATTTGTTCAACCACATGAGAAGCAACAACAAGACTTGTCCAATAACGACAGTGACACGCCGTCATCGACAAGAAACATCACCGGGTGAAACGATTTACGTGGAGGCATAGTCTTTCTCTTGAAGGGAGTTCACTCTTCTGGGGCAACCTGCCGTTGACCAATCACAATTCAAACCAGCGACAGAACCCGAAAGAGAACACCTTTCCGCCATGCCACACCCCCCTACCCTGTCTCCCGATTCGCTTCGGGGACAGTTGTTTCGAAAGTCGTCCCCATGTTGCATCATCAATATCATGTCAGCTCATAGCCACACATGACAACCGGTTCTACACCGCTTACCCTGTTTTGAAAACACGCCCTGGAGCGATCACGTTCGTGGATCCGGGCCAACGCAATCAGTGTTGACAGGAAAACACCCACATGCTATAAGAGATGTACTCACATTACGCAAATCGTTTTCACAAAGTAAAAATACAAGATTCCCTCTCCGCCGGGCAGCCCGACAAGGAGTGGGAACAGCACATATCAGTTCTCAATGATTCTTGAAAGCATTTTGGGCGGCACACTGCAACGGAGGCCTGCCGAAAAACAGCCTCACTCCGTTGTACTTGAATGGACAACCCAAAACCCACCTTCCCCATGCTTCACAACTTACCGTGCCGCCCGTCCATTCAGCAATTCTCTGTATTTATTTTTGACATTGCTTTAAATGCACCTCCTGCGATGCAATCATTTTCATCACACACCAGGCAACAAAACCTATCCACATGAGAGGTGTTTTCGATGATAAAACAAGAGAAAATTCCATGCGTGTACATGCGTGGCGGCACGAGCAAGGCTGTTTTTTTCAACAGAAAGGATCTCCCCGAAGACAAGCACGAAATGGAAAAAGTTGTTTTGCGTGCATTCGGAAGCCCGGACCTGAGGCAGATCGATGGAATGGGAGGAGCGAACTCCTCCACGAGCAAAGTCGCCATCATCGAACCGAGCAAGCGAGAGGATGCCGATGTGGACTACACCTTCGGTCAAGTCAGCGTAGACCTGCCGATAGTAGGCTGGGCAATGAACTGCGGTAATATTTCCTCCGCCGTCGGTCCCTACGCCATCGATCAGGGCATGGTGGCCGTCGTCGAACCGGTAACGACCGTCAGGATTTTCAACACGAACACAGGCAAGAGAATCATCGCTCGAGTTCCTGTCAAAAACGGCAGGGCGCTGGTATCCGGAGAGTATTCGATAAACGGTGTACCCGGCACCGGAGCGAAGATCGATCTGGAATTTGAAAATCCGGGCGGCGCCGTATCGGGCAAACTCTTGCCGACCGGCAAGGCAAAAGAAACCATTGAGGTTGATGGAAAGCTCTACACCATTTCGTTCGTCGATGCGGCAAATCCCGTCGTGTTTTGCCGCGCCGAGGAGTTCGGCCTGAAGGGGACGGAACTGCCCGCCGAATTTGCCGCACGTCCCGATTTCAAGGAACTCTCCCGGATCTTCGAGAAAATTCGCTCGCAAGCTGCGGTATGGATCGGGCTCGTGGACAAGGCCGAAGACGCATCGCTCAAAAGCCCCGAGCTGCCCAAAATCGGCTTCTACTCCGCTCCGCAGGAATACACGGATGCGACGGGCAAACACTTCGGGCAGGATGACATGGATATCACCGGCCGTCTCTTTTCCATGGGGAAAATGATCAACGCGTACATGGGAACCGGCGCCGTCTGCACCATCGTTGCCGCCAACATTCCCGGCACCGTGGTCAACGAGATCGCTGCGCAGAAGGTTTCGGGCGACATCGAAATGTTGCGGATCGCTCACCCCTTCGGAATCATGCCGGTGGGGGCTCTCATCGAACAAGAAAACGGAAACTCGATTGTTCGCAGGGGAATTTTTTCGCGAACTGCGCGAACGATCATGGAAGGATATGTCTACGTGGACGACAACGACAAATAAAAAAACGCCGGATCCACTACTCATCTTCAGACTGCGAGGAGGCGAAAAAATGAAGGCCGACTTTCTCATCAAAAACGGTTGCATAGTGGATCCCGCGAGAGGAATAGAAACCGTTGCGGATGTTGCTGTCGCCCGTAATAAAATTGTGCCTTCCACCGGAGTCGATGCTGGACAGGTCATAGATGCCAGTGGGTGCTACGTACTCCCCGGGCTGATAGATTTCCATACTCACATCTTCCTGGGGGGAACGCAGAATGGTGCAAATCCAAACTTCATGTGCGCATCGGGCGTAACAGCAGCGGTAGATGCCGGATCTTCCGGTTGTACCAACTATCGGGCCTTCAGGAAGAGCACTGTCGAAACCAGCTCACTCTGTGTCAAAACGTATCTCTCATGCTGCTCGATCGGCTTGGCCGGCGGAGCGTATCTGGAAAATTTCTCTCCCGAATTGTTCGACAAGGATGGAATTTTACAGCTCAAGGAAGAATTTCCAGACGATATCCTTGGATTGAAAATACGCATTCCGAAGCAATTGGTACATGATCTGCGCCCCCTGGAGAAAGCCATCGAACTTGCGGAAGAGATCGGCAACATGTCTGTCTGCGTGCATGTCACGAACGCACCGGCCTCCATGGCGGATGTGGCGAAAATACTGAGAAGAGGAGATATCTTCTGCCATGCCTACCATGGCACCGGACAGACGATTCTCTCGGAAAACGGAGATGTGCTTCCGGCGATACGCGAGGCGCGAGAGAGAGGCATCCTGTTCGACATGTCTCACGGCAACACCAATTTTTCTAACGCGGTATGCCAGAAAGCCCTTGCGCAGGGATTTCCGCCCGACATCATTTCGACTGACATGGGAGTCGTCAGATTCTACCAAGGGCGCCGCGTGAGGTCCCTCCCCTTCGTCATGTCGAAACTGCTCTCTTTCGGAATGACGATGATCGATGTCGTGCGCTGTGTTACTGCCACACCGGCTAAATCAATGAACATGTCCGGTGTGATCGGCACTCTTGGTGCAGGCGCACGAGCGGATATCACCATCGTCAAAAAAGTCGCGAGAGAGGTCCATTTCGAAGATACCTCCGGTTCGTCGTGCAGCGGCAATGTCCTGCTGCTTCCACAAATGACAATGCTCAGTGGCCAGAGCGTGTTCATCATGAATGATTTTAATTTATAATGAAAATCATAAAAAGGAGAAGATATCAATGAGACAGAGCCTGAAGAGAATGGTAGTCCTAGCAGTGTTTGCCCTGGGAATGACAGCGGGGATGGCCTCGGCAGCACAGTTCATCCGTATTGGTTCGGGAACTGTAGGTGGCGGTTACTATACGGCGGGGACAAGCCTTGCGTCCGTTCTGAATGCCACTCAGAAAGAGATCAACTATTCGTCCATAACCGGCGGTTCCATCAAAAACCTTGTCGCACTGGATCAGAAGGCTATCGAATTCGGCCTGTCACTGACATCAACGCTCTACGAGGCATGGAACGGCCAGAGCAATTTTAAGGAACCGATCCGGACATTGCGCTATGTTGCCGCAATCTACCCTCAGGTCGCCCACATTATGGTCAGTGGCAAGGATATTCAGTCGATCGCCGACCTCCGTGGCAAAAAAGTTGATTTCGGCCCAATAGGTGGCGGTATCGACACCAATAACCGTCTTACCCTGGAAGCATACGGAATCTCCGAGTCGGAAGTACAGATACAGCGCAACAGCAGGAGTGAGACGGCAGAGGCCCTGCAGACCGGCGCCACGGATGCCCAGGTGCTCCTTACGGCATATCCCGGATCAGCAATCAACGACATGCTCTCCAGAGGCGCCCGTCTCATCGCCGTCGAACCGGACAAAAGAGACGAGATCGTCAAAAAATATCCTTTCTATGTTCCTTGGGACATTCCCGGTGGCACCTATGACGGCTATGACAAGGACATCACTTCTTTCTCCGCATTTTGTGTCATGCTCACGTATGAAAGTATGGACGAAGAGGTCGTCTATAAAACCGTCAAGGCGATGTTCGAAAATACTGCGGCTCTCAAGGATCGCTCGGCCAGCATTTTCGGCTTCTTCGGTATCGAGAACGCCATGGCGGGCTGTGATATCCCGCTTCATCCGGGAGCGGAGCGCTATTACAGAGAAGTCGGCTTGATCAAGTAGTCCAGCCCCGCAACAGCACGAAAAAAAGCGTTCCCAGGAGGGACCCAGGCGGCATCCTCCTGCGGAACGTTTTCCGCGAAAGAACATCCTCGGCTTGTAAAGAACGACATCTCACCTGGGAAACTCCACCAGTCGATGGAGGTTGCCCACCGTTGAGAAATCGCACGTGAGCGATTGCGAAGGAGTTGGTTGTCGTGGACCTCAATATATCGACAGGTACCCAGACTGTTGAAGCTCCAGCACCGCAGAAATCGATGAACAAAAAACGCACACCCTCCGGAACGGCAGCACGCCTCATTGCCCTTCTGGCAGTCGGCCTGGCATTATTCCAACTCTACACGGCCTTTTTCGGCCTTTTTCCCGCGATGCAGCAACGAAGTCTTCACGTCGCACTTATTTTATCCCTCATCTTCCTCCTCTATCCAGCGACACAGAGGGCATCCCGAGATACAATCCCTTGGTATGACTGGTTGCTTTCCGTTGCGGCAGGCGCATGTGCCCTTTACATTTTTGTCAACTACGAGGATGTCGTCCTGCGCGGAGGCATGATATACGAGTACGAGCTCATTCTTGCGGCTCTTTTCACCGTTCTCGTATTCGAGGCCGGACGTCGCGTGCTGGGCTATCCTCTTCCCATTTTTTGTTTCATCTTCCTTCTCTTCGCCTACTTCGGGCGAAACCTCCCCGGCCCTCTTCAGCATTTCGGGCTCACCGTTCCGAGGATTCTCGAAGAGCTGTACCTGACCACAGACGGCTTTTTTGGTATTGTCTCCGGAGTTTCCGCAACATACATCTATCTCTTCGTGCTCTTCGGCGCCTTTCTGTCGTCCACCAAAGCGTCCGACTTCTTCAACGATTTCTCCATGGCCCTGACTGGCCATTACAAAGGCGGCCCCGCAAAAATCGCAGTGCTCTCCAGTGCTCTCATGGGTACCATCAGTGGAAGCACGTCGGCCAATGTCGCAACCACCGGCGCCTTTACGATTCCTCTCATGAAGGAGATCGGCTACAAGCCGTACTTTGCCGGAGCGGTCGAAGCCGCAGCTTCGACGGGTGGACAGATCATGCCGCCTGTACTCGGAGCAGCCGCCTTCATTATTGCCGACACTCTTGGAATTCGTTACACTTCCGTTCTGCTCGCGTCACTGGTTCCGGCCCTTCTCTATTTCTGGGGAATCTGGTGCTCACTGAACCTGGAAGCAGCACGCCTGGGCCTCAAAGGACTTCCGAAAGAAACCCTCCCCAACCTGAAGCACGTCGTTCTGTCAAGCGGCTATAAAGCGATACCGCTCTTCGTGATCATCTTCTTCCTCGTTAAGGGCTACAATCCGCTCTATTCCGGCTGCTGGGGAATTGTTTCAAGCATCTTGCTGAGTTTCGTCAAAAAATCCGATCGCCTGAGCGTAAAAAGTTTCGTGCGCACGCTCGAAGAGGGTTCCAAGAGCGCCCTTTCGGTAGGCATGGCCTGCGTGATCGTGGGCTGCGTCATAGGAATGCTCGGCGCGACCGGTGTCGCGTTCCGCGTAGGTGATGCGGTCCTTTCCGTGACGTCCGGCAGGCTCATCCCCACCCTGATCATGACGATGGTCATAGCACTCATGCTGGGCATGGGGATGCCGACGACCGCCAGCTACGTGATGGGGAGCGCCGTCGCTGCGCCGGCAATGGTTTTGCTCGGCATCAATCCACTGGACGCGCATATGTTCGTGTTCTTTTACGCCGTTCTTTCTTCCGTGACACCACCGGTGTGCACAGGTGCGTACACCGCTGCGGGCATCGCCGGCGCAGACCCGAATCAGACGGCATTCGCCGCGGTAAAACTGGCACTTCCGGGATTTATCGTGCCATTCATCTTCGTGTTGGCCCCCGAGATCTTACTGACGAACGTGACCAGTTGGCCCGCGACCATTCAGGCAATGTTCTCGGCTCTCCTCGGGGTCTTCCTGCTCTCCTGCGCCACGGAAAAATACATGCTCTCCAAGCTGCGCTGGTATGAACAAGCCATTGCACTCGCTGGAGCACTGAGCCTGCTTTATCCCGGCACCGTTACGGATATTACCGGTCTTGCCGTTGCCGCGTTCCTGTACATCCTTACACGCAGACGCAGACACGCACATACACTCGACGTAAATCCGGGTACCAGCCAGGCGGGATAACAGGATTCCATCCCCGTATTTTTTAAAAAATTTTCACTTTCTTCTTTTGTCTCTGCCTGATTTGGCGTTGACCACAGATCGCTGCATGACGCATCACCAAAGGAGAATGAAAATGATCGCACAACAGCTCGCAAAAATGATTGGCCAAATTCGCTATGATTCCATGCCGCAAGAAGTAAAGGGAAAAGCATCACAATGCTGTTGCGACATGCTTGGTGTTTTCCTGGGTGGTCGGGGAATGAAAGAGGGCCATATCGTCAAACGAGCTCTCGTGGGGAACGCCCCCGGTATCGAAAACTCGGCACAGCTTGCGCTCTGGATCGGCTCCGTAACGCGTCTTCTCGATTTTGACGACGGACACCGAAGAGCAATGGGGCATCCGGGCGTGCCCATTTGGTCAGCCGCACTGGCACTCGCGGCAACTCGGAGAATTTCAGGCAGCCGCTTTGCCGAGGCCGCTGTCGGAGGGTACGACGTCTACTGCCACGTCGGAAGAGCGATCAACCCTCGGGCTTATCTCGAACGCGGCTTCGATGCGACCTGCATCTGCGGTTCCGTTGCCGCCGCAGCCACCGCAGGCATACTCATGAAGCTGGACGAAAACGAGATTGCGAACGCCATAAGTATTGCCGCCTCCCTGTGTGGTGGTCTCAATCAATACGCGATAGACGGCGGCTCACCCAAATATCTGTGCGCGGGTTGGGCGGCAATGCTCGGCATTCAGGCCGCGAAACTCGCACAATGTGGTGCGGATGGGCCATCCGCGATATTCGAAGGCAAAAAGGGCTTCTGCCAGGGTTTCGCGGTCGAATACGACCGCGCACTTCTGGACGACACGACCCTCCGTTGGGACATTTTGGACGTGTATCTCAAGCGTTTTGCCTGCGTCCGACGCCTCCATGCGGCACTCGACATTGTGGACGAACTCGTCGGACAGCATGCTCTGAACCTGGATCACATCGATTCCATCGACGTCGTCGGATCCCGCTTCATCGCGGAAAGCGCCATCTACAACCCTGCGAGCGTCGTCCTTGCCCAAACCAGCATGCCCTACGCGATAGCAATCCTTCTTAAATTCGGCAAAGTGACAGAGGAACTTATCGGAACGCATCTCGACGATCCTGAAATTCACGTTCTCGCCGGGAAGATACGGGTCGGAGAAGAGGAATTCTTCAACCGCCTGATGGAAGAAAAGAAAGGGCTCTGGGGTGCAGCGAAGGTCACCCTCACGACAAAATTCGGGGAAATACACTCAAAAACTCTGGAATATGCACTGGGTGAGAGGGAAAATCCCCTGCCACCGCAGATTCTGAAAAAGAAATTCATGACACTTGCGACCGAGAGCATTGACGAAGGCAAGGCAAAAGATATCTTCGAGAAACTTGCGGATTTCACGCTCATCTCGAATGTCGGCGATATAGTTTCCGAGCTTTTCCAATCCTGACCGCAGAACCGAAAGGGTTTGATCGCAATGGAGAGTCTTGCCGGATCTTTGGCGAAAAATATATCGAATGTGGCCTACGAAAGCTTGCCGGACGCAACAATCCAACGGGCAAAAGAGAGAATTCTCGACATTGTCGCAGCGATTCTCGCCGGTGCCTCGGCATGGGATTACACTGACACGCTGACACACACCCTTTCGTCCGTGTTCCCCACGGGCGATGCGACGCTCTTCGGTCAAAAAGAGAAACAGTCCCTCCCTGTCGCCGCAATGATAAACGCATCGCTCGGTCATTCCCTGGAATTAGACGACGGCCATAAGAATGCCGGCGTACACGCGGGGACTGTCGTCATACCGGTCGCTTTTGCCCTGGGAGAAGCCATGCACGTATCCGGCAAAAAACTGCTGACTGCAATCACCATCGGCTACGACGTCGCCTACCGTTTTGCCACGAACATGAGCCCCCTGTTGATCCAAAAAGGATTTCATCCCTCGGCGATCTGTGGTGGAGTCGGCGCAACCGCAACAGCCGGAATGTTGCTCTCTTTAAATGACTCACAAATGGCGAACGCATTGGCACTTTGCGCCATTCAAGTAACCGGCCTTATGGAAGCTACACAATCCGGGCAGGCATCGAAAAGCGTTATGGTGGGACATTCGGCACTGACCGCTGTTCTGAGCGCATACTGCGCCAAAGGGGGAATCCCGGGTCCGACGCTTGCCTTCGAAGGCAAGGCGGGACTTCTCCAGGCCATGTCAACCGATGTGAACGCCAGAAAAATTACCGAGGGCTTTGGGGAACGTTTTCTGATAGAAGATACATACGTGAAACTCTACCCGACATGCAGACACACCCACGCCGCAATCGAAGGAATTATCGCCATGAAAAACGAACACGGTTTCCGCAACTCCGACATAGACGCCATCACTGTCGGAACGTTCCCCATCGCCTTTACTCTGACGGGAAAAATCCACCGGCCCACTACCTCGCAGGATGCACAGTTCAGCCTCGCGTACTGCGTAGCGACAGCACTTCTTACCGGAGGATTCGGCATGAAGGATCTCGAAGTCCAGTCACTGAACATACCGGAAAGGCAAGAACTGGATCGCAAGGTCGACGTTTACATCGACGACGACATCAGCGCCGTATTTCCCGAGAAACGCGGCGCGCTGCTCAAGATACGACTCACCGACGGGCGTGTTCTCCAGAAGAGCGTCTTCACGCTGAAGGGTTCGCCGGACATGCCGGTCGGATGGGAGGATCTGCTGGTAAAATTTCGGAATTCTGCGGGCAGCCACTTCGACGACGCAAACGTGAAGGCGATCGCCGAATCCCTTGCGCACGTAGAATCACTGGAAGACATAACCCCTCTCGTGCGCCTGCTCGGATCCACATGTTGACCTGGCTGCAATGACGGAGGTGCACGGAGTGTCCATATCGAAAGAATTCGCTCACTTTATCGCAACACTCCGCTACGAAGACATCCCTGAAGAAGCCCACGAGCAGGCGGCGTTCTGTCTGTTGGATGCCGTCGGCAATATGATTGCAGGTGCAGACAGCATCGGTGCGAAATACCCCGGATTATCACTGTTGTTTGAAAACGGAACCAGAGAAAGCAGCATCATCGGAGGCGCCAAGACCTCGGCAAGGGGTGCATCATTTGTGAATGCCGTCATGGCGAGGTCACTCGATCTGGACGACGGGCACCGTTTCGCAATGGGACATCCGGGGAGCGTTCTGATTCCCGTGGCACTATCGATATCCGAGCACCTGCATCTCTCCGGCAGGGAAATGATAGCGGCCATCGTAGCGGCTTATGAAATTTACGCCAGGAGCGGGAGCGTGATCAACCCACGGGCATACAGCGACCTTGGATTCGAATCGACGGGAATATGTGGCGCAATCGCCTCCGCTGCGCTCATAGCGAAATGCAGAGGAATGGACGAGGACACGACATCACATGCGTTAGGCATTGCGGCCAGTTTTTCCGGTGGTTTGATCGAGTACCAGAACGACGGTTCGCACGGCAAATATTTATGCCCCGCACTCGCCGGAACAATGGGTTTCCAGGCCACAGACCTGGCACTCGGCGGTTTTACGGGACCGGTGAATATTTTCGAAGGCAAGCACGGTTTTTTTCATGCACACGGCACTGATTGCACGACAGAAACGGTGTTGAACGGCCTTGGTTCGTATTTCGGCATACTCGACACCTATTTCAAGATCCACTGTTGCATGAGAGGACTTCACGCATCCATCGACAGCCTTCTTACACTGACGGAAACACACGGCATCATGCCGAACATGGTCGAGAAAATCACCGTCAAGACTACGCCATTCGTGAAAAGACTCGACAAAGCATATCCGACGACACTGCAGGAAGCACAATCAAATCTTCCATTTGTTTTAATTACTGCTTTGCTCTATGGAAAAGTCGACAAAAAAAGCCTGCTCAATGCACTTGAAAACGACGCCGTCAGGACAATGAAAAGCATGGTTTCCATAGTTCTGGATGAGGATGTTTGTCGCTACTGGGAGGCGAACCCAAGCCATTGGGGAGCGTCGAGGATTGAAATTTTGTTGAAGGATGGAAAACTCTTCGCTGCATGGACACCCATTGCGAGAGGTGAAAAAGAATATCCTCTTTCACGCGCTCAACTCATAGAAAAATTCATGACCCTTGTGCAGGAAACATCCTTTTACGATACGAAGGAACGTGTCGCGAACAACACCCTTGACATAGGTCAGTGCAGCGACGTTGCAGATTTCATGCACATTCTTTCCGAGTGAAAACTTGCCAAAAGTGACATGATTTTATACAATAACTTAAATCCCGATAAAGAAGAAATGACCACTACGGGAAAGCAGGAGAAACTGTGCATAGCAAAGGTTACCGCACAACGGAAATCAATCAATAACCCTTCCTGATTCTAAAAATTTTCCAAGAATAACGCAGCCGGCTATGTCACCGCCAAGACCTTTCTCTAAAGAATCAACTGTTTAGATTTATATATACATATATAGCTAAATAACACACGACATCTACTCAAAACCAAATGGAACAATTTTGAGAAAAAATTGACGCAGAGAATATACAACGCATAACTAGACAAAGCAGCACAACTCGGAACTAAACTATATACATATCACAAAAAAGAGAAAAACAATCCTTGATCTAGCCAATCAATATTTTATAGACTCTCTAGATATTAAACCACAAACTAGAACAATGAGACGCCAGCTAAAAATGCCTCACATTCAACACGCAGCGCATTTTATTTTTATAGAGACACTCTTTTCATTCGATAAAAATTAATGATGGCGCGACAAAAACCAACACCCAATGGGGAATGAAATGAAAATAATTAAAATTGAAGACTACGACAAAACAAAATTCATAGACCTGCTTCTTTTCGCAGATGAAGATTTAAAAATGATAGAGAAATATCTGTATCGAGGAGAAATGTTTGCATTATACGATGGAAACCTGAGAAGCATTTGCGTGGTCACGCGAGAAAGCGATGACGTTTGCGAACTAAAAAATATAGCAACTTATGAAAAATGGCAAGGCAAAGGATATGGGAGCAAACTTTTAAATCACGTTTTTTCACATTACAAGAGCAAGCATACAACAATGCTTGTTGGAACGGGCGACATTCCATGGATAATAGAGTTTTACCAGAAAAACGGCTTCAGGTTTTCCCATAGGATCAAAAACTTTTTCACAGACAACTACGATCACCCAATGTTTGAAGACGGAATCCAGTTGGTGGACATGGTTTATTTGAGCAAAGAATTATAACATTCTTGCGCTTTATTACACCCTTTAGCGGCCTACATCATCGAGCCAAGTCGGCCTGAGAGTGAATAAGATCAAACTCGTCTCTCCCGTGCCCAGTTGAGAAACCCGCCCACCTTCACCGCTCTGTTGTTGAGCGTCTGTTTGCTCAGTCTTCGACTCTCGGGAATGTCCATGTCCGACAATTCCCGGAGGGATTTCCCCGAGTATTTCTTTGTCTGCTGAATGTTCTTCGGTATCCTCATGAACCTGTCCCGTGCATCCCGCATGTGCTCCGCCTTGAGGTGGTTGATGGGCATGTCGCCAACCATCTCGATGAAATCCCGGATCATGGGAACGTTGTCTTTCTCCGTGTGTGCTGTCCATTCTCCGAGTTGGCGCTTGTCTCTCACGAATGCACTCAATACCTCGCTGAGAAGAGGCCCGGCTTCCTCATTGCCACCAAGATCACTCGAAGAGCCCGAAGGGATCACCGCTTGAACCTGTCCCGATCCTGCGGGTGTCGCGTATTCCTCCGGGCCTTCGCCACGGTTTCGCTTCTGGAGTGTGTCAAGAAGCGTGACTGTCGCCTTTGTCAATTCCCTGCAAAGAGCTTTGAAGGCATCGTCTTCCCTGTCCAACGTGATTCCCTGCTCCCGGAGTAACTCTTCCGCCGTCTCGATACGTCCCCGGTAGTCATCCGCCGCAAGCCGTTCCCTGTAATCGGATGCCAGTGTGGAATAGGTCTCTTCCTCGTCTTCCACTTCCTGAAGGCTTCGCGGTCTTTTCCGAGAGGCCCGTATTCGTTCGTCATCATCAAGAGCCTTCTCCAGCCATTCACGCACAAGGCGCTTTATCTCTTCCCTGTCCATGTCGTGATACTCCCCTTCTCGGATGTCTTCAAAAATTCTCCGGGTTATCCAGGCAAGGCGCTGTGCTTTCCTTCCCGCTTCCCGTGGCGTGTTGGTCTTCAGGGAGAAGGATACCTCACACATGTCGAGGGTGTTCCTGATGCACTCAGGAACCTTCATCCTGAAGTGGAGCATTTCCCCTCTTCTACGAACGTACAGAGGCAAGGAAACAGAAAAACCGAAAGCCACTCCACTACACCTCGCTTCGTCGTTTTTCCCCCTTGGTGGAGCAGACGGTGGAGCAGTCGGTGGAGCAAAAAGGGGAAAAGCGCTTCCTGAGTGTAGCGAACGGCTCTCGGTTCTTTTCGAAGTAAGTAATTGCAAGCATCGAGAGTGTTCTGGCGGAGGCGTGTGGGAATCGAACCCACCCGGGGCGCCGCTCAGCACCCCACACTGGGTTTGAAGCCCAGGGACAGCACCAGCCACCACTCGCCTCCGCGTCGCTCCGTCATTGTAACGGTGCCGGTTTGTCCTGTCCAGCACTGGAGCTATGCGATATTCTGATGTGAGTTATTCCGTTTTCGAGGGGTCGCGCTCCGCCACAAGGCGCCGGGCCTTGTTCCGTACCCGGGCCAGGGCATTCTCCACCCTTTTGTAGGGCCAGCCAAGAGTTCCCACGGCGCGGCCCACGCTGCCGCAGGCCCAGAGGGCGTCCACGGCGGCGATCTCCACGGGGGTGAGCCGGTCCAGCAGGTGGCCCAGAAACTCCCGGTCCTCGGCGATTCCGAGCAAATCCTCCCCGACTTCGAGATCCTCCAGGCTGACCGTCTCGTCCACCAGGTCCTCCCGGGAGGACGAGGTCCTCCGCAGATAGGAGATCATGGCGTTCCGTGCGCAGGAGCAGGCGAAGGAGGCGTAGGAACCCCGATCGGGATCGAAGGATCCAGCGCTGCGGCAGAGCGCGAAGAGCCCTTCCTGGATGAGATCGTCCTTGAGATGGGCATCGTTGCCGGAAAGAATGCCCGCCTGTTTGCGAACAAAGGGAAGAAACGCCACGAGCACGCTCTCCAGGTCCGTCGCGTCCCGCCGATCCTCGGTCGGTGTCCGCCCCATCGTCTCCACCACCCTCATGTCCGGATGAAAAGCCGTCGTCCTTCTCCGCTGCCGCTCCGCTCAGTCCACGGCCTCCAGCACCACCATACGGCGGGGCGGCTGTTCCTGCACGATGACGAGAGCGTCCCGGAGGGCATCCTTCGCCTCGGCCAGCCGGGCCTCGTCGTCATAGTGGAGCCGCAGCACCGGAGAACCCGCCTCCACGGCTCCGCCGGGGCGCACCAGGACCTCCGCGGCAACGCCGGGATGGATGGCATCGTCCTTGTGCAGCCGCCCGCCTCCGAGGAGGCGCATCGCGACGCCCACCTTCCGGGCGTCGATCCGGTCGAGCCACCCCGCTTCGGGGGCAACGAGTTCCCACCGTGACGGCGCCAGGGCGAGCACGCCCTCGGGATCGTCCGCCACGCTCGGGATACCTCCCTGGGCGGCGACGAAGCGGCGGAACATCTCAAGCCCCTCGCCGCTGCGGAGCGCCTTCTCCGCCCTGCGGAGCCCCTCTTCGCGGGAGGATGCGGCCCCGGCGAGGACGAGCATGGCCCCCGCGAGGGCGAGGGAAAGTTCCTCCGTGTCCTTCGGCCCCCGTCCCTGCAGGGTGTGCACCGCTTCGAGCACCTCCGCGGCATTGCCGATCCACCGCCCCAGGGGCACGTCCATGTCGGTCACGAGCGCCTTGGCCTTGCGTCCAAGGTCTCGGGAAAGATCCACGAGCAGCCGGGCCAGGTTCCGGGCATCCTCGCGGGTGCGCATGAAGGCCCCGCTGCCACATTTCACGTCGAAGACGAAGCCCGAGGCGCCTCCGGCGAGCTTCTTGCTCACAATGCTGCTGGCGATGAGGGGCAGGGAGGGAACGGTGCCCGTCACGTCTCGCAGCGCGTAGAAGAGCCCCTCCGCGGGGGTGATCTGGGGAGAGTGCCCCACCACGGCGCATCCCACGGTGCGGATCAGCTCCCGAAATTCCTCCAGAGAAAACCCCGACCGGAAGCCCGGAATGGATTCGAGCTTGTCCAGGGTACCCCCGGTGAAATCCAGCCCCCGCCCGCTCAGCTTCGACACGGGAACATCGCAGGCCGCCACGAGGGGCACCACCACGAGGGTGCCCTTGTCCCCCACGCCACCCGTGCTGTGCTTGTCCACGGCGTGCAGTTCTTCCGGCAGGCGCACCATGTGCCCTGACTCGGCGAGGGCCTGGGTGAAGACCCGCAGCTCCTCCTGCGCAAGTCCCTGAAAGTACACCGCCATGAGCCACGCCGCAATCTGGTAATCCCGGAACTCCCCCTTCCGGCAGGCGAGAACGAACTGCCGCAGTTCCTCCGGCGTATGGCACCCTCCGTCGCGCTTCGTCTCAATGAAGGCCAGGGGGTTCATGAGACACACCTACCTCCCTTCTTCCCCAAGGGACGCAACGACGCCCACCACCAGGCGCGTGAGCCGGTCCGCGGCGCGTCCCATCTCGTCCAGCACTTCCTGGTGCGTGAGGGGTGATTCGGTCATGCCCGCCGCGTAATTGGCCACGCAGGAGACGGCGAGGATGCGCATGCCCATGTGCCGCGCCACGATGATCTCCGGCACGGTGGACATGCCCACCAGGTCCGCCCCCAGCACCCGGGCCATGCGGATTTCCGCGGGGGTCTCGAAGGACGGCCCGGCAAAGGCGATGTAGACGCCCCGCTTCAGGTTCACCGACTCCCGCAGGGCCACCTCCTCCGCCAGGGTCATGAGTTTTTTGTCGTAGGCGAGGGTCATGTCGGGAAAACGGGGGCCCCAGTCGTCCTCGTTGGGACCGAAGAGGGGGTTTGCTCCCATGAGGTTGATGTGGTCCGCCACGAGCACCAGGTCGCCGGGAAGAAGGCCGTAGTGGACACCCCCCGAGGCATTGGTGGCGAAGAAGACCTCCGTGCCCCAGCCGCCGAAGACCCGCACGGGAAAGGTGATCTCCCGCATGGAATAGCCTTCGTAGTAGTGCAGCCGCCCCTGCATGGCCACCACGGGAACGCCCTTCAGGTACCCCGCCACGAGGCGTCCCTTGTGCCCCGGCGCGGTGGAGAGCGGCCAGTGGGGAATCTCACCGTAGGGGATCACCACGGGGTTCTCGATGGCCTCGGCCACACTGCCGAGTCCCGAGCCCAGCACCACCGCGGCATGGGGCACAAAGCCCACGTTGCGGGCGACGAAAGCCGTCGCCTCTTCCACATGCTGCCTGTATTCCACACGCTGTTCCTTGGACATGGAGAAAACCTCCTCGAAGAAAATCTGCCGTCGTCGCCGTCGGAAATCAGCTGACATCCAGAGGTGCCGCGAAAATATCGACATGCAGGGTGCGGTCGCCGGTCGCGCCTTCGGGGACATCCGGATACCCACCCTTTTCGGGGTGGCCGGGGCAACTGCGCCTCCTACGCCCTGGGATGGCAGGAGTCGTACACGTCCCGCAGCTCCGCGTCGAAATGAGTATACCGCTCCGTGGTGGCGATGGAGGAGTGTCCGAGGAGTTCCTGAAGGGTTCGCAGGTCCATCCCCCGGCGCAGCAGGTGCGTTCCGAAGGAATGACGCAGCACGTGGGGGTGCAGCCGGGATGCGGCGATTCCCGCCCCCTTGCCCCGCCGGCGGATGATGCGCCACACGTCCTCCCTGCCCAGGGGACCGCCGGTGCGGCTCAGAAAGACCTCCTCCCGGGCCGCCGCGCCCTGGGCGGGACGTCCCTGGTGAATGTAGCGCCACAGCATCTCCCGCACCTCTCCGAGCAGGGGCACCGTCCGTTCCTTGTCCCCCTTGCCGATGGCCCGGAGCCGCCCTCCGGAGAAGTCCAGGTCCCGCAGCCGCAGCGTCACCAGCTCCGACGCCCGGAGGCCGCAGCCGTAGGCGGTCTCCAGGATCGCCCGGTCGCGCAGGTCCAGAGGAGCCGCGCCCGCGCAGGAGGCGAGCAGCCGCTCCACCTCCCCCTCGCTCAGGATCTGGGGCAGTCTGCGCCCCTTGTCCGGCAGGGGAATCGCGGCGTCACCGCCGGGAAACCACCCCTCCAGGACGAGAAAGCGCATGCACGACCGGATCGCCGCAGCCCGCCGCTGTATGGTGGCCTTGCTCTTTCCCTGGAAGGTCAGGGCTTTGAGATAGGCCCCGAGCCCTTCCGGCTCGGGAGGAAAGGGGGCGACATGTCTTCTCCGGCAGAAGGCGGTCCAATCCCGGAGGTCTCTTCCGTAGGCGAGGACGGTGTTCTCGCTCGCGCCGCGCTCCAGCCGGAGAAAGTCGAGAAAAGCGGCGCGCTGCTCCTCTGCGGCGTCCGTCCCGCCTCTTGGAAGTGTTTCGTCCTCCGCCGCGCTGTCAGGCCCACGCTCTGCGCCCGATTCGTCCGGCCCTTCGGCTCCGGCATGCACTGCACCTGCGCCCGCCGTGCCGCTTCGCAGGTGCCCCTCCCGGGACGGGCTTCCCTCCATCGGCCGCTTCCGGGAGATGCGACCGCCCCGAAGACTTCCGCGCCGCAGGGGCTCGCCAGGCCCGTTCAGCCCGTCCGACGCCTCCGCTCCGTCCTGAGCATCCCGCAAGCGCCCGGCCTCTTCGTTCATGTCTCCTTCACCCCCTTCGGCACGGATCCCGGCGACGTTCCGCAGCCCGAAAATCCGCCCGCCCTCCGTTGCAGCGGGCACCTCTGGCGTCCCCGGCCCGAAAAAAAGCGCCGGGGAACCCGCGGTATGCCGCAGGGACCCCGGCGCGGAACGGTTCAGCACCCCGTTCCCGCCTCCGTCTCCGCTCCCGTCTGACATGCCGTCGTCCGGCAGAGAAAGCGGCACAGCGCGACGAGGGTCTTGCCATCCTTGATCCGTCCCTGGCAGAGCAGGTCCGGAAGCTCCCGGACGGACACGGGAACGACCCGGATCGTCTCGTCGAAGTCGGGCGCCAGGGACGAGGGAAAGAGGCCCGTGGCGTGGAAGAGAATGAGCACTTCGTCGCTGAACCCCGGCGAGGTGTAGAAACGGCACATCTCGTCGAAATGCTCCGCGTCGAAGCCGATCTCCTCCTGCAGCTCCCGCCGCGCCGTCTCCAGGGGCAGCTCGTCGGGCTCCATGATCCCGGCAGGCACCTCCAGGAGCACCTCCCCCACGGGATAGCGGTACTGCTCGATGAGCAGAATCTCCCCCCGGTCGTTCTCGGCGAGAATGCCCACCGCGGGGGCATGTTCCACCACCTCGCGGTTCGTCCGCTTGCCGCTCGGAAGCCGCACGCCGTCGACGCGCAGGTTCAGCACCCGTCCGCGGTAGAGCGTGCTCCCCGAGAGTTTCGTCTCAGCGAGGGCGGGATCGACGCTGTTTCCCACGACGACATGTTCCTCTCCGTCGTCCCTTCCGTCCCGCCGCGGCGCCGCGTCCAGCTCCCGGGATTTCCTTGCGAACTCCTCCACGATGCTCATGGCGCCTCCTTGTATCTCTTCGCCCTCTTTCGTCAGCGGGATATGCCCTTTCGCACGATCTCCCGGCCCTTCTCGAAGGCGGTGATGTTCATCTCCATCATCTGGGCCTTTTTCTTGCCGAGCTTGTCCTTGATGGTGGCGAGACACGCGTCGGCTCCCACGATGTCCCCCGCCTCCACCAGTGCACCCAGAACGACCACGTTGGCGACCTTTTCGCTGCCCAACTCCATGGCAAGGGCGTTGGCCGGCACGGCGACGACGGTGATGTCCGTCCGGGGGTTCCTGTAGGACACCAGGTCCTCATTGTACAGGAGAATGCCTCCCGGTTTCACCGTCGGTTCGAACTTCGCGAGGGAGGGTTGGTTCATGATGACCACGTAGTCCGCCCTGCTCACCACGGGAGAGGCGATCTCCTCGTCGCTCACCATGACACTGCAGTTGGCAGTGCCGCCGCGCATCTCCGGCCCGTAAGAAGGGATCCATGTGACGTGGCGTCCCTCGTACATGGCCGTGTAGGCCACGAGCTGCCCCAGCGTGAGCACTCCCTGCCCGCCGAATCCGGCGGCGAGAAGGCTCCTGAAGAATTCTGCCATGATGCGGATCGCCTCCTTACTCCGGTACCTTGATGTCCCCGAGGGGATAGTAGGGGATCATCTTCTCTTCCACCCAGTTCGCTGCGTCGGCGGGGCGCATGCCCCAGTTGGTGGGACAAGTGGAGAGCATCTCCACGAAGGAAAAGCCCTTCCGGTCGATCTGGGTCTGGAAGGCCCGCTTCACCGCCGCCGCCGCCTTGCCCACGTACTTGGGCTTGGCCACGGAGACCCGGGTGATGTAGGCGGGGGCCGCGAGGGTGGCAAGCAGTTCCGCCACGCGCATGGGGTAGCCGTTCACGCCGGGGTCGCGCCCCAGAGGGCAGGTGGTGGCCTTCTGCTGCAACAGTGTGGTGGGGGCCATCTGCCCTCCCGTCATGCCGTAGATGGCATTGTTGATGAAGATCACCGTGATGAGCTCTCCCCGGTTGGCGGCGTGGACGATCTCCGCCATGCCGATGGAGGCCAGGTCGCCGTCCCCCTGATAGGTGAACCCCACCATGTCGGGACGGATGCGCTTCACCGCCGAGGCAACCGCAGGAGCCCTGCCGTGGGCGGCCTCGTACATGTCGGTGTCGATGTAGTTGTAGAGAAACACGGAGCACCCCACGGGGGCAACTCCGAAGGTTTTCTTCTGGATGCCGAGTTCGTCGATGACCTCCGCCACCAGTCTGTGGGCGATGCCGTGGGTACACCCCGGGCAGTAGTGGGTCGGCACATCCGACATGGATTTCGGGCGCTCGAAAATCTTGGTCTCCTTCATGACATCCCCTCCCGGCCTACTTGCCCGTGATCTCGCGGATCCGGGCCTCGATCTCGTCCACCGAGGGCGCGATGCCGCCCACGCGTCCGCAGAAATGCACGGGAACGGTTCTGCCGACGCCGATCCTGACGTCGTCGATCATCTGGCCGCAGCTCATCTCCACCACCAGCACGTTCTTCACGCTCCCGGGGAGATTCTCGAAGGGCGCGTAGGGGAAGGGATAGACCGAGATGGGACGGATCATTCCCACCCGGAGCCCTTCCCTGCGGAGTTCGTTGATGGCGGACCGGGCAATGCGCGCCGTGGTGCCATAGGCAGCGAGCACGATCTCCGCGTCGTCCGTCCTGTAGCTCTCGTAACGCACCTCGTTCTTCTCCATCTCGCGGTACTTGGCCTGGAGCTTCATGTTGTGCCGCTCCAGCTCCTCCGGATCGAGGTAGAGGCTCTTCACCAGCGCCCGGGTTCCGCGCCGCTCCATGTAGCCCACGGCCCAGTCCCTCTTGTCGGGAAGGTCCATGGGCTCGGGGGTGCGGAACTCCACCGCCTCCATCATCTGACCCATGAAGCCGTCGCCGAGGATCATCACGGGGTTTTTGTACTTCTCCGCCAGGTCGAAGGCGAGCATGGTGAGATCCACTCCCTCCTGGAGAGTGCTGGGAGCGAGGACGAGGAGCCTGTAGTCGCCGTGGCCGCCGCCGCGGGTGGCCTGAAAGTAGTCCGACTGGGCGGGAAGGATGCTCCCGAGCCCGGGGCCACCCCGGACGATGTTCATGAGCACGCAGGGCAGCTCCGCTCCGGCGATGTAGCTGATCCCCTCGGACATGAGGGAGATACCCGGGCTCGACGAGGAGGTCATCACCCGTTCTCCCGTTCCGGCGCCACCAAAGATCATATTGATCGCCGCCACTTCGCTCTCCGCCTGGAGATACACCCCGCCGACCTCGGGAAGCCGCCTGGACATGTACTCGGGAATCTCGTTCTGGGGAGTGATGGGATAGCCGAAGAAATACCTGCAGCCCGCACGAACCGCCGCCTCCGCCAGGGCCTCATTTCCCTTCATCAGGACACGTTCGCTCATCGCCGCGTTCACCTCGCATCCTCGTCGATCCGGAAAACTTCGATCGCCACATCGGGGCACGTGAGCGCGCACATGCGACAGGCGATGCACCCTTCGGCGAACTGCTCCGCGGGCCGATATCCCTTGTCGTTGATTCTGTCGGAAATGCGCAGAACGCTCTTCGGACAGGCCGCGACACACAGGCCGCAGCTCTTGCACCGATCCTCGATCACCGTAATTCGCCCTTTAGGCATCCACCACACCTCTCTCCCATGGCAGAAGAATACGCCGCTTCAGAGGCCAGAGAGGAACACCCGCGAGCGTCGCCCTCTCCTCCGAAGATCCGACAACCGCGCACCACAGTGTTTCCGCGACACCCGCGTACAACAGAGGAATCCTCAGGGTTTCCGAGGCCTCTTTCGCGAGGTCGATTCCCTTTGCAACGTCCTCCATGGTCGTCTCGCCGAGACAATGGGCATTGCTCAGCAATCCCGTGATCCGGAGTCCCGTTACCATTTCGAGGTCGGCGTGGAGAACGGCGATCTTCTGCAGCGTGTTCGTCTGGGGGCGGAAGGAATTGACGACCAGAAGAAACGTGATGCCTTCCTTTTCGAGAAGCGGCGCGAACTGAGTGAGGGCCATGCCGCCCCGGGCGTCTCCTCCCACATCGAGGAAGAGCCGGTCGGTGCCCCCGATGGAGCGGGGCACCTCCGGGGAGAGGGCCGGTGCATCTCCCCACCGGGCGTCCCCCGGAGAGGTGATGACCTGAAATCCTTCGGCGCGGAGCGCCTCCGCCCGTTCGCGGACACAAAAATAGGGGTTGGTGATGTCCACATCGGCGATGCGGACTCCCTCCCCCATCTGGAGAAACGTATGAGCCAGGTTCAGGAGCCACTCGGACTTGCCCGATCCGAGGGCTCCGCCTACAGCGAGGTTGCGTTCCCAGGAATGAAGACCGATGAGGCGTTTCCGCGCCAGGGCGGAACCATGGCGTTTCAGGGCATCGACCGTTCTCATTCGAACAGAATCCCTCCGCTTTCCCGCAGACCCCGGGCCCACGCAAGAGCCTGACATCGAGGCTTTCCCTCGGGCTGCACCTCCAGAAGCTCCACCGCGCCGTCGCCGCAGGCGACGACCGGCCCACCCTCCGCAAGGCGAAGCAGCGCGCCGGGGTGTCCCGCTCCCTCCGCAGGCCTGCTGCGCCAGAGCTTCACGCGTTTTCCTCCCACACAGGCGAACGCCCCGGGCGCGAGTGCGAGCGCCCGAATCCGGTTGTGCACGGCGAGGGCGGATGTAGTCCACTCCACCCGGGCCTCTTCTTTGGCGATTTTGGGGGCAATTGTGGCGAGCCTCGAATCCTGACTTTTTTCGAGGGTATGTCCCTGCTGCAACAATTGTAAGACACGGAGCAACATTTGGCTACCCTTCAGCGCGAGAACCCGCAACAGATCCGCCGCATCGTCCTCCGGGGCCACGGCGTGGCGCTCCTGGGCGAGGATCGGCCCCGCGTCCATCTCGCGGACGAGGCGGAACACCGTGACGCCCGTCTCGGCGACGCCGTCCAGCAGCGCCCGCTGGATCGGAGCGGCCCCCCGGTAGGCGGGGAGCATGGAGGGATGGATGTTGCAGCAGCCGAAGCGGGGAAGATCGAGAAAGGGGGGAAGGATGAGCTGGCCGAAGTCCACCACGAGGAGCGCGTCGGGGCGCTCTTCCTCCAGGGCCTTCAGGAAGCGCTCCTCCCGGGAGAGTTTCTCCGAATACTCCGGCTCATAGCCAGCCTGCCGCGCCGCCTCGTCGAGCGGCACGGGGCGCAGGTGCAGCCCCCGTCCCGCCGGGCGTGGCGGGGCGGTGACGACCCGGGCAAAGTGCATCTCCGCCGCGAGAGCGGAAAAGCAGATCGCGGCGAAGAGCCCCGAGCCGAGAAACCAGTAACGACCCTCCGGAGACAGCATGGTCATTCCTTTCGTTTCTGCAGACGTCTTTTGATGAGATGCCTCTTCATGGGCGAGACGTGGTCGATGAGAAGTTTTCCGTTGATGTGGTCGATCTCGTGGGAAAGCGCCCGGGCGGCGAACTCCTCCCCCGTGATGGTGCGGAGATTCCCGTTCTCGTCCCGGGCCTCCACCACCACCCGGAGAGGACGCGTCACCTTCTCGAAGATCTCGGGAAAGCTCAGGCATCCCTCCTCGCCCACCTGTTCCCCCTCGGCCTCGATGATCCTAGGGTTCACCAGGACATGCCGCTCTCCCTTGAGGATCACCACGATGACCCGCCTGGAAACACCCACCTGGGGCGCCGCGAGACCCACGCCGTCCCTGGACTCCATGGTGTCCCACATGTCCCGGAGAAACGCCCGGAACGCGTCGTCGAACTCCGTGATCTCCTCCGTGGGAGCGCGCAGCGCCGGATCCGGATAGATGCGCACCGGAAGTATCGCCATACCGTCCCCTCCTGCCTGACACGACAAAGGACCGCCCGGCCCGAGGGCAAGGCGGTCGCGTTCTTTCTCCCGTCAAATCCGGGGCCTAACGGCCGCCGTTGTTGAACATGCCGCCCAGGTAGTCTCCGATGGTGACGGAGGCGTCCTCCTGGGGCAGAACGGTCTCCTTCTGGCGTCCCTCACCCTGACGGCGACGCGGCCGCTCGGAACGCTCCTCGTCGGAGTGCCGCCGGGGCTGCGCCTGCTGCTGCTCCTGAGACTCGTCGGGCTGCTGCAACGCGCTCAGGCTGAGGCGGATACGCCGCTCCGCGGGGTTGACCTCCAGAACGCGGGCGGTCACCTCCTGTCCTTCCTGCAGCACGTCCTCGGGCTTCTCCACCCGCTGACGGCTCAGCTGGGAGATGTGAATGAGCCCTTCCACGCCCTTCTCCAGCTCCACGAAGGCGCCGAACTCGGCGAGGCGGACCACCTTCACCTCCACGTCCTGGCCGGCGGCGTAGCGTTCGCCCACGCCGTTCCAGGGATCGTGCAGCTGCTTGTAACCCAGGCTGATCCGCTTGCGCTCGCAGTCCACATCAAGGACGCGCACGTCCACGGTCTCGCCCTTCCGGAGCACTTCCTTGGGATGCTTGATCCGGGTCCAGCTCAGGTCGCCGATATGGATCAGTCCCTCGATGCCGGGCTCTATCTCCACGAAGGCGCCAAAGTCGGTGAGGTTCGTCACGACACCGGTGGTGAGCACGTCCTTGCCCCACCGCTCGCCCACGGTCTCCCAGGGGTCCGACTGGACCTGCTTCATGCTCAGGGAGATCCGGTTGTTCTCGCGATCGATGCCGATGACCTTGACCTTCACCGAATCGCCCTTCTTGACGATTTCCTTGGGTTTCGCGTTGCGCTGCCAGGAGAGTTCGGAAATGTGCACGAGCCCCTCCACGGGACCGAGGCTCACGAAGACGCCGAAGGACGTGATGCTGCTGATCGCGCCCTCGAGAACGGCCCCCTCCTCGACCTGGGAATAGAAGCCGTCCCGCTGATAGTTCATCTCCTCCTCCAGCACGGAACGCCGGGAGAAGACCAGGCGACGCTTCTTCCTGTCCTTTTCGAGGAGTTTCACCTCGAAGGTCTCATCCACGAACCGCCCGGGGTTGACACCCCGGCCCTCTTCCGCGAGATGCGAAATGGGGATGAAGCCCTCGATGCCGCAGCAATCCACGATGAGACCGCCCTTGACCTTCCGGAGACCCCGCACCGTGACGACATCGCTCTTGCCCAGAGCCTCTTCGACGGCGTTCCACCGGTCGTCGAAGGCCGAGCGCCAGCGGCTCACCACAAGCTGGGATTCCTCGTTCTGGATGATGTTGATCACCTGAACGCGAATCGTGTCTCCCACGGAGGGCTCGGGTACATCCTCGACCAGAGCGCGATGGGTCCACTCCCGACGGGGAAGGAAACCCTCGCACTTGTAGCCCACGTCGACGAGCCATCCGTCCTCGCTCGCCTCGACGATGACGCCGTCCACCAGTTTCCCCCGATGGATCTCCTGGGCCTCGTACTCCGCCAGCATGTCCTCCATCGTGGTGCTTCCGCTCTCAATGACCGGATCCATTCCTTCAACGTTGTTCTCGTGCTCCACCATTACCATCCATCCCCCTTGACGACCTTTCTGTCGCGAGCATTGATATAAGCTGGTGAATGAGCCAGTCCGGAGTGCTCGCCCCGGCGGCTACGCCGATGATGGCCTTGTCCGACAACCACCCCCGATCAAGTTCCTGAGCATGTTCAATCCAGAGCACGGGTGCCCCCGCGCCCTGGGCGATCTCGAAGAGCTTTTTCGTGTTGGCGCTGTTTCGTCCACCGATAATGATAATACCATCCACTTCCGCTGCCAAGCGACGCACGGAATCCTGCCGCGCCACGGTGGCTCCGCAGATGGTATTGAACACCCGGATCTCCCGCGCCTGGGGCACCACCCGGGCCACGACACCCGCCAGCGTGGTCTCCTTCTGTGTAGTCTGACAGACGATGCCGATTTTGTCACGCCGCGGCGGCAGGGAGAATTCCTTCATGTCGTTCAGCACTTCCGCCTCGCCCGTGACATAGCCCCGGATGCCCTGCACCTCGGGGTGATCCTCGTCTCCGACGATCACCACGAAATATCCCTCCCGGGAGAGCAGTTCCGCCCGCTCCTGGGCGTTGCGCACGAAGGGGCAGGTGCCGTCCACGATCCGTCCGGCCCGTTTGCGCGCTGTCTCGAAGACCCGGGGAGACACGCCGTGGGCGCGGATGAACACCGTCGCCCCCTCGGGGATGGTGTCGGGATCCTCCACCACCACAAGCCCCACCGCCTCCAGGCGCGCGATCTCCTGCGGATTGTGGATGGGACTGCCTAAGGCGAAGACCCGGCCACCGTCCCGCAGCGCGTTCTCAAGCTCCTCCACGGCCCTGCGCACACCGAAGCAGAGACCGGTAGGGTTTGCAACGACAACCTTCATACGTCCTCCCGAACTGCGCCGGGGTCTCCTCCGGCGTTTTTCACGGAATACCCCGCGAGATGTCTTCCACAGGACTCCAGAATTGTAGCATAAGAAGACTCCTCCAAAACATGCGATGCATCATACCACAAGACCGGTGAAAATTTGCGGAACCAAGTCATCTGTCTTCTTGAAAAAGCCCGGGTCGCCGCAGCGTCTCCGTTCATCGCCTCCTCGAACGTGCACTCCCCTCGGTGGTACGCCACCAGTTCCCGGTAGCCGAATCCCTGAAGGGCGGGCATGCTCTCGTCGAAGCCATGTTCGAGGAGCCACGCTACCTCCTCCGGAAATCCCGAGGCGAACTGTCTGCGCACCCGCTCGTTGATCCGCCGGTACAGCTCCTCCCGGGGACGGAGCAGACCGATGTAGAGCACCGCGTAGGGCGCGGCGGAAAGCGCCCCCTCACGGTAGGTCTCCGTGGCAGGGCGCCCGGTCAGCTCGAAGAGTTCCAGGGCACGGACGACTCGCCGCAGGTCCCTGGGGTGGATCCGCGCCGACGACGGGGGGTCCAGCTCCGCGAGACGCCGGTGCAGCGCCTCCCTCCCCACCCGGCCCGCCTCGTCCTCCAGGCGTCGCCGCACCTCCCAGCTCCGAGGAAGATCCTCCGTGAGAATGCCGTCCAGGAGCGCCCTGTAGTAGAAGGGCGTTCCCCCCACAAGCAGGGGAACCCGCCCCCGGGCCCGGAGGCGGGTGATCGCCGCCCCCGCCGCTGCGGCGAAATCCGCTGCGGAATAGGGCTCGTCCGGGTCCGCCACGTCGAGAACGTGGTGTACGATGCGGCGGCGCATCTCCGACGACGCCTTGTCAGTCCCCACATCCATGTAGCGGTAAACCTGCCGGGAGTCCACGGAGAGAATCTCCGCCCCCAGGTCCTCCGCGAGGCGGAAGCTGAACTCGGTCTTGCCCACCGCGGTGGGGCCAATGATCGCCACCAGCGGCACCGTGTCGGAGGACGTCCCCGGAGAGGCTCCTGGAATGTCCTCCGACACCGCGTTCCGTCCCCCGGCTTTNNGCTTTCCCCGAGTCGGAGCGGAAGCCGGCGAAGACGGCCCGCCGAGGATCCTCCGAATCTTTCACACATCCCTGAATTTCGTCGGTCTTCTTCGGGGACACCCCTCCGGAGAGGGCATCCGAAGAGGCGCAGGTCTCGGCGCGACCGAAGGGATCTTTTTCCGTTTTTTCCACCATGACACGTCTCCTCGCTTCCATTCCGGGCGGTCGACGAGCGGAGAGGCCTGCCCGGTGACACTGTATTGTACCATCCGCAACTCCTCCACCGAACCGTCTCTTCGCCGTTGCCTCCTTCACGGTACGTTCGCACGTTCCCCGGAGCGGAACACTTCCCTCTCCCCGGCTTCCCTCTCCCCGTTCATTCCTCTTAATTCGCCATATCCCTTCCATCCACGCCGACGCTCCTGTTTTTTCCTCTCCACACCAGCCTTCCCCTTCCGATTCCTCCTTTCTCTTTCCTCCGACACCTTTCCGCCGCCGTGTCCCGACTTGTGCTACACTGAAAAGGATTGAAACGAACCCCCGAAAGAACGGCTCGCCCGTTTCGCACCACCACTTCTCACGGCAGCGCGAGAGCGTGCGGCAGGGCGTTCCTCGAACGACACCGCGCCGCGGCGCCCCGCACGACGGACCGTTCCGAGGGCAACACGGAGTGAAGACGCGGGAACATGGCAGAGAGAACGCAGGGAAGCGAAGGGGAGGAATAAACTATGAAAGTCGCATGGAGCGACGATCTCGCCATCGGCATCGGCATCATCGACGATCAGCACCGGAAGTTGATCGAGCGCATCGCCGCCTTTTCCGAGGCGGTGGAGCGGAAGGAGGCGGACCAGATCGACGAAACTGTGAACTACCTCGTCGGCTACGCCATCCAGCACTTCGGCGCGGAGGAACTGCTCATGATCCGCAACTGCTACGACGAATTCGACGCGCACCGGGACGAGCACAGCTGGTTCATCAAGGAGGTCGGCCGGGTCCACCGAGACCTGGTGGAGGGAGCACTCTCTCCGGAGCGCATCACCGAGCTGCGGGACATGCTGGTCCGATGGACGCTGGAGCACATCAGCGTCACGGACAGGCGGATCGCACGGTTCATCCGCTGAGGCGGGAGGGAACGGCCATGAACGACAAGACCGACGCGGCTCGACTCGACGCGTTCCGGACGGACGTGCTCCGGGAGATCTGCAACATCGGCGCGGGAAACGCCGCCACCGCCCTGTCCAAGCTCATGAACCGCCGGGTGGACATGCGCATCCTCCGGGTGCTTCCCCTGCCCTTCAACGACATCGTGGAATACGCCGGAGGTGCCGAGAACATCGTCGCCGCCGTGTTCGCCCGCTTCGAGGGCTCCCTGTCGGGCAACGTGCTCTTCGCCGCGGACGAACAAGAGGCCCGACACCTGATTCTCGCCCTCACGGGCACGGAGCAGGAAGGGTTCTCTCCTCTGGCCTGCTCGGTGATCCAGGAGATCGGCAACATCCTCATCGGCTCCTACCTGACGGCCCTCTCGGATTTCCTCGGGATGGAGCTGCGCCCTACCGTGCCCTCCCTCGCGGTGGACATGGCGGGAGCCATCCTCAGCTTCAGCCTCATGGAGATCGGCCGGACCTCCGACACGGCCATCATGATCGACGCCGGCCTGGGTACGGAGGACGCCCCTCCCAGCGAGGAGCGGACGAGCCGCATTTTCCTCCTCCCCGATCCCGAATCGTTCGAAACCATCTTCGTCGCCCTGGGGGTCGGAGACCATGGCAAAGATTAAAGTCGGCATCGCGGAACTCGCCGTGGCCCGTTTCCCCGACTCGGTGACCACCCTCGGCCTCGGCTCCTGCGTCGGCGTGGCCATCTACGACGAGACGAAGCGAATCGCCGGACTGGTGCACATCATGCTCCCCGCCATGGACCTGGCGAAAGGGGCGGAGTTCAACCGCGCCAAATTCGCCGATTCGGGCATTCCCCAACTGCTGGAGATGATGCTCCGGGCTGGGGCGCTCGGGCGGCGTCTTACGGCGAAGATCGCCGGAGGAGCGCAGATGTTCACCTTCTCCGACAAGACGGATTCGGTGCGCATCGGGTCAAGAAACGTGGAGGCCTGCAGGAGGACACTTCAGAACCTGGGAATTCCTCTTCTCGCGGAGGACACGGGGGGCAGTTTCGGGCGCACCGTGGAGATTTTTTCCGAGACGGGGCTCTACGAAATCCGCGCCGTCGGCAAGGACAAAAGGATCATCTGAACCCGGAAATCCGGCCCGCACTCCCGGACACGCCGGGGCCGGAGCGCACCTTCTCCGGGCCGGACTCTTCTCCCGGCTCCGGAGCATTGCAGCAGAACCCCTTTGTGCGGCGGCATCGTCGTCAGACGTGCTCCCGAACTCCAAAGCATTTCGGAAGCCGCGCAGCGGCTACGGACACCAGTGTCGTTTCACGCGGCACACTGCACGAGGACGTCTCTCTCCGGATCCCGAAGGGGCTTCCGGCCCCGCCCCCCGGATCACCGAGAAGGAACGTTCCCGCCCCCGGATCCCGGAGAACGTCACGCCCTTCCGAAAAAGCGCTCCAGAGCGGAGCGGGAGAGGCGCAGCAGGGTGGGGCGTCCGTGGGGGCATGCCTCGGGCTCTTCGCAGGCAAAAAGCGCATCGAGCAGGGCGAAGAGTTCCCGTTCGTCCAGGGCATCACCGAGCTTGACCGAGCGTTTGCAGGCCATGGTCGCCCAGACGCGCCACAGGGGCGAGCGCGGATCTCCCGCTCCTCCGTCTCCCTCCGCCGCATCCAGGGCCTCCAGCGTACCCCGAAGCAGCGGAACCGGCGGCACTCCCTCGTCCCCGAGGCAGAAGGGCACCTCCGCGAGCAGCAGTATTCCCTCGTCGTGCAGAAAGGCGAACCCCAGCTCCTCCAGCGCTTCCCGGCGCTCCTCCGCCCGCAGCGCCAGCGACGGCGGCAGCGTGGGCGGCAGGGCCAGGGGCTGCCGCCGGGTCCCTCCCCGGGCGAGACGGCGGATCTTTTCATAGTGGACCCGCTCCTGTGCGGCGTGGGGGTCCACCAGCAGAAGCCCCTCCTGGTCCTCCACCAGCACGTACCCGGCCCGCATGCGCCCCAGAAGGGAAAACCGCCCCGCCTCCGCCGGAGGGTGGGCGCCAGGCTTTGCCGACACGGAATGCTTCGGCCGAAGCCCTTCCGGTTCTTCCAGCTCCGGCGGCTCCGACCTCGGCTCCCGCTCCGGGAAAACGCCTGAAACGGGCCCCGCCGGAAGGAAAAGGGCTTGGCCCGCAACGGGCGAAGCCGCCCGAAACCTCTCCGGAACCTCTCTGTCGGAACGTCTCACGCCTTCGCTCTGATCAAAGCCGGAATCGGGGTCGTCATCGTACCGCCGCCACGGGGAGTGCGTCGCACCATCCTCGTTTCGGAGTCCCTTCCGGAACACATCCGCCGCCGAGCTCTCGGGAAAAGGTCTTTCCACGTTCGCCCCCGGAATCCATTCCGTCCCGCCGCCGAGGGGCACCTCCGGAGCGAGCCGGAGTCCTTCGGCGGCGCTCCGGAGCAGGCGGAACACCTGCCCGGCGTTGCGGAAGCGAACCTCCGTCTTCGCGGGATGGATGTTCACGTCCACCTCCTCCGGAGGCACCGACAGGAGGACCAGCCAGTTGCCACCGCTCCCTCCCTGGGCGAGGGCGGCCCGGACGGCTCCATCGGCGAAGCGGCGCCCGTTCACGAAGGAGACAACCTCCACCCGGGAAGCTCCCGGCAGGGGCTGGAACCACAGCTCCGCCGCGGAGGAATCCACGCGGAGACGGCGCGTCCGCAGCGGCGGCGCGGGACCCCAGATCTGCCCGAGCAGAAGATCCCGCCGCCCGTCTCCGGAAGAGGCGAAGAGGCGTCGTCCGTCGGAAAAAAGAAGGAACGACACACCGGGATAGGCGAGGGCGTACTCCCGGAGGACCGTGGCAACCCGGCGCACCTCTCCCGCGGCACTCTTGAGGAACTTGCGCCGGGCGGGGAGGTTGAAGAAGAGATCCTCCACCTGCACCCGCGTCCCCTCGGGGCAGGACACCTCTCCCTCGAAGAGGATCTTCCCCTCGGCGACCCGAAGAATGCCCCCCTCTCCGGGACGGCCGCGCTCGCGGCTCCGGATCTCCAGCCGCGCCACTGCGGCTAGGCTGGCCAACGCCTCTCCCCGGTAGCCGAGGGTGGCGATGTGCTCCAGGTCGTCCACGGTGGCGAGCTTGCTCGTGGCATAGCGCTCCACCGCGAGGGGCAGTTCCTCCCGGGGAATGCCCAGACCGTCATCCTCCACCACGAGGGAGCGCCGCCCTCCTTCCTCAAGGAAGACGGAAATCCGCGTCGCCGACGCGTCGAGGGCGTTTTCGAGAAGCTCCTTCACCGCCGAGGCGGGACGCTCGATGACCTCTCCCGCAGCGACCCGGGAGGCCACCAGCGCCTCCAGCCGGCGAATCGAGGTCCTCACGGGGCACCCTCCTCCAGGGCACAGCGGCTCTTTTTCCGGAGCCGGTAGAGAACCTCCAGGGCCTGAAGGGGCGTCATGGAGTCCGGATCGAGGAGAGCCAGCTCCTCAAGCACGGCGTCCTTTGCGGCGTCCAGGAGCGAGAGCTGGCGCATTCGCCCGCGCCCCTGCCCGGGGGCACCCCGTACCGCTTCCGGTCCGGCGACTCCATCCGGAAACGCTCCGGCGCCGTCCTCACCCCCTGGAACGACCCGCCGGGTCTCGAACTCCCGGAGCAGCTCCCGGGAGCGGCGGAGCACCGCCTCGGGAATGCCCGCGAGACGGGCCACCTCGATGCCGTAGGAACGGTCCGCCGGGCGGGGCACCACCCGGTGGAGAAAGGTCACGCCCTCCGCCGTCTCCTCCACGGCCATGCTGCAGTTCGTGATCTCTCCGTGCCGCTCCGCGAGCGCGGTGAGCTCGTGGAAATGGGTGGCGAAGAGCACCTTGGGCCTCGCGCCGCAGGGGGCGAGGAGATATTCCAGCACGGCCCAGGCGATGCTCATGCCGTCGTAGGTGGAAGTCCCCCGGCCGATCTCGTCCAGAACGACGAAACTCCGGTCCGTCACGTTGTGGAGGATCCCCGCAGTCTCCACCATCTCCACCATGAAGGTGGAGAGCCCCCGGTCCAGCTCGTCCCGAGCGCCGATGCGGGTGAAGATCCGGTCCGTGAGCCCCACCTCGGCCCTCTCCGCGGGGACAAAGCTCCCCATCTGGGCCATGAGGATGAGCAGCGCCGCCATACGGAGGTAGGTGGACTTGCCCGCCATGTTCGGCCCCGTGACCACGGCGATGCGCACGCCGTCGCCGTCGAGGAGCACGTCGTTTGGGGTGAAGGGGCGATTTCCCAGGGCCACCTCCACCACGGGATGGCGCGCCCCGTGCAGAGTGAGGCGCGTTCCCTCCGTCACGAGGGGACGCACGTACCCCCTCTCCCAGGCCACGTCCGCAAGGGAAACCGTGGCGTCCAGGGCCGCCAGAGCACGCCCCAGCTCCTGCACGCACGCCCCAGCCTCCAGGGTGGCCCGGACCAGCTCCTCGTAGAGGGCGCTCTCCCGGGCGGCAATCCGCTCGGAAGAGCTGCGCATCCGGTCCTCGAAGACGGCGAGCTCCTCCGTGACGAACCGTTCCCCCCCCACGAGGGTCTGCTTCCGGCTGTACTCGGGGGGAATGTTCTCCAGGTTCGCCCGGCTGATCTCAATGTAATAGCCGAAGATCTTGTTGTACCCCACTTTCAGGGACTTGATCCCCCGAAGTTCCCGCTCCCGGGCGGCGTAGTCCCGGAGCCATTCCTCACCGCCCCGGGCAACACACCGCCACTCGTCCAGCTCCGGATCGGCCCCGTCCCGGATGACGCCTCCGGCGTGCACCAGCCGGGGCGGATCGTCCGCCAGAGTTCGCAGTGTCTCCACCAGCGACGCGAGGTCCGGAACGGCCCGCAGGAGTTCCCCCGCCTCCCGGCCCGCGCAGAGGGCCACCAGGCCGGGAAAGGCCGCCAGTGTGTCCCGGATGGCCGCCAGGTCCCGGGGCGTGCCCACACGGAGGCTCAGCCGCCCGAGGGCGCGCTCCACGTCGCGACATGCCCCCAGGGCATCCCGGACGGCCCGGAGGAGCGCCGGGTCCTCCGTCAGGGAGGCCACGGCGTCCTGCCGCTTCCGGATCTCCTCCACGGAACGCAGGGGACGCAGGATCCACTCCCGGAGACAGCGCTTTCCCATGGGGGTGCCGCAGCGGTTCAGGACGGCGAAGAGGGAGAGTGCGTCCCCCTCCACGAGATCGAGGTTCCGCACAGTGGTGACGTCCAGATGGAGAAAGAGTCCCGAGTGGAGAGGGCGGAGGCGTCGCACGTGCCGGGCGGCACTGAAGTGGGTCTCCTCCAGGTAGTCCAGGGCCACCCGGGCGCACCCCGCGGCAGCGTCGCCGGGGAGCACCCCGTGGGCGGCGAGGCTCGCCACGGTGAAACGGACGGCGAGGCGCTCCTCTCCCGCAGAGGGGTCGAAGTGGCTCCGCGCCAGAAGGCGCTGGGGAATGCGGGCGATCTGCTCGCGGATCCGCCCGGGAAGGCGCTCCGGTGTCCCCCTGGGCAGCAGGATCTCCTGGGGGGCGAAAGTCGCCAGAAGGGATGCCGCCTCGTTCTCCGACACCGTTCCCGCTTCGAGGGAGCCGGTTCCCGGCGCGAGCAGCGCCAGGGCGATGCCTCCATCCCCCGCAGGGGCGAGCGCTGCGAGGCGTCCCTCCCCGGAGGGGTCCTCGGGGACGTAGGTGCCGGGAGTCACCACCCGGACGACGCTCCGCTCCACCAGGGTGCGCCCGTCCGGCTCTGTCACCTGGTCGCAGAGCGCCACGGAGAACCCCTCTCGGACCAGTCTGCCCAGGTAGCCTTCCACGGCGTGGAAGGGAACGCCCGCCATGGGAATTCTCTTCTCCTGGTCCCGGGCGGTGAGGGTGATGTCCAGCACCGCCGAGGCGGTCCTCGCGTCGTCGAAGAAGAGTTCGAAGAAGTCTCCCATGCGGAAGAAGAGAAGGCAGTCGGGATAGCGCTCCTTCCAGAAGAGATACTGTTCCAGCATGGGGGTGCGCTTGATGTCCGGAGGAAGGACGGGGACCTTCTCCCCGCCAGGAGCATCCGACACGGACAGCTCCCGCAGGAGAGAGGAACCTTCTCCACATTCCGTTCCGTTCCGCACCGTCACGAAACCCTCTTCTTCCGCAGGTGTCGTATCACGCCCCGCCCCGTCACAAACACCGGCGTTTCCGTTCCTCATGGGGCGCCCCCGCCCTCCCGGAGCCGGTCCAGGTACCCCTGCAGCAGCACCGTCGCGGCGATCTTGTCCACGTGCCCCTTCCGCTTCTCCCGGGAGACGTCCGCCTCCAGCAGCACCTGCGAGGCCGTCACGGTGGTGAAGCGCTCGTCCCAGGTGGTGATCTCCAGGTCGGGATAGCGACGGCGCAACTTCTTCGCCAGAGTGTGAATCCGCTTCGCTTCGGGCCCCTCCTCGCCGGTGGTGCGCACGGGAAGCCCCAGGACGATGACCTGCACGCCGTAGGCCGCCACGGCCTTGTCGAGCTCCGCGAACCAGTCTCCGCCCGCGGCGAAGACGGCGATCCCCTGGGCAAAGCTGCCCAGGGGGTCGCTCACGGCAACTCCGATACGGACGGTCCCGACATCGAGTGCGAGAATCCGTTTCATTTTCCGGAGACGAGCTTTTCCACCACGGCCGGGACCGCAGCCAGCGCCTCTTCCGCCTTGGCGGGGTCCTTGCCGCCCGCCTGAGCGGTCTGGGCGCGTCCGCCTCCGCCGCCGCCGGCGATCCGGGCGATGTCCCGAACCACATTCCCCGCGTGGGCGCCCTTCTGCACCGCCGCGTCGTCCGCCATGGCCACGAAGAGCACCTTCTCCTCCGTCACGCCCGCGAAGACCACGAGCACCGGGGAGAGCGCGGCCTTGATCCGGTCGCCCACAGAGCGGAGTAGCTGGTCGTCCGCATCCCGGAAGAGCCCCGTCACGACGGAGATCCCAGCCGCGTCCCTTCTGGCGGCCACCAAGCTCTCCACCCGGGCGAGATGCACTCGGAGACGCTCCTCCGCCAGGGCCTTCTGGAGGTGCTTCACCTCGTCCTGAAGGGCCTCCACCTTCGCGACGAACTGGTCCGGATCGCCGCCGAGGCGCAGCCCCAGTTCGGACACCACGTGGGCCGTGTCGAGGGCCTGCTCCACCGCGGGCATTCCCGCCACGGCAGTGATGCGGCGAACCCCAGCGCCGATGCCCTCCTCGCGCAGAACCTTGAAGAGGCCGATGTCCCCCGTGGCGTCCACGTGGACGCCGCCGCAGAGTTCCGTGGAGAAGCCGGGAATGGAGACCACCCGCACCTCCTCGCCGTACTTCTCGTCGAAGAGCGCCTTGGCGCCCTGCTTTTTCGCCTCGTCCAACGTGGTGTGGACCACCCGGAGATCCTCGTTCCCCAGGATCTGGGCGTTCACGATCCGCTCCACCCGCTCGAGTTCCCGGGGATTCACCGGTGCAAAGTGGGTGAAGTCGAAGCGGAGCAGCTCCGGCGAGACGAGGGAGCCCGCCTGGCGGACATGTTCGCCGAGCACGCGGATCAGGGCCTCGTGGAGCAGGTGGGTCGCCGTGTGATGGCGCCGGATCGCGGTGCGACGCTCCACGTCAATCCGCGCCGTCACGGAGTCCCCTACGGAGACGGTGCCGGAGACGACCCGCCCCCTGTGGACCGTGAGCGTTCCCGCGGCGATCACCGTGTCCTCCACGACGATCCGCCCCGAGGGACCTTCCAGCACGCCCCGGTCGCCCACCTGGCCGCCTCGCTCGCCATAGAAGGGCGTCCGGGCGAGCACCACCTCGACGACGTCCCCCTCCTCGACGCTCGTCGCGGCGGCGCCTTCGGCGACGAGGGCCTTCACCTCCGAAGTCGCCTCGGTCCGGTCGTAGCCGTCGAAGGCGGTGCTGTCAAGCGCTTCCGACAGCTCCGTGTAGAGCGTCCCCGACAGGGTGGAGGCGAGCTGCTTGCTCGCCGCCCGAGCCCGCTCCTTCTGCTTGCGCATCTCCTCCCGGAACTCCCCCTCGTCCACGGAAACGCCCTGTTCGGAGCAGATCTCCTGGGTGAGCTCGAAGGGAAAGCCGTAGGTGTCGTACAGCTCGAAGGCCACTCCGCCCGGCAGGGCCGTCTCGCCCCGGGCCTTCCGGGAGCCGACCTCCGTCTCGAGGAGAATGCTTCCCTGTTCCAGGGTGCGGCCGAACTTCTGCTCCTCCAGGGAGATCACCGACTCGATGGTGGCCCGGTTCGCCAAAAGTTCCCCGTAGGGGTCGCCCATGAGTTCCATCACCGTGGGCAGCAGATCGAGCAGGAAGGGCCGATCCACCCCGAGGAGACGTCCGAAGCGCACCGCCCGCCGGAGAAGACGCCGGAGCACGTACCCCCGTCCCTCGTTGGCGGGAAGGATGCCGTCGGCGATCATGAAGGCGAGGGCGCGCACGTGGTCGGAGATGACCCGCACAGCGAGATCGCCCCGGGGAGTGGCGCCGTAGGACGTTCCCGAGATGGCGCAGGCCTTGTCGATGAGGGGTTTGAACAGGTCTGTCTCGAAATCGCTCTTCACCCGCTGCACCACCGAGGAGAGGCGCTCCAGCCCCATCCCCGTGTCGATGTTCTGCTTCGGCAGGGGAATCAGTTCTCCCGCCTCGTTCCGGTTGAACTGCATGAAGACCAGGTTCCAGATCTCCAGGTAGCGGTCGCAGCTGCACCCCACGGCGCAGTCCGGCCTGTCGCAGGAGAACTCCGGCCCCTGGTCGTAGATGATCTCCGAGCAGGGACCGCAGGGACCCACGGGGCCGACAGCCCAGAAGTTGTCGTCCTCGCCGAGGCGGACGATCCGATCCTTGGAGAGCCCCACCGACGTGTGCCAGAAATGGAAGGCCTCGTCGTCGTCCAGATAGATCGTGGCGTAGAGGCGGTTCGGATCGAGCCCGACCCGCTCGGTGAGAAACTCCCACGACCAGGGGATGATCTCCTTCTTGAAATAGTCTCCGAAGCTGAAGTTGCCGAGCATCTCGAAAAAGGTGTGGTGCCGCGCCGTGCGTCCCACATTGTCGATGTCGTTGGTACGGATGCATTTCTGGCTCGTGGTGGCCCGGAGCACCTCCGGCCGCCGTATGCCCAGGAAAAAGGGCTTGAACGGCACCATTCCCGCGATGGTGAAGAGGATCGTCGGATCCTCGGGAATGAGGGAAAAGCTCGGGTAGCGCACAGAATTCTTCTCCTCGAAATAGGCGAGGAACAATTCGCGCAAGTCTCGTCCCTTTCTCCACTGCATGGTCTCGTCACCTCTCCCGCAAGTTCTGCCGTCGTCGTGTCCTCCGTTGCCTCTCCTCGCCGTCCTGCCGCGGAATCTTCGTCGCCTTTTCTCAGGCGAGCCTTCCCGGCGTGTTCCTCGCGGTCCTTTCCGGCGGCTCCTTCCGCAGACGTCTTCCACCGTCCCGCCCGCGTCCTTTCGAAAAGCGCCGTACAAACACCTTCAAAGGGCGTCTCCGTTTCCGCCGTTCCTTCCGGAAAAACGTTCCGCCGGAGCACGTCTTCCTGCCGGTGGTCAGGCCATCCTCGGGAGCTCACGGGAAACGTCTTCCGCCGCCCCTTTTCCGTTTCCCGCAGTGCTGCGTTCGCGCCGCCCCGGGCGAAGTGCCGCAGAAGGGGGCACAGCCCCCCGCGAAGCGCCCCTCGCCGCCTTAAATCTCAAGAAGTTCCCGCCGGGCACTCCGCGAGGCCGCGAGGATCTCCTCCGCGTCCAGGGTGGGGAAACAGCCGTTCTGGTAGACCCATTTCCCCGCCACCATGGTGCCCGTCACATCCATGGCGCTTCCCGCGTAGACGAGATACTGGGCGAGGTTGCCCTCGTTCCATCCCACGTAGTGGGGCGCGTCCAGGTCCACCAGCACCAGGTCCGCCTGCCATCCCTCCCGGATGAGCCCCACGTCGCTGAAGCCAAACGCCCGGGCGCCTTCGAGGGTGGCCATGCGGAGCACGTCCCGGGCGGGAATGACCGTGCAGTCCCGCCGACACCCCTTGTGGAGGAGCGCCGTCATGCGCATCTCCCCCCACACGTCGAGGCGGTTGTTGCTCGCCGCGCCGTCCGTTCCGAGGGCCACGTGGACTCCCGCCCGGAGCATCTCCGGAACGGGGGCGATGCCGCTGCCCAGCTTGAGGTTGCTCGAAGGGTTGTGCACCACCGTGAGGTTGTTCCGGGCGATGCGGGGAAGCGCCTCGGGGTCGAACCACACGCCGTGGGCGAGGACCGCGAAGGGGGCGTCAAGGATGCCCGTCTCCTCCAGTAGGTCCACGGGGTCCCGTTTCAGTTGCTCAAGAATGTATCCCTTTTCCCATTCCGTTTCAAGCCAGTGGACGTGCACACCTACTCCGAGTTCCCGGGCGGCGTCGGTGACGACCCGGAGCTGTTCCGGAGAGAGGGTGTAGGGCGCGTGGGGACCGAGCTGGACGGAGATGAGCCCCTCCCTGCCGTGCCAGTTCCGGACGAGGTCGCAGGCGTTCTCCAGGCGATCCCCGATGCCTTCCTCCCCGGCGGAGATGATGCCCCGGCAGAGCCCCGCCCGGACCCCCGCATCGAGGGCCGCCTGGGCGGTCTGTTCCATCTCGAAGTACATGTCCCCGAAGCAGGTGACGCCCCCGGAGACCATTTCGAGAAGCGCCTGTTTCGTCCCCCAGGCGAAGTGCTCCCGGCGGAGCCGGGCCTCCACGGGCCAGATGGACTTCTGCAGCCAGTCCATGAGGGGTTTTTCCTCACCGAGGCCGCGCAGGAGCACCATCACCGCGTGGGTATGGGCGTTCACCAGGCCGGGGATGAGCGCGGTCTTTCCGTAGCACTCCACCACGCTCTCTCCCGTTCCCTTTCCTGCGGGAAGGACCGCCGCGATGCGGCCGCCCTCGACGGCCACGTCGGCAAAACGGGCTCGCTCGCTTTCACCATCGAGAACGACCACGTGACGCAGCAACAGACCCATAACGAACGACCACCTTTCCTCTCCGCCTTCCGGGCCTCTTAAAGTCCCGGGGGAACTTCCCCGGGAGTGCCCGCTTGCTTCGGAAGCGTCGCGCCCTTTGCGGCACAGCACCGGCGACTCCCCTTCGTAAAAGCCTTCCCGCCGCTTTCCGAAGCAAAAGACACGTGACACCACACCACGCTGCACCAGGGGGATTCGCTCCCGGAGCGCTCCGGGAGTTTCCGCCTCCGGTGCCCCTCCCGATGTGAGGCCACCGCCCTTCGGAACCGTTCTTCCCGGTCACGTTTCAGGCGGGTGCCGGGCGTCGGAAGCCCGAGAGCGCGCCGCCTAGGCTTCCTTCCAGCTGTCGAGGTAGACCCGCTGCTCTTCCGTCAGCTCGTCCAGGGCGATGCCGAGGCTCTCCAGCTTGAGCCGGCCCACCTGCAGATCCAGCTCCTCCGGCACGTTGCTCACTCCCGGGGCGAGGCGGGTGGTCCAGATGTGGAGCGCCGACAGGAGTTGCATGGCGAAGCTGAGATCCATGATCTCCACGGGATGGCCGTCGCCGGCGGCGAGATTCACCAGCCGTCCCTCGCCCAGCAGGTGAAGGTGCCGCCCGTCCCTGAGCATATAGGTCCGCACGTTGGGGCGGAAGCTCTCCCACCTCTCCGAGAGCCCCTCCAGATCGGGAATGGAGATCTCCACGTCGAAGTGCCCCGCGTTGGCCAGAAGCGCGCCGTCTTTCATGACCGCCATGTGCTCGCCCCGGATCACCCGGGTGTTCCCAGTGACGGTGACGAAGACATCCCCCAAGCGGGCCGCCTCCATCATGGGAGCGACGTGATGCCCGTCCATGAGGGCCTCCAGTGCACGATGGGGGTCCACTTCCACCACCACCACCGCGGCGCCCATGCCTCGGGCTCTCGTGGCAACGCCCTTGCCGCACCAGCCGTACCCCGCGACGACCACGGTGCGACCGGCGATGAGCAGATTCGTGGTGCGCAGCAGCGCGTCGAGGACGGACTGCCCCGTTCCGTATCGGTTGTCGAAGAGATATTTGCTGTAGGCGTCGTTCACGGCGATCATGGGGAACCGGAGAAGTCCTTCCCGGTCCAGGGCGCGCAGGCGCTTCACCCCCGTGGTGGTCTCCTCGCAGCCGCCCCGGATGCGGGGGATCAGTTCGGGAAACTCCTCGTGAACCATGGCGACCAGGTCGCACCCGTCGTCGATGAGCACGTCCGCGCCGCCGCGCAGCGCATCCCGAAGGTAGTCGAAATACTCCTCGGGAGTCATGCCCCGTCTGCTGAAAACCTGCACCCCCTCCTCCGCGAGGGCGGCGCATACGTCGTCCTGGGTGGAGAGAGGGTTGCTTCCTGCGGCGACCACCTCCGCGCCCAGCTCTTTCAGAGTCCGGAGCAGGCAGGCCGTCTTGGCCTCCAGGTGGAGACAGGCGACGAGGCGGCACCCCGCAAGGGGTTTCTCGTCCCGATATTTCTTCGCCAGCAGCGAAAGGACCGGCATGTACTGCCAGGCCCAGCGGATCTTGTTCGCCCCGGAAGGGGCGAGGGAAGGATCGGCGATACGGCTTGTCGTCATGGCGTTTCCTCCTTGAATGCGTTCATGGCTTCCGCAACGGCTTCACACAAGTCTCACAAGAGCTTCGGCGGGGCCTTCGAGTGTTCCGCCGCCGCTTTCGGACGTCGGAGATTTCACAGATGGCTCCGGCAGCCGAGGGCTCTTCAGAAAAGGAAAGGCGAGGCGGAGACGCAACATGTCTCTCCGCTCCGACGGGCGCCCTCCGGCGAAATCCGTCAGTTCCCGCCGCAGCGCTTCCGGAAACGGGCGACCAGAGAAAGTCCCGCCAGAAGCGGCAGGACCGCCCAGGGAGACGCGCCGCCCAGGACGCATCCTCCGCTGCTCAGAGACTCATCGATCTCCATCGTCCGGAAGGACCAGACCACCGAGGAAGTGGTGTTTCCCCGGTCGTTCGTCGCCTCCACCCGCCAGAAGTAGAGGGTCTTTCCCTTCAGCGGCTGGGGCGGCGTGAGATGCGGAACAGTGATCCCCGCGCCACCCGAGGGAACGGTCATGTTCTGCGAGGTGGTCCCGAAGTACACCGTGTAGGTGACGCCCTCGCTCCCCGCTCCCTCGCTGGGACTCCAGCGGAGCGCGATGTCCCCCGCCACCTCCGTGGCGCCGTCGGCGGGGTCGGGCGAATGGGGTGCGCTGGGATAGCCCTCAGCGACGGTCGTAAAGGCCCAGACGTCGGAGGTGGCCGTCACCTCGCCGTTCGTCGCCCGGACATACCAGTAGTAGGTCCTCCCCACCTGAAGATCCCCGGGAGTGTACAGCGTAGCCGCATATCCGGGACCCGCCCGACGCACCATCGTCTGACTCGTGGCCCCCAGGAAAACTTCGTAGGTGAATGCATCCTCGGGAATCTCCTCGTCGCCGCTCGTGACGGTGATGGACCAGCGAAGGCTGCCCGTGACGGGAAAATCCATCTGGTTGTTCGTGGGGCTCACCGGTGTGAAGGCGACCTCCGCCGCCGTAGCGACGGCACAGACGCCGAAAGTGCAAAGGAGTGCGAAGAAAAAAACGCAAAGGACATTCCGTGCTGTTCTCACCGGTTCCATCTCCTTATCTGTGCACCGTGACGTGTGCAGCCTGTGCGGTGTTTTCGCGGGACGGAACGACGCATCTCTTCCGTTGCAGCTCCACTACCGGGCGCGTGCGCTTCGGAAACGGAGCGACATCTCTCCTCCGCCTCCGGGAGAAACCGAAAACGACACGCATTCTCCATGTCTCACCGCGGAAAGAGCAACCCCCTTCTATCCCCGAAGAACTCGAAAACAACGCCGCTCCTCCGTCTCCGGCAACGTCTGCAAAGGACACGCGCTCCCTCCGACTCGCCGCGACACCCACGCCGCACCCCCCCACAGAGAACACGTCGATGGATGCAGAAAAAGCGACATGTTCCTCAAGAGCAAACCCGTGCGTCGGTTCCGCCTTGGCGCATTACGCCATCGGGCTCCTTGGGAGAGGGCATGGAGAAGATCTTCTCCGCTCTACGTAACCTCTGAACAATGCCGCGCCCGCCTCGGAAAAACTTGATCCTGCGATCGAAAGAGGGCGATTCCTTCTTAATCAGAGCTTTCCTACGTCCTTTTCCGCCGCCCCGAAACGATAGGGAGGAAACGTCACGGACTCCTCGCTGATGATAGCCGTGATGAGCGCCCCTGGGGTGACATCGAAAGCGGGGTTCCACACGGGAATGCCCTCGGGGGCTGTGCGCGCGCCGCCGAAGGAACGGACTTCCTCGCCGTTTCGCTCCTCGATGGGGATGGCCGCACCGTGCGGCAGGGATGGGTCGAAGGTGCTCGTCGGAGCCGCCACATAGAAAGGAATGCCGTGGTGGCGGGCCAGGACGGCCACGCCGTAGGTGCCGATCTTGTTCGCCACATCGCCGTTGGCGGCGATGCGGTCCGCTCCCACGATCACCGCGTCCACCCGCCCCGAGGCCATGAGCGCCCCCGCCATGCCGTCGCAAACGAGCGTCACGGGGATGCCCTCCTCCCGGAGTTCCCAGGCGGTGAGGCGCGCACCCTGGAGCACCGGGCGGGTCTCGTCCGCGTAGACCCGCACGTCCTTTCCGGCACTGACGGCGGCACGAATGACCCCGAGGGCCGTGCCGTATCCTCCCGTCGCCAGAGCGCCGGCGTTGCAGTGGGTCAGAACGGCGCACCGCTGCGGAAGCAGGGCCGCTCCGTTCGCGCCCATGGTGCGGTTCATGGTGATGTCCTCCTCGTGGATCCGCACCGCCTCGTCGAGCAGGCCTTCCGCGAGGGTCGCGTCGCCCTCGAAGCGACTCTTCGCGAGCATGCGTTCCAGCGCCCAGAAGAGGTTCACCGCAGTGGGACGGGTCCTGGCAAGGCGTTCCTCCGCTCCGGCGAGGGCGTTCCGTCCTCCCGCACGAGCGGCGAGGACCATGCCGTAGGCCGCGGCGATGCCGATGGCGGGCGCGCCCCGCACGGCGAGCGTCTCAATGGCGACGGCCACGGTTTCCACATCGCGGCAGACGAGATGGTGCACGTCTCCGGGAAGAACCCTCTGGTCCAGGAGGATCAGGGAGCCGTCCCTCCATTGCAGCGTCTCGGGTAACACGCTCTCACTCCTTCCCCGGTCCAGGTGCGTGGAATGTCATTTCCTCCGTGACCTCCGCGCCGATCTTTCCGTCGGCGAAGCAGAGGCGCACGCCGTCCCCCCGGCGCAGCGCGGCACCGGAGACGACGGGATGTCCGCCGTCATCCTCGCAGGAGATGAACCCCCTGGACAGCACACTCAGGGGGGAAAGGACGTCCAGCGCAGCAGCGAGCCCGCCGAGGCGGGCCTCGGCGCGCATGATTCCCTGGGATATACGCCCACGGAGCTCCTGGAAGGCCCGGACGACCCGGGTCTCCGCCTCCGCGAGGGATCCCCGGGAGATCGCCACGGTCATGCGGTGCCGGAGCTGGGCCAGATGCTGCTCCCGCCCTCCGAGCCGGCGTTCCGCGCTGCGGCACAGGTGACGCCGCTGGAGCGTGAGCTGGGCAAGCAGGGCGTGCCTGTCGGGAAACACCCGTTCCGCCGCCGCCGAGGGGGTTGGGCAGGCCGCGTCCGCGGCGAAATCCGCCAGGGACTGGTCCACCTCGTGTCCCACGCCGGTCACCACCGGAACGGGGCAGGAACGGAGAGCCCGGACGATCCGCTCGTCGTCGAAGGCGGCGAGATCGTCCCGCGAGCCGCCCCCCCGGACGAGGAGCACCACCTCCACACCGGAGGTGCTTCCGGCGATGCCGAGGGCACGGGCGACACTCTCCGGGGCCTCGAGCCCCTGGACGACCGCGGGAACAACCAGGATGGCACAGGCGGGGAAGCGCTTCCGGGCGACCTTGAGAACGTCCCGGACCGCCGCCCCCGTAGGGGATGTCACCAGGGCCACCCGCATCGGCCAGGGCGGCAGGGGGCGTTTGTGGCGCGGATCGAAGAAGCCTTCCCTGGCAAGGCGCTCCTGCAGCTCCGCCTTGGCCCGGGCCTGGGCGCCCGAGCCCGCGGGGACGAGGCGGCGGGCATAGAGCTGGTAGGTGCCGCGTGCGGCATAGACGCCGATGCGTCCCTCCACGAAAACTTCGTCCCCCACCTGGGGCCACTGAGGCACATGCACGGCGTCACCCCGGAAGAGCACCGCGGCGAGACGGCTTCCCGCATCGCCCACGGTGAAATAGACGTGTCCACTGGTGTGCCGCTTGAGTTCCAGGATTTCGCCGCGGACGACGCAGTTCTGCAGAAGGGAGTCCGCTCCGAGCAGCCCCTCGACCCGGGCGTTGACCTCACTCACCGTGAGAAGTGTCTTCCGGAACTCCCTCATCCCGTTTCTTTCTCTCCTCTTCGTCGCCGTCGGTGCCGAGTCCCTCCAGGGCGCGGACGATGCGCCCCAGCACGCCGTTCACGAAACGTCCCGATTCCTCGGTGCCGAAGACCTTGGCCAGTTCCACCGCCTCGGAGATCGCCACGGCGAGGGGCGTCGTCTTCGCCACGGACCCCTCGTACAGGGCCATCCGGACCGCCACGCGATCCACGACGACCATGCGCTCGGGGCGCCAGTTCACGATGTAGGTGCGAATCAGAGTGTCGATGGCGACCCGTTCGGACCAGACTCCGAAGACGAGTTCCTTCGTGTACCGGACGACCTCCGGGTCCTCCGAATCCATGGGGAACGTACCCAGCACCGATGCGGGCAGTTCATCCGGGCGCAGATCCAGCGTGTAGAGAAGCTGCAGGGCGATCTCCCTGGATCTGCGTCTTCTCTGGGGCAGCAAATGTCTTTCCACTCTTCACCCTCGCAGACGTCGCAGAATATTTCGAACCATCATCCGTCCCCGCACGTCGAGGACGAACCACGCCACGCCGAAGGCGATTCCTCCGGCGACAAGCGCCCGCACGAGACCGGGGACACCCATGTGCACAAGCCCCACGAGCAGGGCGGCGGCACCTCCCCAGGCACGGGGATCGTGGAGCATTTTCTCCAGGGAGCCACCCTCGGAGGGCTTCTCCGCGGCGAGCCACATGACCTCCACGGCCTCGAAGCCCAGAGGAGCCAGGAGCCGCCGGACCAGTTCCGCGGCGGACCGGAGGCGCTCCCTGTCCGCCGCGTCGCTCCCCTCGGGGAAGCCGATACGCGGCACAAGCAGCCCCTTCTCGTCCCAGAGCGCTACGTCTTTGCACTGAAATCCCTCGGGCAGTTTTTCGTTCAGTAGCGTCCGCACGCCGCTCTCGGAGATCCAGAGCTTTCCTTGCGGTGACGATTTCCAGTACAAGAACACGGGCCTCACCTCACAGAACAGGAGCCGGCCCTGCGAAGACCGGCTCCTTCACGATCAGCCCACGATCAGGAGTTTTCCTGATCCTTCTCCGGCTCCTCCTCGGGGCGATGGGGGTCTCCCGACACGACGAAACCCGGCGTCTGGGGTATCGTGTCTGCCTGCTGTCCGCCGTGTCCCTGGGAAGCGGGAGGCGCGGGCGGCGACTCCGGTTCGGCTTCGTTGAGATAGATGTTCTGCACGTAGACGTTGACGGATTTGACGTGATAACCCGTGTACGTCTCGAGATGGCCCTTGACGGACTCCTGAACGTCCCAGGCGACATCGGGGATGCGCATTCCGTACTTCACGGAAATGTAGGCGTCCACGAGAATGCGCGGAGGCATGCCCTCCTCGATGGCAATGCGGATGCCGTTCGTGGTCTTCCGCCCCAGTCCGAGAGAAGCCAGCGGCCCCGCTCCGGCGGGCTTGACCCCGTGGACATTCTTGAGGGCCTGGGTCGCCAACTGCAGAATCACTTCCTCCGAGATACGAACCTCACCGTCGGCCTGAGGACGGAACTCCTCGGGTGCGACATCCTCCTGCATCTCGTCCTCCTGAACAGCGTCCTCTTCGAGATCGAAGTGCTCCCGGTCTTTCTGCTCCACCTGATCCGAACCTCCCCTCCATGCCTGTCCCTGTTCCCGTTCAGTACCTCCCTACTCCCGCAGCGCGAACATACGACCGCACTGGGGACACTGGAGTTCCTCCTCGTCCTCGTAGGCATCGGGGGCGAAAAAGAACACGTGGCCGCAGTGCACACACACACAGGATTCGTACTGGTCAAGGAGATCCTCGTCCTCATCGTCTTCCTCGTCGAGGGGCTCCTCTTCCGAAAAGGAGTCGTCCTCCTCGTCGGAACCGCCGAAGGTCCAGGACGACCCTCGCTGCGGACCGTCGAAGGATTCCACCACCTCGTCCAGGTCCTCCCGAAGTTCCGCGATCTCTCCGGCGAGTTCCTCCAGGTGTTCCTGCTGGTCCTCCGCACGGCGCTCGTTCTCCTCGATCTGCTCCGCCAGGGCGGCGAGAGCGGCGACAATTGCGTCGTACACCTGCCGATCCGCTGCTTCCAGCGAGGTTCTGGCATCGAGCATGCCCCTTATGTAGGCTATCGTCTCCCGCGCACGCACGTCGGATCACCTCCGCCCTTCTTCGGGGCCGTCTACTTCTTGGCCCGTTCGATGTACTGACTCGTCCGGGTATCGACGACGACGACCTCTCCCTCGTTGATGAACATGGGCACGCTGATGGTGAGCCCCGTCTCGAGGGTCGCGGGCTTGCCGCTCCCCGACACGGTGTCACCCTTGAAGCCAGGGTCCGTCCGCACCACCTTGAGCTCCACCGACTTCGGGAGTTCGATGGTCATGACCTTCCCCTCGTACATCTCCAGGTTCACGTCCAGGTTGTCCTTGAGGAAGAGCACCGCATCTCCAAGAATCGCCTTCGACAGGGAAATCTGATCGTAGCTGTCCAGATCCATGAAGACGTAGCCCTCCCCCTCCTGGTACAGATACTGGGCGGGCTTCTCGTCGAAGATGATCCGCTCGAACCGCTCGCCGGAACGGAAGGACGTCTCCACGATGGATCCCGTGAAGAGGTTCTTCGCTTTGGTCTTCACCGTCGCCCCGCCCCGCCCCATCTTGTGATGCTGAAAATCAAGCACTTCCCAGACACTGTCCTGCCACTTGAACTTCAATCCGCTGTAAAAATCACTGGTGTCGACTACCTGCGCCATGGACGCACCCTCCCGATCCTTCCGACAGTGCGGAGCGAATTTCAAACGCCCGTCCGTTCTACGACGGTTCGTCAAAGAAACAGATTACCCGATAGCATGGTCCTTGCCAAGCCGGGAAATGCGGGTCTTTCTCCCGGGCCTGCCGGAGGAGCGGTCAGGGAGCGCTCGAACGCCGGATTTCCGTGCTCTCGATCCCGCCCTCGGGGATGTCCAGAATGTAGGGAACGATGATCATGATCACCTCGGTGGTCTTTTCGGATTTGCTCGTGGTGCGAAAGAGCGTTCCCAACAGGGGCAGGTCCCCCAGGATGGGAATCTTCGACACGCTCTCGCTGCGACGGGTGTCGAAGAGGCCGCCCACCACGAAGGGCTCGCCGTTGCGGACCCGCACCCGGGTTTCCACCTCCTGCTTGTTCGACTCGGGGACCTGGAAGCTGGAGCTTTCCTTGAAGGTCACGTCTCCCGTGGCGAGCTTCATGGCGAGGGTGATCATCCCCTCCCGGCCGATGCTGGGGACGATCTCCAGGGTGGGCCCCGCCTCCACGTCGCCGTAGGTGGGGTTTCCCGCGTCGTCCCGCCCGGAGACATACTTGATCTGCTGGGTGAGGCGCACCACCGCCTTCTCGCCGTCCACGGCGATGACCGTCGGCTGGGCGAGCACGTTGGAGTTTCCCTTGGCGGTGACGGCCCGGAGCCCTCCGTCGAGCATTCGCATGGTGTTCTTCATGATGTTCTCCGGCTCAATGCCCTCGGGGGGCCGGAGAAGCTCGTCGTCGTCGTAGTCGGGGTCGTACCTGTCGGGTTTGTTGGAGTCGATGTAGCCGATCACGCCGCCCCCGGGGCCGTAGGTGAAGTACCAGTGCTTGTACACCGCGGAGAGGGAGGCCTCCACCTCGTCGCTGTCGCTCTTGGCGACCTGGATGATTCTGGCCTGGACCATGACCTGCCGTCCCGGATGGTCGATGCGTTCGAGGAAGCGCGCCACCTCATCGAGGATCTCCGGCGAGGCCGTGACGTAGAGTTCCCGGAGCCGTTCGTCCACCACCACCTTCTGCACGTCCACAAGCCCCTGGATGAGTGCGGGAAGCGTCTTCGGATCCCCGTAGCCGATCCGGAAGACCCGGGTGGTCTCCCGCCCCAGGGTCCGGGCAAGATTCTCCCGCTTGCCCACCAGAATGGTGTTCCCCACCAGGGCGTAGCGGATATCGTACATGCGGAGCAGGTAGTTCATGGCCTGGTTGAAGGGGACATCCTTCAGGCTGAGCGTCACGGACTCCGTGGGAAGGGAGGGATCGCAGACGATGTTGCACTTCATCATCCTTCCGAGCATGAGGAAGACACTCCGCAGCTCCATGTCCCGCACGTCGATCGTCACGGGAGTGGTCCGCTGGAGGGGATCCCCCGCAGCGGGAGCAGGGGGGGGAGGCGTCGGCGACGGCCCCTGGGGGCGGTAATAGGCAGGGGAGAAGAAGAGGGAGATCCGGCGCAGCGGAGGGACCCCCTCGGGCGCTTTGAGCGACAGCGGCAGCGGGGACTCCACGTCCATCCGCAGGCCCCGCTCCTCTTGCATGAGGGAGATCCGGTCCAGCATGGGAAGGTTGTAGACACGCTCCCATCCCCCGGCGGGAAGGGAGACCCCTGGCCAGAAGAGCGTGATGCGCCCCGATTCCTCGCCGCGCACCACCGGAAGGGGAAGTGCCGTTCCCTTCGCCTCAAGGATGAGCATGTTGCCCCCCTGGTTCGCCTCGATTCCCTCGAAGACCGGAAGAACAATCGATGCCGAAGCGGGGACGGAGGCCAGGACGCCCAGAAGCACTCCCAGACTCCAGAGAAGACCACGGAGAACGCGGCACGTTCCGGAAAGCGATCCGCCGGAGCGGTCCGGAACCGGGGTTCCCGTAAGCCCCGTGCCGCGGCGTTCGCTCCGGGGATTCACCGTCATTCCTCCATCCGAAGTTCCATGCGCCTGCCCGCCCATGAGACGACCACCTTCTTCTCGGAAATGGAAAGCACCCTGCCCAACCCTCCGCCGAATCGCGTTCCCGGTTCCACCAGGAGTTCCGAGGACTCCCCCTCCACGTCGAGCACGGCGCTGCGCCTCTCTCCCATGAGGAACACCGCCCGGAGCACCATATAGGGAGGAAGAATCTCCTGCACCGTCCGGGCCGGCTGCGCCGGCGCCGCCACCTCCACCGCNNGACCGCCGGGGCAAAAGCTCCGGAAGGTGCGAAGGGACGCCTGTCCGCGGCGACGGTGAGCGCCACAAGCTGGCGACTGGTCTGCCGGGAAAGCATGGTGGCGGAGAAGTCCTTCACCATTCCCTCCAGCCGGGCGCGGTCCTCCGCCAGAACGATCTCCCCGGAAGATCCCGGGACAATGTCGCTTCGGGCCAGGAGGCGCCACAGACCCATTCCTTCGAAGAGGGCAAGTCCGAGAAAGAGGGCGAACAGGAGGATCCGCAGCCCCCTGGTCCCCGGGGATTCCCCCTGGAGCAGCTCCGACAGCGCTTCGAAGGGAGACTCTTCACCGGTGAAACTCATCGTTCTCCCTCTCCTTCCAGCACCGTCTCCAGCAAGGTCGATCCCGTCACGCGCCCCTTGTTGTCGGAGAAGGCGAGGGACAGAGAGCCCACGCGCACCGTCACGGGCATGACCCTCCAGTCCGCCATGGCCTTGAGAATCGTGTAGTAGGGTCCCTCGAACTCCACGGTCACGGCGGTCCGCCCGGAAACCGTGGCCTGAGCGGGAGCGATGCGCTTCACTTCCACATCGTATTTGGTCAGCTCGCTCTCCACCGCCGAGAAGAATCCCACCCGGTCGCGGGGGAACTGCAGCACATACGCGTCCAGGCGGGAGAGAGAGTTTTTGTAGAGCCCCAAAAGGGCGGAGGTGCGCTCCAGATGCCGCTCCATCGCGGCCGTTTCACGCCGCAGGTCGAGAAGCCTCCGTTCCTCCTCCCCGAAACGGGCGCGGAGACGCTGGTTCAGGAGAATCCCCCCCGCCACCGCAACGACCAGGAAGAGCATCAGCAGAAGCGAAAAAACACCGAAACCGGCGGAGAACCGCCTTGTCCTTTCCGTCATCTCATTCCCCTCCGGAGGCATCGCCCAGCGAGGCGAGGTCGGCGAGCGAACAGGACAGACTGAAACGCACGAACCGCCGCCCGTCCCGGACAACGCCGCTGGTGACGGGAAGACTTACCTCCCGTACCACCGTCGCCTTGGACAGGGCATTGCCGAAGACCACCACATCCCCTTCGGAATAGGCGTATCCCTCGGCCTCCGCACGCCCGGGCCGGACGGAGATCCGGTCCACCCACACCGTTCCGGGAAGAGATGCTTCGAGGGCCGCCAGGAATTCCAGGGAGGGAATGTCCTCGCGCACCATGGAGAGTACCTCCGCGTGGAGTTTTTCCTGCTGCTGCAGTCGCTGCAGCTCTCTATCAAGCTCCTTCGCCTGCCGCTCCAGGGAAAACATCCGTTCCGAGACGGAGGCCGCCTCGTTCCTGAGGGACTCCAGCCGGAAATAGCCGAGCAGCGTGTTTCCGAAGGCAAGAGCAAGAAAAACCCCGAAAAGGACAGCGAGCACCAGTCCGGGGCGCCCCGACTGCCGCTTCTGGGCTTTGCTGCGATATTTCTCCGGCCTCAGATCGAAACGAACACTCATGCGAAATCCTTCACCGCGAGGCCGAAGGCGGTCTCCCAACCGCCGGATTCCTCGGGCAGCTCTTCAAGACCCCAGGTATCCCAGAGGGAAAAGGGATGAACGGCCACCTGCGGAAGTGCTTCCGCGAGAAACGCCAGGGGCTTCTCCCGAGTCACGGCGGTACCGCAGACGAGCACCTGGTCCACGACGAGGTTCCGGAATTGTCCCGCCGCAAAGGTGATGGTGGACCCCACCTCCCGGGCGAGGGAGTGGAGCGCCTCGTCGAACCCCATGGAACTCTCGGCCCCCACGAGGAGCGTACGGAAGAGAAGGCCCGAGGTCCGGTAGCCCACGACGACGTGGCTGCTCAGTCGCCCGACGGAAAGACACAGAAAACCCCCCTCGGCGGAGGGGATCGGCCCGGAGAAGGTCCTCAACAGCCCCGCGAGGGCAGGCTCCACGCCCGCGACGGACATGCCCGCATTCTCGCAGGCCTCCAGGAGCAGCTCCACCAGGCGCAGCCGAGCGGCGGCCACGAGGAGCCTCATGTTCTCGCCACCCCCCTCCTCGGGATACTCCACGGGACACGTGTCGTACACCGCCTCGGTCACGGAAAAGGGGAAATACTTGTCGAACTCCCACCGGAACGCCTCCCGGGCGTCCTCGGGATTCATCCTGGGCAGCTCCACCACCCGGAGCATCACGTCCCGGGAGGGGAGTCCCACGTGAACGGGAAGGACGAACCTGCGCCCTCTCCGGGCGCGCAACTCCTCCAGGGCGGAAAGCAGCTTCGTCGGATCTCCCAACAGCTCCTGCTGCACCGTTCCCGGAGGAAGCGGCTGGATCAGGTTCGACAGCACGCGAAAGGCTCCGCCGCGCCTCCCGATCTCGAGATAGCGCAGGCCGTCCCCATCGATGGACAGGGACGTTCTCGATTCCTTTCCACCAAAGAAGGAACGGGCCACGGATCCACCTCCCTCAGGGCGCGGGGCGCCGCCTGTCGCGATGCGGAAACTCCGCACACGAGTATAGCATAGGCGAACCGGAAAACATCTCAAAAGAGTTAAACACCCCTGTGGAGAAACGTGTCCCTGGGACGGCAAGGACACGTTTGCGAAATAGACCATTTTTTTCAAAAAAAACGGTCTATTTCGCGGCTCCCTTTTGAAACAATCGGTGTCTCCAGGGCTGGAACGCCTTCGTCTTCCGAGGCACGATGGAGAAGCGTCGTCGTGCCACGCCTCCGTTCTCCGGATCGTGCTCTTTCCTTTCTTCTCTTTCCATTTCCGTTTTCCTTCTTCGCATTTCTTCACGGACCGGGGAACGGAACGGGAGCAGGGGGGAAGGCATTTCGGTCCCAGACATGGCCGCTCCGTCGCATGGTTGCGTCGTCCTGCAGCAGATACTCCCTCCGGATCTCCCCGGCGATGCGCCGCTTCTCCTCGGAGGTGAAATGCCCCTGAAAGTCGTAGGTGGGATCGTCGAAGGTGGTGTCCACGTGGTACCAGTCCCCGCCCACCCGGATCAGGTTCCAGGCGTGGTCGCCTCCGGAGATGATCCGCACCTCGTAGCCGAGGGCACGGTACATTTCGAAGGCGAGCAGGGCGTAACCGTGGCAGACCGCCTTCCCCCGAAGCGCGTCGTAGGCGGTGAAGCACCGCAGCGTTCGGTCGTAGTCCACGGTGGCAACGATAAAGTCGTGCACCGCGGCGATGCGCCCGTAGTCGTCCATCTCCGGAGTGACGATCTCCGCGAGGATCTCCCCGACCCGACGCACCACAAAAGCGCGCTGCTCCTGGCTCTCCCAGTAGTCGATGCGCACCTCCACCGCGCTCTTTCCACCACCCCGGACAATCCGGAAGGTCCACCGTTCCACCAGATAGTCGAATTCGGGCACTGCGCGCAGCACCTGCTCCCGGACGGCCTCTACGCTCCGCCGGTCGAAGGCGGCGCCGCCTTCCTCATAACGGAAGAAGGTCTTCCTCTCCAGAAGTGTCGTCCGCAACGCCACGGCGAAGGAATCCGCCTCTCCGAAGGCCCCGGGCAGAAAGGCGAGCACGAGCCCCAGCACAAGGGAAAGCAGCGCACACAAGCGGGCGCGGACGCATCCGTACCGACAGGCTCGTTTCCGCCCTTTCCCCGACACACCCCCGGAAAGGGTGTGCCGCCTTTTCTTCGCCGCCGTTTCCGGTTTCTCCGCCGTCCCCATCATGCGCACCTCCTTCGAAAAAACGGACCCTGCCGCACACTCCGCGCCGCAACGTCCAGAACAGGCGCGCCGCGCCACTAAACCCGACAAAAATCCACCTTTGGCACCCAGAGAAGTTCCCCCCGTGCCGCCGGTAAAAAGCTCCGCTCCCGCGCCACCACGTCCAGGAAAACTCCGCCCCCACGCTGCCGGACTCGAAACAATGTCGTCTCCCCGCCGCCGCGCTCCTTTGCGGCCCTGCCCCGGCCCAGTTTGTTCTCCTCTGCACGAATGGCTCTTCTTCGAGTTCGCCCCGGCAAAGGGCCGGAAAAGGAGTAGAATGAGACCCGTCCTTTGTCACACAAACGTCCAGGGACGGACCGGAGACCGGGCAAGACAGCCAAGGCGGCGCCGGCCCGACCCGTTGCGGAGGGATTTCCCATGACGGCAGACGATACGCACGGCAACCACCGGAATCCGGTGCACTCCGACGACGGAAGCGACGGAGGCATCGCCGGGACCACCTGGTTTCTCTTCCGGGGCAACGACATTCTCCTCTGCTCCGGGGCAACGCCCGCTCTCCCCTTCGGAGAGGAACCACCCCTCGCCCGGGAACTCCTCCGGTCTGGGCACTTCGACCCTCCGGATGGAAGGCGCCTTGCCTGGGGAGAACTTCCCCCGGACTGCCCCATCCCCGGGGATCTTTTCCAGAAGGACCTCCGCTCCCTCTGGGCACTGCTCGGAGAGAGGGCCTTCTCCCTGGCGGGAACGGCCTTCCAACTCATGAACTGGACCCGGAACACCCTCTACTGCGGGCGTTGCGGCAGTCCGATGCAAAACTCCGCGAAGGAACGCGCCCGGGAGTGCCCGGCCTGCTCCTTCGTGACCTATCCTCCGGTCTCCCCGGCGATCATCGTGGCAGTGCGTCGGGAGAACCAACTGCTTCTGGGCAGAAGCCCCCACTTCCCCAAGGGGCGCTACAGCGTCCTCGCTGGATTCGTCGAACCGGGAGAGAGCCTGGAGGAAGCCGTGGCGCGGGAGGTCTTCGAGGAAGTCCACGTTGCCGTGAAGGACGTCCGCTACGTCGCCAGCCAGCCCTGGCCCTTTCCCCACTCCCTCATGGTGGGCTTCACCGCCCTCTGGGGATCGGGGGAGATCCGCATCGACGAAAAGGAGATCGAGGACGCCCGGTGGTTCTCCCCGGAGGACCTTCCGGACCTTCCGCCTCCGTCGAGCATCTCCCGGCGCCTCATCGACGCCTTCCTCCTGGAGATGGGCGAGGATCCGAAAAAACGGGCGGGCGTCCCCTGGACATAGGAGCGCGCCGGGGATGTTCCTCCGCGTTTCCGTTCCCGGTCCCGGTCCCGTCGAGTACCGCGGAGCGCGGAGGCCTCTTCAGGACGGACCCCGGAGCCCCGACAGGGTGGCCCCGTCACCGGCCCGGCGGAGGGGCCGGTGACACCGCTCCGCTCCGGGCGGCCATGATCCGCTCTGTCAGCAGGGAATAGCGCTTCTCCCGGCGGTCGTTCCGCACCGCGATGGCCAGGGCTTTTCGGGTACCTACGAGGACGACGAGTTTTTTCCCCCGGGTCACCGCCGTGTAGAGAAGGTTCCGCTGGAGCAGCATGTAGTGCTGGGTGAGCAGCGGAATGACCACCGCGGGGTACTCCGACCCCTGGGACTTGTGCACCGACACGGCGTAGGCGTGCACCAGCTCGTCCATTTCGGAGAAATCGTAGGGTACGTCCCGCCCCTCCACGCGGACCGTCACGGTCTGCTCCTCCCGGTCCAGCCGGACAATGCGCCCCATGTCGCCGTTGAAGACCTCCTTGTCGTAGTTGTTCCGGATCTGCATCACCTTGTCTCCCTCGGCGAAGACGCGCCCTCCCCGGAGAAACCCCGCCTCGGCGTCGAGGGAGCGGGGATTCAGGGCCTTCTGGAGCACCAGGTTGAGGTTGCCCGCCCCCACGACCCCCCGGTGCATGGGCGTGAGCACCTGGACGTCCTCCACGGGATCGAGGCCGAAACGCCGGGGAATCCGGTTCCGCACGAGAGCCACGATGATGTCCGCCACCCGTTCGGGCTCTTCCTTCTCGATGAAGTAGAAGTCCGTCAGCTCCTCTCCGGTGCTCTCCGTTCGGGGCATTTTGCCCGCGTTGATGCGGTGGGCGTTCAGGACAATGCGGCTCTCCCGGGCCTGGCGGAAGATCTCCGTGAGGGTGGTCACGGGAAAGGCCCCGCTGCGGATGAGATCGGACAGAACGTTTCCCGCCCCCACGGAGGGAAGCTGGTGGATGTCCCCCACAAGCAACAGGGACGTCCCGGGAGGCACGGCCATGACCAGGTGGTACATGAGCACCGTGTCGATCATGGACGCCTCGTCCACCACGAGCAAATCGCACTCCAGCGGCCGGGAGGCGTTCCGGGAAAAGGCTCCCCTGGAGGGCGCGTATTCGAGGAGCCGGTGGATGGTCTTCGCCTCCCGCCCCGTGGCCTCGGCCATCCGCTTCGCCGCCCGCCCCGTGGGAGCCGCCAGCAGGACGGTCCGTCCCCGGACGGCGAAGAGTTCGAGCAGGACCTTGAGGATGGTGGTCTTTCCCGTTCCGGGGCCTCCGGTGATGATGGACACCCGGGAGCCGAGGGCCATTCGGAGGGCATCACGCTGCGCCTCCGCCAAGGTGATGGGCAGGCGCCGCAGCACCGCCTCCACGGCGGCGGGGGGGAACTCCCCCTCCGGCGACGCGCCGCACCGGCAGAGGCCGAGCAACCCTGCGGCGATGCCCTCCTCGCAGGTGTGATACTTGACGAGATACACCACGGGGGCGGGTTCCTCCCAGCCGTTGGCGGAAAGTTCCCGCGGAAACGACGACTCCTCGGAAAGCGCACCTTCCTCCGGCGTGCCTCTTTCCGGAGTGTGCGCGTCCACCACGAGCCGGTTCGCCGCGGTCGCGGCGGCGATGGCCCGGAGAATGTCCTCCGCTGTCGCCTCTCCGGAGACGGCATCCGCTCCGTCCATGCCTTCCGCCCTCTCTGCGGACACTCCTTCCGGCCACCCTCTCGCACTCCCGTCCGGACCAGCGCCGGATCCGGGCGACTCCGGCGCTCCCGCGACGCCCTCGTCCTTACGGCGCTTCTCTCCCAGCACGTCCAGGCAGGTCTTCACCAGCACGTCCCGAGGGCAATAGACGTGTCCCTCGTCGGCGAGCGTGTGCAGCACGTGCAGCACCCCCGCCTCCAGGCGCAGCGGCGAGTTCTCGAGAAATCCCAGGCGGGAGGCGATGCGGTCCGCCGTGAGAAAACCGATCCCCCAGATGTCCGTGGCGAGGCGATAGGGGTTCTCCCGCAGAAGCGCCAAGGCCGCGTTGCCGTACTGGCGAAAGATCTTCACGGCGAACCCGGCGCTCACCCCGTGGGACTGGAGAAAGAGCATGACGTTCCGGATCTCCTTCTGCTCCGCCCATGCCCCGGTGATGCGGGCAAGCCGCTTCTCCCCGATCCCTTCGATGTCGAGAAGCCGCTCCGGAGTTTCCTCGATGACATCCAGCGTGTCCATGCCGAAGGCGCGCACGATTCGCCCCGCCATCACCGGTCCGATGCCCTTGACGAGGCCGGAGCCGAGGTACTTCTCCATTCCCGTGACGGTGGCGGGAGCGGTGGTCTCCATGCGGTCCGCACGAAACTGCTCCCCGTACTTCGCATGGGACTGCCACGTTCCGCCGAAGCGCACCGTCTCCCCCGGCCGAGGGCAGGGGAACGCTCCCACCACCGTCACCAGATCCGAGCGCCCCTTCACGCGCACCTTGACCACCACGTAGCCCCCGGCGTCGTCTGCGTAGGTGATCCGCTCCACCTGCCCGTGCAGGGCCGTCTGCGTCGTTCCGTCATGCCCCTTGTCCATCGACGCGGCTCACTTCCTTCGCTCCCGCCAGGTCCCCGAGGAATCGGGAGATTCGGAAACCTCCCCGGCAAAGGGGGGTTCCGTCTCGTCTCGTTTCTTTTGTCTATCCTAGTTCATGAAGGCACTTCTCCGCCACCATTTCTGCTACTATGCGACATATCCGCCCCGGCGACGGTCCTTTGCACGGCACAACGAGACCACGGAAAAAGACCGCGGGACAAACACACGCGGGAATCGTCTGCGTTGCAGCAACGCGCAGGCGTCGCACCACGACGGAAAAAGGTTTCGGGACGGAAGGTATTTCCCCGGAGGATGTCCGAAACATGTGGAGAAAGGACACCTTGTCCGGCGATGCGACACCACGCCTGGGATGCCCGAAACATGCGGAGAAAGGACCCTGTGAGAGTCCTCGATCCCACGGACGGACGGCGGCACGAAACAGGCGGGAAGCGTGCGAAAAAAGACACCGGAAAGCGGAGACCACGTCAAGGAGGGCTCACCCGTGTGGATGAAGCAGACAGGATGGCTGAAGCAGATACAGCACCCGGAGGAAACGAATCTCGGCAACACCACGCTCTCTCCGGAGGATCTGGAGAAGTTCGAGAAAGTGCGGCGCTACGTCCGGGGCGCCCGGATGCTCCTCACGGAGCTTGCCAACGCGCACAACGGCCAGCCCGTGGGCGTGCTCTTCCACAATCAGTCCGTCTACGTGGGAAGCGCAGAAAAGGAACTGCGTTCCCTGGCAAGCCGCCTCGGCCTGGAGTGATCCCGGGCCGCGCTTTCGGTCCACATGCTTCGGGGCGGCAGGAAAGAGACCGCAGGTCCGGCCTTCGTCCCCTCACCAGGGGACATCCCCGAGCAGCTCCGCGAGCCCCGCGCGAAAGCCCTCCAGATAGGCGTCGCGGTGCGACAGGTAGCCCATGTGCCCCGCGCCGTCAAAGACGACGAGTGCCTTTTTTCCGGGAAAGCCCTCGAAGAGGCGCTCCCCCTCCCGAAAGGGCACCAGCCGGTCCGCCGTGCCGTGGAGAAAGAGGACGGGAACGCCCGTCCGCAAACGCCGGAGGTGGTGTTCCGTGACGAAGCGCTCTCCGCAGAGACGCTCCGCCCACGATGCGGGCAGCCAAGGACACCGCACCCTCGCCATGGAGGAAAGAGAGCGGAAGGCCGACTCCAGAACCAGAAAGGGCGTCTCCGGGTGATCCGCGGCGAGCTTCGCCGCGAAGGGACTTCCCAGAGAACGCCCGAAGATTCCCACCGATTTCGCGTTCACCCTTCTTTCCTCCACAAGATGGCGCCACGCCGCCTCGGCGTCCAGACAGGCCCCCGCCTCGGTGGGAACGCCGCCGCTCTTGCCGAAGCCGCGGTAGTCGAAGATGAAGAAGCGCGCCCCCGTCAGGGCCAGGGTCTCCATCAGCCCGACCCGGAAGGGCGTCGAGAGGTTGCCCGAGTTGCCGTGACACACGAGAAGACACGCTCCCGGCGCGGCGACTCCCCGGCCCCGGGGAGCCACGTGCCACCCCCACAGGGGTGTTCCGTCCAGGGAGGCGAAACGAACTTCCTCCCGGTCGAAGGCAACGTCGGCAGGGACGGGAACGAGACGTCGCGACGCACGAAACAACCTCCGCTCGAAAAACCGCACGAGCATGTCCATTCCACTCCCCCTCGAAACGCATCACGGATCATGCTGCCGCATCGTTCCGATGATACCATGCATTCCGGGTGGACGGACCGGCCGGAGGACCTCCCGCGAGCAAACCCTGCCCTGATGCGTCTGCCACGAGGCTTCTACTCTTGGTTAAAGAAAACAGGCACCTCCGGGTGTTCTTCGTCCGAACCGGGAACAGGTCGGACTTTCTCTGAAAAAAACAAGCCCCTCTCTCTCGCACGAAAGGGAGAACGCGTCCCGGAACCGTTTCGTGCGAATCATGCCGCTCCGGCGACGTGTCGGTTTCTTTTCGACGGAGCCGGCAGGGGTGACGGAAGCGGAGCGGTCGTTTTCCGGGGCGGCCGGGCGCGGCCGAGCCGGTGCAGCTCGGAAGCGAGTACCTCCGCCGCCGGGTCGGAGCGGCCCTGACAGGGAACCAGTTCGGGCGCGGAGTCGTCGAGCACGTATCCTTCGAGCTGCCGTTCCGACGTCTCAAGCAGCTCGTTGAGCTCCAGGGCGGTCTGGCGAAGCCGCCGCATTCCTCCCGTGAGATCCGACAGGGTCATGGAGATGGCCCCGGTTGTGGCGTCCGTTCCGGCGACACTCTGAGTGACCCGCTCCACCGCAAGGGCGATCTCTCGGTTCCGTCCCGCCTGCAGGGAGGCGGTTTCGGCGGTGTCGCTCATGCGGGCGGTGACGGCCTCCACCATACGGTGCACTTCCGTCATGCGGGCCTCCATGTCGGAAAAACGCTCCAACCCGCGCACACCGAGTTCCCGCCCCTCTTCCGCGGCGAGGAACACTCCTTCGGTCCCTTCCAGAATGATTCCCGCGAGAACACCCACCCGTTCCGCCGCCTTCCGGCTTTCTCCGGCGAGCTTGCGCACTTCTTCGGCCACCACGGCAAACCCCTTCCCCGCGGCACCGGCCCGGGCGGCTTCGATGGCGGCGTTGAGCGCGAGCAGGTTCGTCTGAGCCGCCACGGCGGAGATGGATTCCACCATGCCGCCGATCTGCTCCGCCTCCTGCCGGAGACGGAGCACCGCCCCGTCGATGTGCTCGAACCCCTGCGCCATGGAGCGGACGGCATCGCTGGCGACCGCCCCGATGGTCCGGGCCGCCTCCGCCTCGTCGCGCAGGGCAAGGATATCCTCTCTCGAACGCCCCGACGCTCCGGCCACGGCCTCCGCCCCCTCGGCGGTCCGGAGGGTCGTCTCCAGGGCGGATTCCAGGGCAAGCATGTTCTCCGCCATCCGCTCCTTCAGTCCCGCACACTCCGTCTCCACCCGGAGCACGACGCCGGAGATCGTTCCGGCAACCGCCTCCAGCTCTTTCGCCTCGGCACCGATGCGGCGACCGTCCCCGCGCAGGCGGAGAAGCATCTCCCGGCTCCGGGCGATGATGCCGTTCAGCGCGCCGCCGATCCGGGCCATCTCGTCCGCCCCGGACGCACGGACCTCCACGAGGAGGTTGCCCTCCACGACGCTCCGGGAAACTCGGAGCAGTGCCTCCACGGGCACGGTGAGACTTCTGCCCACGCCGAAAACAAGCAGCCCCACCGCGACCGCCGCGGCGAGGGCGAGCAGAAGCTGCTCCAGGCCGAGACGCATCACGGGACGCAGTGTCTCCGCCTCGTCCACCACGTTCACGAGCCGGAGACCGTAGGGAAGGGCGTACCCGTAGATCCGCCGCGCTCCTTCGCCGCCCGCCACCCGCAGACTCGTTCCGTCCTCGGGGATGGAGGCGATGTCCGACGTCCACGTCCCCGCCTCTTCCAGGGGACGAAGGGCGAGCGCGGGATCGGGACCGGCGAGGATGCGATTCTCCCGGTCGAGAAGAAAGACACGTCCCGTCTTTCCTTCGCCACCGGCCCGGATTCCCAGATCACCGATCCGGACATCCGCGGCGAAGACGCCGAAGAGCCTCTTGTCGTCGTAGAGGGAGGCGACGGGAACGGCAAGGGTGACCACGGTCTCGCCCGTCTTGATATCCTCGTGAGGGGCGGTGAGGACGAATCCCTTTGCGGCGACGGCCTCCCGATACCACTCGCTCTCCCTCGAGTCGTACTCCTCCGGAGGAAACCAAGCGTTCCCGTCGAGAAGGCTTCTGTCGGGCAGGGCAAGATACAGGTCCAGAAACCCCTTCTCCCGGGACTGCTCCGTGAGATCCCGCACATAGTCCCCCATGGTGCCGGGAAGAATGCCCAAGTTCTCGATCATGTAGGCCATGTTGCGCGACGCGGTTCCGAGAACGTTTTCGAGCCCCCGGAACCAGTTCTCGAAGGCCTGGGCGCTAGACCGGCCGGCGGTGCTCTCGCTTTGATCCGCCTGACGGAGAATGATGCCCCCGCTCCGGTAATAGGCGGTTCCGGCCAGGCCCAGGGTCACCAGGAGCACTGCGAAAGTACAGAGCGTCAGGCGTGTTTTGAATGTCATTTCCTCCACCTCCGTGTCTGTTCGTCGCGAAATCCGCTGCGACACCATACCCCCGGGAACGCTCGACTCCAGGGTGTGCATGCTCCGCCTCCGCCCTCCTCCGGCGGGCCGGATGTTTCGCCGCACTCCGGTGCCCGGCGTTTCCGACGCCATCAAGGGTAGAGGAGGAACGTAACACGCCCTCCACAGACCAGGCCCAGTTCCGTAACAGGCGCACCACTCGCTCCCGCGCTCCGGGGGCGGAGTCGGCCTCCCGACGCGACCGGGCCGACACACGATGCCCGGGCCGGAAAAATTGTGCCGAAACGACGGATTCGTTCGCCGGTGATTCGTGCTATACTTTGCATGGTTGAAATTAACATGAGGACGGTGTCACACGTGGCAACCATGAAGAAACCCGCCATTCTCGGCATGGAGAAAATCATCCAGGCACTCAAGAAGGAAGGCTACACGGTTCTCCTGTGCGTCTCCATCGAGGATCCGCAGACCGGTGATCCGCCGCGCATCGCCGGCACCATAACGTACCAGGGACATCCCGAGGATCCTCAGAACGTGGAATTCCGCACCATCGAACAGATGGCTCGGGAGCAGGGACTCCTCGCCGAGGGCGGGGAAAGCTGAACGATCGGGAGGAAGAAACACATGCCCTACGAGGAACTGCTTCATCGCATCGCCCCGTGCGGTCTCGACTGCGGCAAGTGCATCGCCTTCGCGGACGGACAGGTCCGTAAGGCTGCACAGGAACTCATTTCCCTCCTTGGAGAGAACTTCCACACCTACGCCGAACGTTTCGCCGCCCACACCCCCGTCTTTACCGAGTACGCGGCGTTCCGGCGCCTTCTCGATCATCTCGCAAATGGAGAATGTCGGGGATGCCGCAGCGGGAGCTGCCTCTTCCAGGCCTGCCGCGTGCAGCACTGCGTGCGGGAGCACGAAGTGGACTACTGCTTCCAGTGCGACGCATTCCCTTGCGCCACCACGGAGTTGCCCCCCCGGCTGGAAAAACTGTGGCGTGAGAACAACACCCTCATGAGCACCATCGACATCGAGGAATTCGCCCGTCGCATCGAGAACAGGCCGAGATACCCCTGAGAAGGGCTCTGCGCCCTTCTCATGCGCGCTCCTTCCCTGGAACCTCTGAAAACAGAAACTCCGAGAATCGCAGGCCACGAAACATCCCCGGAAAGGACGTGTGCGCATGCGCTGGATGCGTGATCTGAAAACGGCAACGAAGATCCTCGGCCTCGTCGGGATTCTCGTCGCCCTCATGCTCTTCGTCAGCTGGACCGGCTACTCCTACAATGCCCGGAGCGCTGCGTCACTCTCCGCCATGTACCGGGACAACCTCGTTCCCCTGGGGCTGGTGGAGGCGTTCCGGACGAACCAGAACGAAGTGGAGGCACTCCTCTTTCACCTGATCCTGGAAACGGAGGAAAAAGAGATCGCCGACATCAGAAGCCGCCTCTCGGCGCTTTCCCAAACAAACGATGACCTTCTCGAAAAGTTCGCGAAGACGGACCTCGACGAAGAAGAACAGGAACTTTTGAAGAAACTCTCCCTTGACGTCATGAACTACCGGCGGGCGTGGAAATTCATGACGGAACTCGCGACGGGCGGCAAGAAGGAAGAGGCGTTCAAGCAGTTCAAGCAGAACGTGCGCCGCCAGTCCCGAGCCGTTCAGGAGAAGCTCGTCGCCCTCGCCGCATCCCGGGTAACGCGAGCGGAGCAGGCGAATGCGGAAAACGAAATCCGGACCAACAGAGCGAACCGCCTCCTCGTCCTTATTCCCCTCGGTTCGCTGCTTCTGGCCGTCCTCTTCGGCGTCACCATCTCCCGGGCCATCGTGAAGCCCCTCGCCTCGATCCGCGCGGGAGTCCACACCTTCGCCGGAGGCAACCTCCAGGCCACGTTCGACACCACCGGGTCCGACGAAATCGCCGAAATGGGACAAGCCCTGGACGAAATGGCCCAAACGCTCCGGAACACCATTTCCGGCATTCTCGCCGCGGGCTCCCGGGTTGAGGACACTGCCGGCGTCCTCAACGAGCTGTCCCGCAGGACGAACGATGCCGTGGGAGAGACGAAAGACGGCGTTGAGCGCGTGAGCGAAGCCATGGAAAGCCTTGCCGCAGCGGGGCAGGAGATCAACGCCAGCGTCGAGGAAGTCGCCGCCGGAGCCCAGACGGCGGCACAGCGCAGCGCGGATACGGCGGAGCAGGTTCAACACGCCGAAGAGGAGGGCCAAACGGGCATTGCCGCTGTGAAGAAAGCCGTGGAAAGCATCCGCAGCGTGGCCGTCGATTCGGAGAACGCCGCCGGAGCCGTGGTGGAGCTGGGAACCCGGGCGAGGAACATCCAGGGTTTCGTCGCCCAGATCTCCCAGATCGCGGACCAGACGAACCTTCTCGCGCTGAACGCAGCCATCGAGGCGGCTCGGGCGGGCGATGCGGGAAGAGGATTCGCCGTGGTCGCCGAGGAGGTGCGCAAACTCGCGGAGGAGAGCAACACCGCGGCCCGCAACATCGCGGACCTCGCGGAGACCATCACCCGGGATCTGGACGGCGTCGTCTCCGCGGTGAAGCGGAACGCCGC